>JAYNJA010000073.1:0-11826 GCA_038109705.1 Thalassolituus sp. | reverse complement strand
GTGCTCACGCGCATCGGCAATCGCCGCGATCACAGTCGGGCGCTCAACGGTTTTCAGCTGCTGCAGTTCATCACGCAGCGCTTTTTCCCCTTCCACAGTCATCGGATACTTTTGCATCTTAGCTGACTCCTTTTGTTATAAAAGATGCCCGGAACATACGTACCGGGCATCATTGGTTTTCAGATCGGAGGTTTACAGACGCACTCAGATAAGTGCGTGCAGCTCCTGCAGACGACGGACTTCGCTCATGCCTTCTGAACGCAGCGCTTCAACCACCGCTTCAGCACCCGCCAGCGTCGTGGTGTAATACACTTTGTGCTGCAGTGCGCTGCGACGGATATCGGCAGAATCTTTAATCGCCTGCACACCGTCAGTCGTATTGATGATCAGATCGATCTCGTCGTTCTTGATCATATCGACAATGTGCGGACGACCCTGGTTCACTTTGTTGACACGTACAGACTCAACGCCAGCCGCTTCAAGAACCTTCTGAGTACCGTCAGTACATACCAGACGGAAACCACATTCAATCAGGCCTTTACCTACTGCAATCAGACCTTCTTTATCGGCATCACGTACAGAGATAAATGCCGTGCCACTTTCTGGCAGATTCGCACCAGCACCCAGCTGAGCCTTATAGAAAGCTTCGCCGAAGGTTTTGCCAGCACCCATCACTTCACCAGTGGACTTCATTTCTGGGCCAAGAATCGGGTCAACACCCTGGAACTTGTTGAACGGGAAGACCGCTTCTTTCACAGAGAAGTACGGAGGTACGATCTCAGCGGTGAAGCCCAGCTCTTCCAGAGATTTACCCGCCATTACTTTCGCTGCAATCGCAGCCAGTGACGTACCGATACACTTAGATACGAACGGTACTGTACGAGAGGCACGTGGGTTAACTTCGATCACGTAGATCTCGCCATCCTGCCATGCCAGCTGAGTATTCATCAGACCGATAACACCCAGTTCCATTGCCATAGCTGCCACCTGCTCGCGCATCTGATCCTGCACGTCAGCCGGCAGGCTGTATGGAGGCAGAGAACACGCCGAGTCACCTGAGTGAATACCCGCTTGCTCGATGTGCTGCATGATGGCACCGATGACAACGGTTTTTCCGTCACAAACTGCGTCGATATCGACCTCAACCGCACGGTTAAGGAAGTAATCCAGCAGAACTGGAGAATCGTTAGACACTGAAACCGCTTCGTTCATATAACGACGCAGCGCTTCTTCGCTGTTCACGATTTCCATTGCACGACCACCCAGTACGTAAGAAGGACGCACAACCAGTGGGTAACCGATATCGGTGGCCTTAGTTACGGCTTCTTCAACGGAGGTTACCGTGGCGTTTACCGGCTGCTTCAGACCCAGACGCTGGATCATTTGCTGGAAGCGTTCACGGTCTTCTGCGCGGTCGATCGCTTCTGGCGAGGTACCGATGATAGGTACACCAGCGGCTTCCAGTTCGTTAGCCAGTTTCAGTGGCGTCTGGCCACCGTACTGCACGATCACACCTTTTGGCTTTTCTTTCTCAACGATTTCCAGCACGTCTTCCAGAGTAACTGGTTCGAAGTACAGACGGTCAGAAGTGTCGTAGTCAGTGGATACGGTCTCAGGGTTACAGTTAACCATGATGGCTTCGTAACCCAGCTCTTTAGCAGCGAAAGCTGCGTGAACACAGCAGTAGTCGAATTCGATACCCTGACCAATACGGTTCGGACCACCACCAAGAACGATGATCTTTTCACGATCAGTCGGGTTCGCTTCACACTCTTCTTCGTACGTGGAGTACATGTACGCAGTGTCAGTAGCAAATTCGGCAGCACAGGTATCAACACGCTTGTACACCGGACGCACGTTCAGTTTCTGACGGTGCTTGCGGAAGGCTTTCTCAGAGATACCCATCAGCTTAGCCAGACGAGCGTCAGAGAAACCTTTACGCTTCAGACGGTAAACAGCGTCGAAATCCAGTGCGGTCAGCGCGGTTTCAGCAACCTTCTGCTCTTCCTTAACCAGATCTTCGATCTGCACCAGGAACCAGCGGTCGATCTTGGTGAAGTTAAATACTTCTTCAACGGTCATACCGAGACGGAAAGCATCAGCAACGTACCAGATGCGTTCCGCTTGCGGAGTTACCAACTGTGCGATCACTGTGTCACGTGCTGCTGCATCCGCAGGATCAACTTTAGGATCAAAACCCGTCGCACCTACTTCCAGGCCACGCAGTGCTTTCTGCATAGATTCCTGCTGAGTACGACCAATCGCCATCACCTCGCCCACAGACTTCATCTGAGTGGTCAGACGACCATCCGCCTGCGGGAATTTTTCGAAGGTGAAACGAGGAATTTTAGTTACGACGTAGTCAATAGACGGCTCAAACGAGGCTGGGGTCGCACCACCAGTAATATCGTTCTGCAGTTCATCCAGGGTGTAACCCACAGCCAGTTTCGCCGCCACCTTAGCAATCGGGAAGCCAGTCGCTTTTGATGCCAGAGCCGAAGAACGGGATACACGTGGGTTCATCTCGATCACGACCATACGGCCAGTGTCTGGGCAGATACCAAACTGAACGTTAGAACCACCGGTTTCTACGCCGATCTCACGCAGTACCGCCAGAGAGGCGTCACGCATGATCTGATATTCTTTATCAGTCAGAGTCTGTGCTGGTGCCACGGTGATGGAGTCACCCGTGTGTACACCCATTGGATCGAAGTTTTCGATCGAACAGATGATGATGCAGTTGTCGTTTTTGTCACGAACAACCTCCATCTCGTATTCTTTCCAACCAATCAGAGATTCGTCGATCAGCAGCTCGTTAGTTGGAGACAGATCCAGACCACGGGTACAGATTTCTTCGAACTCTTCTTTGTTATAGGCGATACCACCGCCGGTGCCACCCATAGTGAATGACGGACGAATGATACAAGGGAAGCCCAGACCTTTCTGAACTTCGCGTGCTTCTTCGATGCTGTGAGCGATACCAGCACGTGGGCACTCAAGACCGATAGACTTCATTGCCTTGTCGAATCGGTCACGGTCTTCAGCCTTGTCGATGGTGTCAGCGTTTGCGCCAATCATCTCAACGCCGAATTTTTCCAGTACGCCAGCAGATTCCAGACCCAGAGCACAGTTCAGTGCAGTCTGACCGCCCATGGTAGGCAGCAGCGCATCCGGGCGTTCTTTTTCAATGATTTTAGCAACTGCTTCGACAGTGATTGGCTCGATGTATGTGGCATCAGCCATCGAAGGGTCGGTCATAATGGTGGCTGGGTTAGAGTTCACCAGAATAACGCGGAAACCTTCTTCACGCAGAGCCTTACAGGCCTGGGCACCGGAGTAGTCAAATTCACACGCCTGGCCAATAACAATTGGGCCGGCGCCGATGATCAGAATGCTTTTTATGTCAGTACGTTTTGGCATGACTTAGTCCTGTTCTCTTACGCCTTGGCTTGTTCAATGAGTTCGATGAAATGGTCAAACAACGGCTGTACGTCGCGTGGACCCGGGCTTGCTTCAGGGTGCCCCTGGAAGCTGAACGCTGGCTTGTCAGTGCGGGCAATACCCTGCAGCGTGCCGTCGAACAGAGACTTATGTGTAGCTTTCAGAGTCGCCGGCAGTGATTCTTCATCTACTGCGAAACCGTGGTTCTGGGCAGTAATCATTACTTTGCCAGACTCAAGATCCTGCACTGGGTGGTTACCACCGTGATGGCCGTGCGGCATCTTCACGGTCTGAGCGCCCGATGCCAGAGCCAGCAGCTGGTGACCAAGGCAGATACCAAATACAGGGATATTGGTTTCCAGAATTTCCTGAATCGCTTTGATGGCGTAATCACACGGCGCCGGGTCACCCGGGCCATTGGACAGGAAAATACCGTCTGGATTCATCGCCAGCACTTGTGACGCCGGAGTCTTCGCCGGTACGACAGTCAGCTTACAACCACGCTCAGCTAATAAGCGCAGAATGTTGCGTTTCACACCGAAGTCATAAGCAACAACATTGTATTTAGGCTCGGTCAGTTCACCGTACCCCTGGCCCAGAGTCCAGTCTGTCTCAGTCCAGTTGTAGCTTTCAGTGACGGTTACTTCCTGAGCCAGATCCATACCTTTCAGACCAGGGAAGCCTTTCGCCGCTTCGATCGCTTCTGCGATGCTCGCATCAGAGTGCGCATCAGCGCGGGCGATCATACAACCGTTAAGAGAGCCCTTTTCACGCAGAATGCGTGTCAGACGACGGGTGTCGATATCGGCAATACCCAGTACGTTTTTGGCACGCAGGTAATCATCCAGCGACTGAGTGTTACGGAAGCTGGAAGCGATCAGCGGCAGATCACGAATGATCAGGCCTGTCGCATGCACCGCATCAGACTCTTCGTCTTCTGGGTTGGTACCGTAGTTACCAATGTGTGGGTAGGTCAGTGTGACCATCTGTTTGGCATAGGAAGGATCTGTGAGGATCTCCTGATAACCGGTCATGGAGGTGTTGAACACCACTTCCCCAACAGACAGACCTTCAGCACCAATGCTGGTACCTTTGAAGATGCTGCCGTCCTCAAGAGCTAGAATCGCTGGCGTAGACAAGACTCGTTCCCCGAATTTTACGATAAAACTGGCGTGCGTGTGCTTCGGGCCGATTGTAAAAACAACCACCCTCTGGGTCTCAGCCGTAAAAAAGCGGAATGGTGATCCAGAGATTCCATCCCGCTTAGGCTATCAAATACCGTCGTATTGCTTGCGCCCGGTGCGCACACGTAAATTGCGCCGAATTATACAGAAATCAGGGGATTGTGTCCACGCGATGACGGCGCCAATCCTGCCAGGCGCCAGCAAGCAGTCCTTCACCCCAAACTGGTCAGAAATTCGACAGCACCTGTTGTTTTGTATAAGTTCTGTTAAAGAGCTATTCCATTCCTGAACTTTCAAGTTCACAATTGTGTCCCATTCGGAGAATTATTGTACTGTCAGCCGGAAATGCAGACACTTTGTATTCAGGGAGCCCTTTAAAATGCACGGACAAGCAGATCACAGAAAGCGCCTTGATCCTTCGGAGCGCAAGAAGCTATTAATGGATGACGCCATTAAGGTATTCGCACGCCGGGGCATTGGCCGCGGCGGCCACACAGAGATTGCTCAACTCTCTGGAGTATCCGTCGCAACCGTATTCAACTACTTCAACACCCGGGAGATTCTCGTCGACGAGGTACTGGACGAAGTTGAGCAGTTTCTGATCAATCTTTCCCTCTCGGCAATGAAAATGGGCCAGACCGCTGAGGAGACCCTGAACTCCTGCATCTCTACTTTTATCGATGCCTGCCATCACCATCCGGATTACATCAAAATATGGCTCGAGTGGTCCTCTTCTGTCCGTGAAGATACCTGGCCACGCTACCTGAAATTTCAGGAGCATGTGCTCAGTCTCATCGAAACACAGATTCATAAAGCTATCGAACGTGGTGAGCTGAATGATGGCCTGCCACCAATCGATCGCGCCCGCTGGGCACTGGGCAACGCTCACATGTTGGTATCCATGGTTTTCAGCCCCGACACAAAAGACGAAAGCGAGATACGATCTCTCGTTTCCCGCGGCTTTGCACATATTCTCGGGATTAAAACGCCATAAGCGGTCCTATCCGGTCAACTGTTTGGCAGCATCTCCGCTGGACGCAAGGCTTGCATCTGCTAGCATGTGCAGAATTCAGGCTCTGCCTGAAAAATGTACACTAAAAATAAAAGAGACAAGCCCGTGTTTATTAAGCAACTCAGCGGCATGGCTGCCGTAGTTCTGATGCTATTGTCTGGGGTCAGCTTTGCTGAAGGCAACGCAGAGACAGATGCAGAGACCAAAGAACAAATCACTGTTATTGATGACTCAATTCCTTGGGAAGTAACCTCTACTGGGGACGAGGTCGGGGAAGTATCCACCTGGCGCCGTGAAGTACCGGGTGCCGATGTAAAACAGTTCCGTGGCGAGATCATCCTCAATGAGCCCTTACTGGATATCCTGCTCACCATAGACACACCAGAGAACCTGTATAAGTGGGTTTACTTCTGCCGTGCAAGTAAGGCAGTTCCGCCAGACTACAGCTACATGGAATATAAAGGCGTATGGCCAGTGGCTTCCCGCTACGTAACCGTAAAGAGCAAATCCTGGATTGAAGACGACGTCATCTACGTAAGTAGCCGCAACATCGATACCGCAGGCCCTGAACACAAGAACATGGTGAAGCTGCGTGAATTCCACAACCTGTTCGAAATCACACCGCTTGGCAAAGAAATGACCAAGGTGCGTTTCACTACCTTCGTAGATCTTGCTGGCCGCCTGCCATCCTGGCTGGCTAACGCCGTATCAAGCCGCGCACCTTACGTTACCCTGAGTGGCATGCGCGATCTGCTGGAAGAAGGCGAACGTGACTTCAGCAACGCGACACCAGACGACCTGTCGAGCGTCGCTAAAGACAAAGATGGCCTGCGTGCACTGATCGCTAAAATCGACGAACTGGATGACAGCGACCCGCTGGACCCGAACGACGACTGATCCTTAATCGTCAGAAAGCAAAAAGGCCGCAATCGCGGCCTTTTTTGTTTCGAGCATTCTACGCTGACTCGAGGAAACTGATGTTTCCCTCTGGGTTGCTGAGCGACGCTGAGACAAGGCAAAAACTGATGAGGAAGCGGAGTGTACGAGTAGTACATGAGCATTCCGAAGCAGTTTTTAACGCAGTATCAGCGAGCTCAGCACGCAGAATTTAAAAACCCAGGACGTCTTGCATGTCGTATAACCCCGCCGGCTGCTCAGTCAGCCACTTAGCCGCACGCACCGCACCTTTTGCGAAGGTCATACGGCTCTGCGCCTTGTGAGTCACCTCAACGCGCTCACCTTCTGTCGCGAACATCACAGTGTGATCACCCACTACGTCGCCGCCACGAATGGTTTCAAAACCAATCTGCTTGTGCGGGCGAGCACCGGTCTGACCTTCACGGCCGTAACACGCCACTTCGTTCAGATCCCAACCCATAGTTTCTGCAACGACTTCACCCATACGCAGAGCGGTACCAGACGGTGCATCGACTTTATGGCGGTGATGCATTTCGATTACTTCGATGTCGCTGTCTTCGCCCATCACTTTGGCCGCCATGCGCAACAGGTTCAGGCACAGGTTCACACCCACTGAGTAGTTAGGCGCAAATACGATACGGGTATCAGCGGCCGCAGCCTTCAGTTTGGACTTCTGCTCATCGGTCAGACCGGTAGTACCAATCACGATCCCTTTACCATGCTTCTGGCACAGAGCCACGTTCGCCATTGTGGATTCTGGCGAAGTAAAGTCGATCAGCACATCAAAGTCTTTGATAGCTTCTTCAACGGAAGTTACCGCTTTAACATTCAATGTCGTCGCCAGACCGGCGATCGCACCGGCATCAACACCCACCATCGGATCGTTCGCCAGAACAATCGCACCAGCTACATCTGCAGCATCATCATTGTGGACGGCTTCGATCAGCACGCGTCCCATACGGCCGGCAGCACCGGTAATAGCAATTCGGGTCATTATTCTTGTCTGCTTTTATACATAGGAAAAATAGATGGCCCTAAGGATACCGAAGGCATCAGATCAGGGAAAGCACGGGAGAGGCCAGAATGTCGCGCATGGGATACGCTCCTACAGATTACGACGCCAGACTGTCGGCAAAGAAGTTAGCACAAGGCAAAAAAATTCCCTGAAGCGCAGTGTACAAGTAGTACATGAGCATTCAGGGAATTTTGACGATCTGAGGTATTCGCTTATGAATTGATAGCGTTAACGAGGGAGGCGGAGCAAGGCAAATTCGATCGAGAGCGCGGAGCGTACTTTAGTACGTGAGCACTCGCAGATCGGATTTAACAAAGCTCCGACAACGTAGTTAGCTATCAAATGTCCTCGAAGAAGCGTTTCACACCCTCAAACCAGGACTTCTTCTGCGGCGAGTGCTTTTCACCCGTCAAAGACTCCTGGAACTTCATCAACAGTTCTTTCTGCTGCGAATTGAGGTTCACTGGCGTTTCTACCTGCACACGGCAGAGCAGATCGCCGGCGGTACCTCCACGCACTGGTGTCACACCCTTGCCGCGCAGACGGAAGAGTTTGCCAGACTGAGTCTCAGCAGGAATCTTCAGCTTCACGCGCCCGTCGAGGGTCGGAATCTCAAGCTCGCCACCGAGTGCGGCATCGACAATACTGATCGGCACATCACAGTAAAGGTTGCGGCCATCGCGGTGGAACAGCTCATGCTCTTTCACCGAGACCTGAACGTACAGGTCACCAGCTGGGCCGCCCATGGCTCCGGCTTCGCCTTCACCGGAAAGACGGATACGGTCACCCGTATCGACACCTGCGGGGATTTTCACCGACAGTGTTTTTGTTTCTTCCTTCACACCACGGCCATGACAGCTATTGCACGGATCTTCGATCGTTGTGCCCTGGCCACGACAACTAGGACAGGTCTGCTGCACCGAGAAGAAACCCTGCTGCATACGTACCTGACCCGCACCACCACAGGTGCCACAGGTTTTAGGCGAGGTACCCGGTTTAGCACCACTGCCGTCACAGGTCTCGCAACTGGTCAGCGTTGGAACACGGATTTTCTTCTCGACACCACGCACGGCTTCTTCGAGAGTCAGCTCCATGGTGTAGCGCAGATCAGAACCGCGTTGCGGACCGGCACGACCACCACGGCCGCCGCCGCCACCAAAAATATCGCCGAAAACATCACCGAAGATATCGCTGAAGTTTGCACCACCACCGCCGAAACCACCACCGCCGGCAGCGTTCGGATCAACGCCCGCATGACCGTAACGGTCGTACGCTGCGCGCTTCTGTTCATCGCCCAGAATTTCGTAAGCTTCAGTGGCTTCCTTAAACTTCGCGTCGGCATCTTTATCGTCCGGATTACGATCCGGGTGATACTTCATCGCCAGCTTACGGTACGCTTTCTTCAGCTCTTTACCGTCGACATCCCGGCTGACGCCAAGCACCTCGTAATAATCACGTTTGGACATGATTCACCTGTTGTTCATTTACCACTTTGCACAGACTGTGCGAAATAAAACGCGGCAAACTGGTTGCCGCGTCCATTTATCCTCTTAAGGTGTCCGAAGCACCAGCATTCAAACTGCGGTATTTCGGGACCGTCGGCGAGGCCGCTAGCGCAAGGCGGAAAAGAGTAAGGAAGCGCAGTGTATAACTCATACATGAGCATTCCGAACTCTTTTCCAACACCGCGATAGCAACGCAGCCAGGTCTATAACCTTATTTGTCTTTTACTTCTTCGAACTCAGCGTCTACCACATCTTCGTCCTGGGAAGCGCTATCCGCCTGCTCCGCACCACCCTGCTGCTGAGCCTGCTGCTCGGCGTAGAGTTTCTGTGCCAGAGATGCTGACGCTTCAGTCAGAGCGTTAGTCTTCGCTTCGATCGCGTCTTTGTCGTCACCCTTCAGAACGCCTTCGAGGTCAGTAACTGCCGCTTCGATCGCAGATTTCTCTTCGTCGGTCGCTTTGTCACCGGCTTCTTCCAGTGTCTTACGGGTCGCGTGGATCAGGCCATCAGCGGTGTTACGCGCCTGTACCAGTTCTTCGAACTTCTTGTCCGCATCAGCATTAGCTGCTGCATCCTGAACCATTTTCTCGATCTCGTCATCGCTCAGACCAGAGTTCGCCTTGATCACGATGGACTGCTCTTTACCAGTCGCCTTGTCTTTCGCGCTAACGTTCAGAATACCGTTAGCATCGATGTCGAAGGTAACTTCGATCTGTGGCATGCCGCGCGCTGCTGGCGGAATGTCGCTCAGGTCGAAACGACCCAGTGACTTGTTCTGTGCAGCCTGCTTACGCTCACCCTGAACCACGTGGATGGTTACCGCAGTCTGGCTATCATCGGCAGTAGAGAATGTCTGCGACTTCTTGGTCGGGATCGTGGTGTTCTTGTCAATAACCGCAGTTGCAACGCCACCCATGGTTTCAATACCCAGTGTCAGCGGAGTTACGTCCAACAGCAGAACGTCTTTTACGTCACCAGACAGAACCGCACCCTGAATAGATGCACCCACCGCAACCGCTTCGTCCGGGTTCACGTCTTTACGTGGTTCCTTACCGAAGAATTCAGAAACAGCCTTCTGTACCATTGGCATACGGGTCTGACCGCCAACCAGAATGACTTCGTCGATTTCAGAAGCACTCAGGTCTGCGTCTTTCAGTGCGATACGGCAAGGCTCAAGAGAACGCTTAACCAGTTCTTCAACCAGAGATTCCAGTTTCGCACGGGTTACTTTCACGTTCAGGTGCTTAGGACCTGTCGCATCTGCAGTGATGTACGGCAGGTTCACGTCAGTCTGCTGGCTGGAAGACAGCTCAACTTTTGCTTTTTCTGCGGCTTCTTTCAGACGCTGCAGAGCCAGCGGATCGTTGTGCAGGTCGATGCCGCTTTCTTTCTTGAATTCTGCTGCCAGGTACTCGATCAGACGCAGGTCAAAGTCTTCACCACCGAGGAAGGTGTCACCGTTGGTAGCCAGTACTTCGAACTGTTTCTCGCCATCAACGTCAGCCACTTCGATGATAGAAATATCGAAGGTACCACCACCCAGGTCGTATACCGCGATAGTGCGGTCGCCACCCTGCTTGTCGATGCCGTATGCCAGCGCCGCTGCAGTTGGTTCGTTGATGATACGCTTAACTTCCAGACCCGCGATCTTACCGGCGTCTTTAGTCGCCTGACGCTGAGAGTCGTTGAAGTATGCAGGTACTGTGATTACTGCTTCAGTTACTGGCTCGCCCAAGTAATCTTCTGCAGTTTTCTTCATCTTTTTCAGAACTTCTGCAGAGATCTGTGGCGGAGCGAATTTTTCGCCTTTTACTTCAACCCATGCGTCGCCATTGCTGGCTTCGATGATTTTGTAAGGCACCATTTTGATGTCTTTCTGAACCACGTCATCTTTGAAACGACGACCAATAAGACGCTTAACCGCAAACAGGGTGTTAGTCGGGTTGGTTACCGCCTGACGCTTTGCAGACTGACCGACCAGTGTTTCGTCATCGGTGTACGCGATGATCGAAGGTGTTGTGCGATCGCCTTCAGCGTTTTCAATTACGCGGGCTTTGTCGCCATCCAGAATCGCCACACAGGAGTTAGTGGTCCCGAGGTCGATACCAATAATTTTACCCATAACTCAATCTCCAGATTGGCCGCCTGTCGCGGCCTGTAAAACTAAATAAAAAAACAGCGTTTTTCGTTGTTACCAGCTATATGAGGCCACTCATTTGGGTTTCAAGGCCTGCTGGTTAAATTCCATGCGTTCTGCAGGGATTTAATTTCCTGCTCAGGCGTTCTCGTCAATCTGAGACGCGCCTTTGCTGACCATCACCATCGCCGGACGTAACAGGCGACCGTTCAGGGTGTAGCCCTTCTGCATTACGGCCATTACGGTATTCGGGGCCAGTTCTGCATTCTCAATCATGCTCATTGCCTGATGCAGTTCCGGGTTGAAGGATTCACCTTCAGGATTCACCTGAACCACATTAAAGCGCTCGAGCGAGCTGATCAGGCCCGACAGGGTCATCTCCATACCTTCACGGATTGCCTGAGTCGCTTCTTCCTCAGGAGCCGCAGCCAGACCACGCTCGAGGTTATCAACCACAGTCACCATTTCATTGGCGAACTTCTCTACCGCAAACTTGCGCGCCTTATCCACTTCCTGGTCAGAGCGGCGGCGTACATTCTGCATTTCTGCCTGCACGCGTAGCATCTGATCTTTCAGTTCAGCAATCTCAGCCTGAGCGGCGACCAGGGCATCAT
>JAYNJA010000072.1:6883-12044 GCA_038109705.1 Thalassolituus sp. | reverse complement strand
CCAACAATGGCACTGTGTGATTCTATCATTGATTCGATGAGCCTGAAGGTGGGAGCGGAAACGCTGAAGCAATGGGAGGCGGTAAAGGCGGATTGTTCAAATATGTCATTATCAGAAACGATGGGCGAATATCAATGGCCGCTAATAGAAGAGAAGTCATCTAAGAAGCCTGCAGAACGCGACATTACCTCTTTTTCTGAACATTACCGAATCGAGAGCAAGCCTTGATGTTTTCGAGTGTTCTGTAGAAGATAAGCAGTCTCTTCACAGGACTTTCAAACAGAGAGGTCGCTTATTTGCTTTTCCTACCCATCCAGCAAGAACTCGACTGCATTAGCAGTAGTGGCCTGATTCTCGGCAAGATTCGTTTTGATGACTCACAAGGGCGTCATATTTTCTACGAATTAGATGACTCTCCGAAGGCGACTTCAGAAGAAGAATTACTTATTTCAGAACGGCTTACGGGTCTGGATTCCGGCAAGTATTCGATCCCGATGCAGGATGATGACTGAAACCTCTATAGTGAGTGCTGTAGTCGACGTCGATACTATTAACGGAGTACGCCTATGAGTGAATGTTTCGTTGTAGCTATCGAACGTGCTGAAAGCTCAGACTCTGAGGAGTGGGGCTTTGTCATTTTTCCAGCGGATGTAAGTGGTATTCTGCCGCGAAGAGGGCGAGTAAGTGCGCAGATTTCCCTGAATGGCTACAAGTTCATTGCACTGCTCGAACCCGATGGTAAGAAAAGCCATTGGCTTCGTTTGTCGAAAGAAATCCTGAACGCTGCTCAGGTAGTGTTTAATTCTGAGGTCGCAATTTCAGTGTCTGCGGTTGAACAAGAACCTGAACCAGTTGTGCCGGACGATGTGTGGCAAGCACTGGAAGGAACTTCTGATGCCCTTAAAACCTGGCAACAGACTACAGCAATAGCTCGCCTGGACTGGATTCACTGGATAGTAAGCGCCAAACAGGATAAAACGAGAAGTAAACGAATCAGCGATATGTGCAACATGCTTGAAGAAGGTAAAAAGCGGGTATGTTGCTTTGATACGTCGGGATTTTATAGCAAAGCGTTTAAAGCACCAGTCGCTCGTAAGGGCAATTAATACACTCCTTAATGGTGCTGTGTGGATGAAACACTGCGGAAAACTACCACCGCTCAAGGAAGAAGAATGAATATTAAATATAGGGCTAATCATCCGGTCACTACTAATCAATTCCTCGAATTACTCAATACCTCAACCCTTGGAGAACGCAGGCCCGTCGATGACCTGGAATGTATTGAGGGTATGCTTAAAAACAGCAATCTGATTGTTACCGCCTGGGATGCTGACCGGTTAGTGGGGATCGCCCGCTGTATGACAGATTTTCACTATGCCTGCTACCTCTCTGATCTTGCGGTATCAGGGAATTACCAGAAGCAGGGGATCGGTAAGGAGCTACAAGTAGTAGTGCGTTCTCAACTGGGACCCCGATGTAAGCTGATTCTTATCGCTGCTCCTGCCGCTAACAGCTATTACGAACACATTGGCTTTAGTCATAACGATCGTTGTTGGGTTCTGGAGCCGGATAGTGAGTTCGGTGGGGTATAATTCACTCTTTTTCACTATCGATTTCTTGTTTTTCACCTTTTTAATCGACGAGTTATTTTTATGTCGCTGCCTCCTTGCCCTCAATGTAAGTCTGAATATGTATACGAAGATCAGGTAAATCTGGTTTGCCCTGAATGCGGTCATGAATGGAATCCGGCGGAGGCCGTGGAGGATGTTTTTGTTGCTCGCGACTCGAATGGCACGGTTTTGGAAGTCGGTGATTCGATTACCTTGATCAAGGATCTCAAGGTCAAAGGCAGCTCCCAAGGCTTAAAAATAGGCTCTAAATCTATTGTGCGCCGTATTGTTGAAGGCAAAGATCATGAGTTGGATTGCAAGTTCGCAGGCTTTGGTGAGGTAATGGTTACTGCTAAGTTTGTGAAAAAAGCCTGATTCCTGGTCTAAGCTTTTAGTCGTATTTTTAGTCGTAATTACGAGGACGACGAATGATAAAGCTGGTAAGTGTTATAGCAGGGTTGCTGATCGGGTGCGGTGTTGTGTTTTTGTATGGAGTACTCCCGAAAAGTTATATTTTCACCTTTGCCAGTGCCGTGATCTCTACCACGGAGGCAGTGAGTGATGAATCAGACTCACTGCATTATTTATTCAAGGTTGAGTTGTGGGGACGATGGCTCCTGCAGACGCTCGCGATGTTACTTCCGATTGGGCTGTTGTCGGCAATAGCCGTTGTTATTAAGACCTGGACTAAGGAGTCGCGGTTTCTCGTATACAGTGTGCTGATGGTTGCGGTTCTGACTTTTTTCTACTGGGGGGTTTTGGCCTCTTCTCTTGCCCCTCTATTGGTAAAATATCGTGCATTAGCACAGCTTCAATGTTACCTGGTTGCTACACAAGCGGGCTTGTTCTTTGTGATTTTTGTGATGATAGACGCCATCTTCAGGCGTTATCAGCCCGGGAAACGGTCTTAAGCGGCTGGCTGTCGTAACGGTCTGCCAGGGGTGGCTGTCCCTAGCTCAAGTCCTTTGGGCATACAGCTACCTCCGCATCGTTTACTCTTCATCTCTTTCCAGAAATGCAAAGCTCATAAAGCTGCTGAAGAAGAATATGCCTACGATAGCGGCAATGTTCTCGGCAGCCAGCATGCAGCAGCCACTGATAATCCACCCTGTTTTCACCTGTTCCAGGCGGCGGCGATAGGTTTCTGTTTTTGTCCACTCTAAGTCAGGGTGGTGCTCAGGTACTTTGTAGAAGCGGCGTATTCTGGTGAGAATATTGAGAGGTGGCATAGCTGTCTCCCGTTGATGTCTGCAGGATGCGTAACGTTAAGACTAGGCGATATGACATGTAGGGACGGGAACTGTGTCGCTATACAGCAAAACGTTCTATAGGCAACGGGTTATAGATGTTCAGATTCTGAACTAAAGCGGGGCATTTGTGCAGTGCAGCCCCGCACTGCGAAAGTGCGGGGCTGGTTTCGACAGGGGCAGTTCTGGCAGGAGTCGAGATGCGGCTATATCTGGTATTAGATTCGATAGGTCGCTTTGGTCATCACTTTCGAGAGCGCGGTCATGCCAAGTTTTACTGGCAGTGGGAAGCGTGCGCCGCCCGCTTCGATAGCGGTGGTGGCATGCTTTGCTTCGTCTTCAAGCATCTGAAGTAATACCGCTTTGCTTTTTTCATCCTGCACCGGCAGGCTGCTCATGTGCTGTGAGAGGTGTTTGCATACCTGCTCTTCGGTCGCTGCTACGAAGCCCAGACTGACCTTGTCACTCACCTTACCTGCCAGTGCACCAATACCGAACGACAGGGCATAGAAGGCTGGATTCAACCGGCTGGTGTGACTACCCAGCTCATTGATACGTTCTTCACACCATACGAGGTGATCGACTTCTTCTGCGGCAGCTTCTTCCATAGCATCACGTACTTCAGGCAGGCGTGCGGTCATGGCCTGGCCCTGATACAGCGCCTGCGCACAGACTTCGCCAGTATGATTTATTCGCATCAGACCCGCAGCGTGTTTGCGCTCACTATCGCTGAGTTCACTGTATTCACGGCCCTGAGCCGGCGAAGAACGCTCGGCTGTTGCCGCACCAGGTACCAGTGTACGTAAGGCCTGGTCGGCGTTACGGATAATCTGGTCGAATAGTGAATAGCGTCGTTGTGTGGTCATAACTACTGCTCCGCGAAATATCTGCGCCCATTTTACGCGATACGACACCGCCGTGCATGATTCTTGTCAGGTTTAGTCGTGAGCTGCTTTTATTGAGTTCAGTATGAGCTGCGGCGCGTTAGTAGGAGCTGCGGCGCGTTAGTAGGAGCTGCGGCGCTTTTGTAGAATAATCAGGGCTTCGCGCAGACGGTTGCCACTTGCGGGTTTGGCAATAACGTAGTCAATACCGGCAGCTGCGGCACTACGCTCTACGCTATTTGTACTCAGGCCGGTCAGCATCAGGCTGGCAGGCTTATGTGGGATTTCTTCGTCGCTACGTATGCGCTCTGCGAGCTGCAGGCCAGACATAACGGGCATATCGTGATCGACGATGATCATATCGTAGGGATTGCCGGCGCGATGTTCTGTGCGCAACATTGCGAGCGCCTCTTTGCCGCTGTAAGTGCTGTCTGTGCTTATACCCCAACGCTTCAGTTGTTTTTCGATCACCGTCCGCAGAGAGGCATTGTCGTCGACGACCAGTACCCTCAGTCCGGTGAGTGACGTATCTGGTTGGGTTCGACTATTACCAGACTCTTCATCCGGACGCATTGGGAGAAAGAGGGTTACAGAGCCACCCTGGTTACTGAGACTCTCAATGTCGAGTGTGCCACGCATGTGGCGGATAAGCCCGCGCACCACCGTGTAATTCCAGGTATGAGGATCGTTATTATCTACTTTGGAATTTCCTGGTTGAAGCATACGTAGAATGGATTCCAGCTCATCCTGCTTTACGATGGTGCCGCTGATCTGTAATTGTAACCTCAGGCCCTGTGTCAGCTCTCCCTGATAGTACGAGGCAGAGAGGGTTAATGCTCCGTGTTCGGTGTAGGCAAGGGTTCTGGATAAAACGTTGTAGAGTACTGATAGCAGACGGTTGCGGTCACACATCAGGCGTTCTGGGAAGTTATCTTCCAGGTCAAGAATCAACTCGACTTGCTTTCGTATCGCTTCCTGCTGGAAATGTCCCAAAGTCTTGCTGACAAGATTGGCGACGCGTACGGCTTTGCTTTCGAGCAACACTTCACGCCCTTTCAATTTGCCAAGGTCAGAGAGTTCATTGACCAGGACCAGTAGATCATTGCCAGCCATGCTGATGGTTTCAAGGTAGTCGCGCTGGTTGGCAGATAAGGGGGTTTCGCTGAGCAGTTCGCTCATGCCGATAACGCCATTAATCGGTGTGCGTAACTCGTGACTTATCTGCCCCATGGTTGCCGGGGCAATGCCCATTGAATAATGACGCTCACTGCGCTCGTTTGTCAGGCTGAGAGACATTTGCGCAAAGAACACACTTGCGGCAATAGACAGAGGGAGAAGGAATACCAGAAGCTGTTCTGTTGAATGCATCTGAATAAGGTTGATGCTGTGTAGGGCTGTAGCGAGAATACCGGTAACAACC
>JAYNJA010000072.1:5497-6873 GCA_038109705.1 Thalassolituus sp. | reverse complement strand
GCGCTGCACCGCTACGGAGATAGGGATGGGCGTCAGGCCTCTGGCTACGGAAAAAGCCAGGTACGAAAATAATAAAGAGTTGATTCAGCGCCGCGCTGCTGTATACCAGAATTTCTGTTTGGTAACTCGGAATCAGCAGGTCGGTCATGGCAATAAGGAGCTGAGCTGAGATCAGGCTGTAAAGACTTATGCGAATCCAGAACTGACGCCATTTCAGCTGCAGTACAGCATAAAGCTGTGCGATCAGAATGGCGCAGGCGGATAGCGTTTCCACCATGCCATGTGGAAGGTCCGCACCGAATGGAAGCCCCGAGCCAATCCCCGCCGTCGCTGGAATAAAAAGAAATACTGAGAAAGTACAGACAACCCCCGCCGTAACGATACCATCCTCGCCCCGCGCTTTTATGTAAATAAAATACACCAACGCAAGAAATGCGAGTCCCATTGTTGCGCCGGTCATGATATCGGTTAGCTGCTCCTGAGCATTAAAGCGGTCGATACTCTTTAATTCCAGCAGAGTATCGATCAGTGCATCAGTTTCTATCCGGACAAGGTAACTATGGATTTCTTTGGCACCGAGTTGCAGGCCAAAGGCGTGTGCCTGTGATAGCGATCCATCGAGAGAGGGGCCAGTGATTTCGGTTGGCGATTCCAGATTGGTAATATCGAATAAACGCACGGAATCCAGCCGTTCGTTTGAAAGCGTCAATACAGTATTCAGCGGAGTCGACAAAGGATTATGCAGACTTAAGCGCACCCAGAGGTTGGCTTCTGTCGCTCCACGTTTAAGAACGTCCGAGTGGGTGGGGGCAAACCTTAGTTGGATATCTGGAGTGACGATGTCGCCGAGGGTCAATTCGGAATCAGCGTCTTCATAAAAAAAGGTGTACTGAGTGATGGTTTGCTCGAACGAGCCATCAGGAATAATGATGGGTGACAGGGCTAGTCCCTTAAGGGGTAAGCCCGTCAAAAGAATCACAAACAAAGCCAATCTCAAATACTGGATGAGTGTTGTCATAGCTCTGTTGTGATCCCTCACGGTCTGGTTGTGGACGAGTTGCTTAGCTCAACCTATGTGGGTTTAGCTCAGCTTTTCTCGCGTGCTACAGCACGATAACCGATATCGGAACGGCAGAACATACCTTCCCATGAGACCAGTTTCACAAGCTCGTACGCTTGTGCCTGAGCTTCGCTGACGCTGTTCCCCAGAGCTGTTGCACACAACACACGACCACCGGCAGTAACTACTTCACCATTTTCATTCAGCTTGGTGCCTGCATGGAAAACCTTACGGTCATTACCGTCGTTTTCTGGCAGAGAAATCACGTCGCCTTTCGGGTAATCGTTCGGGTAACCAGCTGCTGCCAGAACAACAC
>JAYNJA010000072.1:0-5487 GCA_038109705.1 Thalassolituus sp. | reverse complement strand
TGCCGCCAGACAGTGCGCAACCATGTCAGACTGCATGCGCAGCATGATTGGCTGTGTTTCCGGGTCACCGAAACGGCAGTTGTATTCAATTACCTTCGGCGCACCAGATTCGTCGATCATCAGGCCAGCGTAGAGGAAGCCGGTGTAATCGTTACCTTCAGCTGCCATGCCATTGACGGTCGGGTAAATCACTTCGCGCATTACGCGGTCGTGGATTTCCTGAGTGACAACTGGTGCCGGAGAGTAAGCACCCATACCGCCGGTGTTCGGGCCGGTATCTTTGTCGCCGACACGCTTGTGATCCTGGCTGGTGGCCATTGGCAGAACGTTCTTGCCATCCACCATCACGATGAAAGACGCTTCTTCGCCGGCGAGGAACTCTTCGATCACCACGCGGCAGCCAGCATCACCGAAAGCGTTACCAGACAGCATGTCTTTAACGGCTTCTTCCGCCTGTTCCAGAGTCTCCGCAACGATCACGCCTTTACCAGCAGCCAGACCGTCGGCCTTAACTACGATAGGTGCGCCTTTCTCGCGCAGGTACGCCAGTGCTGGTTCAACTTCAGTGAAGTTCTGGTAGTCAGCGGTTGGGATTTTCTGGCGTGCCAGGAAGTCCTTAGTGAATGCTTTTGAACCTTCCAGCTGCGCAGCACCCTGACGTGGACCAAAGATTTTCAGGCCAGCGGCTTCGAACTGATTTACCACACCACCAACGAGCGGCGCTTCCGGGCCAACAATCGTCAGACCAATGTCGTTTTCTTTGGCGAAGGCTTCCAGAGCGTCGAAGTCCATAACATCGATTGCAACGTTTTCGATATTGTCTTCGATGGCTGTGCCAGCGTTGCCCGGAGCAACGAATACTTTTTCAACCAGTGGGGACTGCAGAGCTTTCCAAGCCAGAGCATGCTCGCGACCGCCTGACCCGATTACTAAGATTTTCATAGCTGACTTCTCTTATTGCGGGTCTGAAACGCTCCTGAGCGGTGTTAAAACCTTCGTCAAAATGCTCATGTACTAAAGTACACTCCGCTTCCTCCTCAGGTTTTGCCTTGCTCAGAACCCTTTCATCTCCCGGGGCAACAACGCCCAATTCTTTTCAACGCGACACCAGATTAAATTCGCTGTCGCAAATCTTATTTCACACCGCGTCAGTTCGTTCGCTTTCTTTCATAAAGAAGCGTTCCCTGCGGTGCAGAAGCGTTATGAGCGATGCTGTGGCAAGGCATTTTTTGTCGAGGCAGCGGAGTGTAGTAGTCCTACATGAGCATGCCGAGATAAAAAATAACACCGCCACAGCGAGCGCAATAGCTTCCTTAATTAATGCCTAAAGTGGCGCATGCCAGTGAAGACCATCGCAATACCGGCTTCATCTGCGGCCGCAATCACTTCCTCATCACGGATAGAACCACCCGGTTGGATAATTGCTTTAATACCCGCTTTTGCCGCATTGTCGATACCGTCACGGAACGGGAAGAATGCATCCGATGCCATTACCGCACCTTCAACCTGCAGGCCTGCGTGTTCTGCTTTAATCGCAGCGATACGTGCAGAGTTTACCCGGCTCATCTGGCCCGCGCCTACGCCTACAGTCTGACGGTCTTTGGCGTAGATGATGGCGTTTGATTTAACGAACTTAGCGACTTTCCAGGCAAAGATCAGATCGTTCAGTTCAGCTTCGCTAGGCGCGCGCTTGGTAACGACTTTCAGGTCGTCTTTCGTGATCATGCCGTTGTCGCGGTCCTGAACCAGCAGGCCGCCATTAACGCGCTTGTAGTCAAAACCGTCTACACGCTCGGCAGACCATTCGCCGCACTCAAGCAGGCGTACGTTCTGTTTAGCCGCAACAACTTCAGCCGCCGCTGCGCTTACTTTAGGAGCAATAATTACTTCAACGAACTGACGGTCAACGATGGCTTGTGCAGTTTCGCCGTCCAGCTCACGGTTAAATGCAATGATGCCGCCGAAGGCTGATTCGCTATCGGTTGCGTAAGCCAGATCGTAGGCTTTACGGATGCCGCCTTCGTCGTCAGGTACTACAGCAACACCACATGGGTTGGCGTGTTTTACGATCACACAGGCTGGCTTAGTGAATGACTTAACACACTCAAGTGCTGCGTCTGTATCGGCAACGTTGTTGTAAGAGAGTTCTTTGCCCTGAATCTGCTTCGCGGTAGCGATAGATGCTTCAGCAGGGTTGGCTTCAACGTAGAAGGCTGCTTTCTGGTGTGGGTTTTCACCGTAACGCATGTCCTGCGCTTTGATGAACTGGCTGTTGAATGTACGTGGGAATGCATCACGATCATCAACGCTCAGTACTTCTGCAGTCTGATCGATGGTGCCCAGGTAATTAGCAATCATACCGTCGTATGCAGCGGTGTGTTCGAAGGCTTTCAGTGCCAGGTCAAAACGGAACTTGTGAGTCAGACCCTGGTGCGCGTTTACTTCCTGCAGCACCTGATCGTAGTCAGAAGCGTTTACTACTATGCCAACGTGTGCGTGGTTTTTAGCCGCAGAGCGAACCATGGTCGGGCCACCGATGTCGATATTTTCAATCGCCAGGGGCAGATCACAATCCGGACGGGCAACAGTCGCAGCAAACGGGTACAGGTTAACAACTACCAGATCGATAGGGTTGATCTGGTGAGTGTGCATGACTTCGTCGTCCTGACCGCGACGGCCGAGAATGCCACCATGAATTTTCGGGTGCAGTGTTTTAACACGGCCGTCCATCATCTCAGGGAAGCCAGTGTAGTCAGACACTTCAACCGCTGGAATGTTGTTTTCAAGCAGCAGTTTATAGGTACCGCCGGTTGAAAGAATTTCCACGCCTGCCTGAGTCAGGGCATAGGCGAAGTCCACAATGCCGGTTTTATCGGAAACACTGATCAGAGCGCGTCGGATAGGAGTAATTTCGTTCATAGTCGCTTACGTAGTCACTTGTGGTGATGCGGCCGGTCAGGTTGGCCGCTGAATTTTAAATTCGGGAATCTTTTAAATTCAGGAATCAGAGCATTCCGTACTGTTTCAGTTTCTTGCGCAGGGTGCCGCGGTTCAGGCCCAAAACCACAGAGGCCTTGGTCTGGTTGTCGCGGGTGTAACGCATAACAGTTTCCAGCAATGGGGCTTCAACTTCAGCCAGCACCATGTCGTACAGGTCAGCGACTGGTTGCCCGTCCATCGCATCGAAGTAGTTCTTCAGTGCAATTTCTACGCTTTCACGCAGAGTGTGGTTTGAGTCGGCGATGGTGGTAAATTGGTATTCAGATTTCGCTGGTTCTGTCACTGGTTCGACCTGTCTTAAGATTGCTTCTGAGCTCATGCTGCTACTTCCTTACGTAACGCTTCGTCCCGGAAATACTCCGCAACAGCGGCCAGCTGGGCGGTGGGACATTCCAATTGATTAAACTGTTTACGGAAGCTGTTGCCCGGCTGGCTCTGCAGATACCAGCTGACGTGCTTCCTGGCGATACGCAAACCGAGGTATTCGCCATAAAATTCATAAAGTCCGTTGAGATGGCGCACAAGAATGGCTTCAATTTCCTCAAGCGGCGCTTCGGGCAACTCTGTGCCAGTGTTCAGGTAATGGACAATTTCACGGAAGATCCAGGGGCGTCCCTGAGCCGCGCGACCGACGAGAACGCCGTCGGCGCCGGTGTAGTCCATTACTTCTTTAGCTTTGATCGCGCTGGTGATATCACCATTGGCAAACACAGGAATTGAGACCGCTTGTTTGACGCTGCGGATAGTGTCGTATTCAACTGTGTTGGCGTAACCGCATGCGCGGGTGCGGCCGTGGACGGCCAGAGACACAATGCCAGCCTGTTCGGCGATATTGGCAATGGTCACCGCATTGCGTTCATCCGGTGCCCAACCGGTGCGGATTTTCAGCGAAACCGGAACATCTACGGCTTCGACTACCGCCTGTAAAATATCTTTCACTAATACTTCATCGCGCAGTAATGCAGAGCCCGCAGCCTTGTTACAAACCTTCTTTGCCGGGCACCCCATATTGATATCTATGATCTGGGCGCCATTTTCGACATTGAAACGAGCACTTTCGGCCATCACTAACGGATCACCACCGACGATCTGCACGGCGATTGGCTCAGGTTCACCGGTATGATTCAGGCGCAGTTTGGATTTGCGGGTATTACGCAGATCCGGGTTACCCGATACCATTTCTCCTACCACTAATCCTGCCCCAAGTTCGCGGCACAACTGCCGGAACGGACGGTCAGTAACCCCCGCCATCGGAGCCAGAACCACAGGGTTCGGTAGCGTATAAGGACCAATAGCTGGCATGGAAGACATGGGCCTTCTGGTTAAAAAGTGTGCGATGAAAAGAGGGCGTATGATACTCGCAACCCCCTCCTGAATAAAGGGGGAATTGAGCATAAAATGTGCAATTTTGGGGTTGACCTTTTACTGATTTCCGCGCACGAAAATCTGTCGGGTCACGGCATCAGGGCCGGGGTTAATCACTTCAATAGCGATGTGAACAGGAGTGCCTGGTGGCATGAGGTCGCCTGGCAGAACCCCGCCGGCAAGATACTCAGATGGCGCAAACGTGCGCTGAGCGACAATACGATTGTTGAGGTCGCGGAATTCCAGCTCAAGGTCAGGGTAGGGCTGCGGGTAACTTGCGCCGTTGGTTAGTAAGGTATCAATGACCAGCGCATCGGCCATGCTGCGATGTGGATTGAACACGGTGTTAGTCGCACGGATCAGCGCAACATTCTGGATGCCCGGGAGCTCACATCCCAAAGCGTCACAGAAGAATACGTAATATGGACGGAAATTGTCATTACGTGACAGAGTGTCCATCTTAAACCAGGCCACCTGGCCTGCAATCAGCATTACCAGGAACAGTGCGGCAAGCCCCCACAGGAAGCCAAAGCTGCGATCTTTCTTTTGCTGATCGAAGTCGATCGGATCCAGTACTGCTGCGGGAATATTCAGAGCGACTTCATTGGTCAGATCGAGGTTGCCACCCAATGACATTGCGCTCTGCGCTCCGCTCAGCTCGTTATAGTTCAAATCTGCCTTAGGAGAGCCCGGTTCATTGTATGGATCGCTGTCATCAGTGTGGTATTCATCAACATATTCGTCCGCTACCTGCGCCGCGCTGTCATCTGCGTAGGTATTACGGAAATCATCCTGATAGTCGTCCTGAATGCTGTTGTGATACTCATCGACGTAGGTGCCAGGAGAGCTGCTGTGTGTGTCTGAAGCTCGTCGATTCTGTTCATGTATTTCAGTGAAAGAAAATTCCTGACCGTCCTGATACGCCTCAATTGAGCTTAGATCTGGATCGCCAAGGCCAGAATCTTTCGACATGCCAGCTGGCTCATCATTGCCAATCAGTTCCAGAGCCCATTTGTCTTCAAAACGGGTGTCATCGTTGTCTTCTGGCGTACCGGACAGAATGTCTGAGTAGTCATCCGATACAATATTGTCGAGATTTGCGGTCAGTGGATCATCCAGTGC
>JAYNJA010000071.1:8584-12114 GCA_038109705.1 Thalassolituus sp. | reverse complement strand
CGGGAAAGTGCGGTGCAGCATCAGTTCCATGTGCAGCTTGAATGCCGCTACATGAGGGTAGGTCAGCGGCAGAAATTCACTGTTGGTATCGAAGCCACAGATACGAGCGTAATCTTTGACGTTCTTTTTATTTGGAACATGACCGTAGATAACGGCGTCCATGTTCGGCAGCTCCGGGTTGCGGATGTTCGTGTTGCGCGAAAACGCGGAACGGACTGTGTGGTTAGCAACGCTTGGGAGCTTTTTTAACTGAATACGAGTTGCGTGATACATATTGTTTGCCCTGAAAAAACGCTTTTATGACACATATCAGGCCAGAGTTTAGCCCGGCCGGGAAGGCCACCCATTGGCGGCTTTTGAGAACACCAGCGTCAGATCGGTCAATAACGCTTGCAGAAAGCCCGGTATCTGGCAAAATTCACCCCCTGTACTTTTACGGAATATCAAACACTTATGTCTGGTGGAATGGCTGAATTGCGTGACTCCGGCATCATGATCCAACTGGCGCATCAGGCGATGCTGACGATGGGAATTGACGTCGATGAGGTCTGGAAACGCCTCGGGATTACTCCTGAGTTGCTCCAGGATCGTAATATCCGTACGCCCCACGAGGCACAGATTGTATTCTGGAATGTAATGGAAGACGTGTCCGGAGACGCCGATATTGGCCTGCATCTGGGCGAGCACATGCCGGTCTATAAAGGACAGGTACTGCAATACCTGTTTCTATCCAGTCCTACCTTTGGTGAGGGCCTGACCCGTGCACTGAATTACCAGCGACTGCTGAGTGACGCTTCTCAGGCTAGCGTCGAGATCGATAGCCGTCAGGCGTCAATTCTCGTTGAGTCTGCCAGTGACAAGGTCACTGGCCTGCGCCATCTGAATGAATGCATGGTGCTGGGTCTGGTGCGATTCTTTCAATATGTCACCGACGATGAGTTCCGCCCATCCGCCATTGAGTTTGCTCACGCAGCGCCCGAAAACGCTGCTGAGCATGAGCGGGTATTCGGCTGTGAAGTTCGTTTTGGCTGTGAAGAAAACCGCATTCGTTTTGATGACAAGCTACTCAGCCTGCCATCGCTTCATGCCGAACCTGAACTCCTGCAACTTCATGAAAAGCTGGCAAGTGAGCACGTAGCGAAACTGGAGCGCCAGGACGTCGTCAGTCGGGTGTATAAAGTCTTCGGTGAAGTACTTGAAACCGGCCAGGTGAATCTCGACGACGTAGCCGCCCGCCTTGAGATGAAACCGCGTACTTTGCGTACCCGTCTTACGGAAGCCGGAACCAACTTCAACCAGCTGCTGGCGGATTATCGCTGTAACCTGGCTAAAAAATTGTTGTCCAGTACCGATGAAAGTATTGATGAAATCGTCTATCTGACGGGTTTTTCAGAGCCAAGCACCTTTTACCGCGCGTTTAAGCGTTGGACCAATCAGACCCCGGTTGAGTACCGTAACAGCCGTCGGTCCTGAGTTGGATGTCGTGTGCAGCCCCTGTTTCTGGGGCCGAGTCCTGGCTGTCTTAAATGTTGTCTTGCATGCTGTCTTAAAAGTCACTCAGACCTGCTACGCCAATCTGCCTTCCATCGCTTAAGTCACTTACTGGCCTGCCGATAACAGAGAGAACAGATTCTCTGATGGGGAGGTCCGCCATGAACTTCAGTTTCCAAAGTACGTTTTCGTTCTTAAGTCAGACCAGCAGTCTGAGCAATGGCATTAGTGGTGCCCAGCACAAGATGCCCAATGGCCATCATCACGCCTCACATCATGCTCGCAAGTCTGTGGCGGAAGCTGAGTCAGCAACAGGTGCTGCAGCGGAAAGTTCAACCAAAACTTCCGGAACGGCCGCATCGCCAGCAATTACGACCACAGAGCGTCAGTCAGTTGAGCAGACTGCGAAAAATATTCTGAATCATGTGCAGCAGGGTATTGAATCGCTGAAAGCACAGGGCGCGAGCCAGGAGCGGATTGACGCCCGCCTTGAGGCAGCTAAAGAGGGGATTGCTAAGGGGTACGAAGAAGCTCGTGACATGTTAGACGGCATGGGGCTGATGACCGATGAGCTTGCTGCCGATATCGATGCAGGAGAAGCGCTTGTCTACGAAGGGTTGGACGACATTGCGGCGGGTAATACGCCGGCGTTACTGGCTCCTCCGCAGGCTAATATGGGCGACGATCAGAGTAGTGATGAGTCGCAGCAATCTGAGCCATCTTCGGGTCCGGCCAACGCTTACGATTACAGCGCCGCAATGACCAGAACCTCAAATCGATTGTCTCTCGAAGTTATGACACAGGATGGTGATCGCATCAGTGTTAATTTCCGCGAACGTTCAGGTAGCCTGGATCTGCAGGCAGGCGGCTCCAGCCTGTCTGTGTCAGGTTTTTCTTCACGCTTTGATATGGAAGTGAAAGGTTTTCTGGATGAGGGGGAGCTGCAGGCACTGGAAACACTTTTCAGTGATGTGCAGAAGCTCAGTGACACCTTCTTCAACGGAGATCTGGGTGCAGCGCTCGAAGAAGCTATGAATCTTGGCTTCGACGGTAATGAACTGGCATCGATGAGTCTGGATCTGCGTCAACGCAGTTTCTCCAGTGTGTCGCGTGCCTACGGCGCAGCGAGCCCACAACTCCCAACAGAGCGTCTGGCGAAGCAGCCCAATATGATTGCCGAGTACGTGGATTCGTATATCAGTGCTCTCGATCGCGCTTCACCTTTAACCGACGCCCGCGATACCTTGCAGAAAATGCTGGATCAACTTGTCCCTGAGGATGATCGCCTCGGCATTATGCAGCGTTACCATGAAGGTCTGAATCGTCTTATCTGAACAGGATGTGACGGACATCTCCTGAGTTGAGCAGGATGACGCTCCCTGTCTGTGGGCTTGCTTTCATGACAAGGCTATACTCGTCGTACATTTAAAGAAACGCGCGGATACTCGATTGAGCTTTGTTCTTTACGGCACCGATGGCTGCCATCTTTGTGATGATGCTGTAGTTGTTATTGCGACCGCTGCAGCTGGCTTGGCAGTCACTGTTTATTCTGAAGACATTATTGATGTAGATGGGGGCGTGGACCAATATGGACTGCGTATACCTGTATTACGGGATGAGATTAGCGGGATAGAGTTAGACTGGCCATTCACTGCAGAAACCGTGCGCACGTTGTTCGAAAATTCAGGGCAGGACACAGTTAATGATTAAGAAATTATTATTTACCGCAGGCATTGCAGGCCTGATTACCGGTTGTGCGCAGTCGCCACTGTCACCGAAAGGTGAAGCCGTATTCTACGCCTTGCAGGCAGATACTATGATGAATACCTGGCGCTACGAATGTGCTGAGGTCAGTAGCAAGGCGAACTATGTATCTCAGGTTGCCCGTAACGAGTGGTGGAATCGTAACGGCAGCCTCGTTGAAGGGGCCGATTTCGGTCTGGCCTACAACCTGGTCACAGTGACAGATACGCGTGTTGATACCGGCGCCCGTCTTGCTATGGGGCTGACGTTTGAAGTTCAGGAACGCGCGCAGACAC
>JAYNJA010000071.1:6732-8559 GCA_038109705.1 Thalassolituus sp. | reverse complement strand
GGTGATTCCCGCTCTGGTAAATGGGATCTTAATGGTTCAGAAGAAATCAGAGAAGCACTGGAACGGATGAAGCTGGAGTCTGTCGCCGAGTGGAGTGAATACAACGTTCGTCGAGGCATCGTCGAAAAGGCCAGTGGAAAACGTTATGGCCGCTCACTGTATGTTGTTGAAAAACTGGCAGAGCAGGAAGGTTGTGATAAAACCACTGTCAGTCTGCTGAAAGGGGAGTGGCCGTATGAATTCTACGATGCCAATTGCCCGGATAAAACGATGAGTCTTGTACGTTGCGAATGGGGTCGCTGTGCTTTTGTTGACTGAACCGCAGATTATTGAGCGGAACTGTATTTAAAAAGTATGTTCAGAAAGGAGGCTCAGGCCTCCTTTTTTACTGCTGAAGAATCGTTACTCGAGGCTGAGAAGCGGGGCGTTCGACTTCAGGATGGATTCTCCGATCCCCTTCACCTTGGTCAGATCTTCGAGTTTTTCAAAATCACCGTGTTCTTCGCGATAAGCAATAATGGCCTGTGCTTTAGCCTCGCCAACTCCCTTCAATTCGCTAAGTTCAGCGGCACTTGCAGAGTTGATTTTTACCGGCCCTTGCTGTGCTGAGGACTCCTGCTCCTGGGCCTTGGCAGGCATTACGATCAGCATCGCTGCAAAGAATACAGATGTGATTATTCCTTTCATTTTATTCTCCTTATTATTTGTTCTCCTGAATGGAGATAATCAGGCTAACAGTGATGTATGTTGATTAAAATCAGGAATCAGTATGAAAAAGCACCGGCAAAACCGGCGCTTTTTCATTGGACATAAAGGGCCTTTGGACCCGGAGAACTCAGGAAAAAACGTTATTTTTTCGCTGCTGCCTTTTTAGTTGTTGCTTTTTTTGCCGCCGGTTTTTTTGCATCCGCTTTCGCAGAAGCGGATTTCTTCTCCGTAATATCCCACGACTTACCGTTATAAACAGCACTCCAGCCGGTCGCTTTGCCGTCTGATTCAGTCATCACGTATTGCTCTTTCGACTTGCGGCTATAGCGGATAATAGTCGGGTTACCATCGCCGTCCTGAACCGGGGCATCCAGCAGGAAATGGTATTTCTCTGCAATTTCAGTGCGATGAGGAATCAGCTCGGCGACCTTCGGCGGTCGGGTTTCGCGTTTTTTCGGGAACTGGCTGGCAGCAAGGAAAAGACCGCTGGCCCCGTCGCGTAGGACGTAGGTGTCGTCTACTTTCTCGCACTGCAGTTCCGGCATTGGCACCGGATCAATTTTCGGCGGTGCAGCTTCACCGCTTTTAAGCAGTTTACGGGTATTCTTACACTCGTCGTTGGTGCAACCAAAGTATTTACCGAACCGGCCGGATTTCAGCTGCATTTCCGATCCACACTTATCGCATTCCAGTGTCGGGCCATCATATCCCTTGATCCGGAACTGCCCGTTTTCAACTTCAAAACCATCGCAATCCGGGTTATTACCACAGATATGTACTTTGCGGGTCTCATCCAGCAGATAGCTTTCCATCGCAGCGTCGCAGATCTTGCAGCGGCGTTTGTCCATCAGGCGGCGGCTTTCGGCTTCGTCATCTTCATCGGCGCTGATAACTTCGTCGCCAGGAATCAGGTTCAGCGTCTGCGTGCAGCGCTCTTTTGGTGGCAGGCTGTAACCAGAGCATCCGAGGAATACACCAGTCGAGCCATTGCGGATCTGCATGTGACGCGCGCAGGTAGGACATGGAATATCCGTGTCTACCGGGTCATTCGGGCGCATGCCATCTTCACTGCCTGCAATATCGAGTTGCTGTGTAAAGTCGGCGTAGAAATCATTCAGA
>JAYNJA010000071.1:1927-6722 GCA_038109705.1 Thalassolituus sp. | reverse complement strand
TTCAACATCACCATCGGCAACGTTATCCAGCTTTTCTTCCATGCTGGCGGTAAAACCAAAGTCCATCAGGTCGGCAAAGTTTTCAGTCAGACGGCTGGTCACAATATCGCCCATTTTCTCAGCGTAGAAACGACGGCCTTTAAGGCTGACGTAACCACGATCCTGAATGGTCGAAATAATCGAGGCATACGTCGACGGACGACCAATACCTCGCTTTTCCAGCTCTTTTACCAGCGCCGCTTCAGAGAAGCGCGGGGCCGGTTTGGTAAAGTGCTGCTTAGGCTCCAGTTCATCCAGCGTCAGTACGTCGCCTTCATTGATGTCTGGTAGCAGAATATCGTCGTCACCTTTGCTGCCCACCGGTGGCAGAACTTTCAGGTGACCATCGAAACGAATCACACGGCCTTTAGTGCGCAGTTCAAAGTCGCCGGAGCGCACAGTAACAGTCGTACTGGTGAATTTCGCATCGTTCGTCTGACAGGCAACAAAACGACGCCAGATCAGGTCGTAGAGTCGTTCAGCATCCGGTTCCATTGATGACAGATTGCCTGAGCGGAGCTTAACGTCAGAAGGACGAATCGCTTCGTGAGCTTCCTGTGCACCTTCTTTGCTGCTGTACAGCCGCGGTTCTGCCGGTAGGTACTCCGCCCCCAATTTGTCTGTGATGTAGTCCCGTACGCTGGCGACGGCGTCCTGACTCAGATTGGTGGAGTCAGTACGCATATAGGTGATGTAGCCGGCTTCATAAAGACGTTGGGCCAGTGTCATCGTTTTCTTTACGCTGAATCCCAGACGCGTACTGGCGGCCTGCTGCAGCGTGGATGTAATAAAAGGCGCTGCAGGACGGGAGCTGGTCGGCTTATCTTCGCGCTTGCTAACCGTGAATGGCCCTTTGCGCAGGCGCTCCATGGCTTCCTGGGTATCGGCTTCGTTACCCGGGCGGAATTCTTTGTCTCCATCCTTGAATACCTGGGCACGAATGCTATCGCCGCTGTCTGAGGTAAGTTCGGCGAACGCTTCCCAATATTCTTCAGGGATGAATGCCCTGATTTCGCGCTCCCGTTCAACAATCAGACGTACCGCTACCGATTGAACCCGGCCTGCAGATAACCCGCGAGCAACCTTTGCCCAGAGGAGCGGGGAGACCATAAAGCCTACAACCCGGTCGAGGAAACGGCGTGCCTGTTGCGCGTTCACACGGTTCATGTTCAGTTCGGATGGTTGTTCGAACGCTGCCTGAATCGCTTTTTTGGTAATCTCGTTGAAGACCACACGACGATATGGTTTTGACTCTGCACCGATGACTTCCCGCAGGTGCCAGGCAATGGCTTCCCCTTCGCGGTCCAAATCCGTTGCGAGATAGATCTGGTCGGCACTTTTGGCCAGACGCTGGAGTTCTTCGACGACTTTCTCTTTGCCCGGCAGTACTTCATAACTGGCCTTCCAGTCATGATCCGGGTCGATGCCCATCCGGTTGATCAGTTGATCGTGGGCTTTCTTCTTCTTATAGGTCTCTTTTTCCTCGGGGGACATTTTGCGAGTCAGCGCAGCCTGTTTCGCACGTTCCTTAGGGTCGCTTTTGGTGGCGCCACCTGAGGTCGGCAAATCACGTATGTGACCAACACTGGATTTAACGATGAAATCTTTACCCAGGTACTTATTGATTGTTTTGGCCTTTGCAGGGGACTCCACAATCACCAGTGATTTGCCCATAGTCCTTGTATTTACCTATTTGCTGTATCGGAAGAATCCACGCTCTGATCTTCACATCCGGGAAGAGTTCAGGGTCGGATGAGGCGACACTTTAAAACCATACCCCGGGGTCAGGTCAAGTCTGCTGAATCAACGTACTGTTGAATTCCGGTGGTTTTGTCCCCGAATCCGCTGGCCGTTTCAGCTACCTGAGTCCGCCGGCGTTTTGTCAAAACCTTGCTAAACTTTTGGTTAAATCTTCTGCCAGGCGTGTCGTTTTTAATAGTCACTCAGGTCAGGAATAGCACAATCTCCCGGAGTTGAGAAATTATGTCGGCCATCGGACTTGTCATCTCGATTGCCATTCCGCTCAGTCTTCTGATGCTGGGCGCGGTGCTGTACAACAAAAATCTGCAGAAGCAACAGGTGCGTCAGAATCAGGCCCGAATGGTTCGGCAGAAAGCCTCAGAACTGTTGGAGGCACTGGAGTACTTAATCGTTGTGGATAGCCATCGGGAGTTGCAGCGAGCGGTACTTGACCGTGTGACGGAACTCTATGAACGGGCAGCACAGGTCGCAGGAAAGATCGCCGCCAAAGATAAAAGCGTCAATAATGAAGGCGGCGCGGCGAAAGCAGGTGGTGCACCCGAAGTTGCTGCTGCATTTGATCCGCAGCCCTATATCGAGAAACTGGAATCCGATCCGCCAGTCCGTAAGGTACTCAAGAGCGACCGCGAACTACGTTACGGACGGCGCCAGTTTTCATTGATCTTGAGAACGTTGGGCCTGATGGCCAAAAAACGGCAGATTTCTGAAACCGCGATGCTTGAATATCGCCGTTACCTTAAGATGATTCTGCTGGAGCGCGAAGTGGACACCTACACAGCTCAGGGCGATGTAGCTGCGGCTCGTGGTGATGTTGTAACGGCCGCTAACTACTTCAAGGCTGCCCGGAAACTGCTGATTGAGTTTGATATCCAGTTCCCGGAAAAGAATCAACGGATTCGCGATATTGCCGAGAAAACTGCTGCGCTTTACAGGGGCGAACAGAATGAACAGGACGCGTCTGCGGGGGGCGATGCGTTAGCCAAAGCCCTTTCCAGAGAGACAGCTTCTGAAACCAACGAGTTCGGCATGCCCAGTGATCCTTCCGGGGTTAAAAAGCGCTACTGAGTGAATCCTCGGTCTTGTTTGTCGGGCTAAGGCCCGGCAGACTGCAGGGCAATCGGATTTACAGATTTCTTCACACGTATCGATGTCTTCAGAAAATTCAGCTGCCAGAGTATTCAATTTGCAGTCCATGGCAGATTTGTGGGAGGGACTCTGTGGTCAACCACCCATATTTGACGGATTGATCCAGCCTTTTCCCGGCAAAGCAGGCACTGATGTACTGCGGCTGGACCGCATTGATTCACAACTTTCAGGCAATAAACTCTTTAAATTACTGGGGCACTTACTGCGTTGGCAGGAAAGTGGTGCAGAAACCTTACTGAGTTTTGGCGGGCGTTGGTCAAATCATCTGCATGCACTGGCGTTTGCCAGTCAGCGCCTGAATATACCGGTCGTCGCTATGGTGCAGGGATATCCTGCACAGCCGCTCACGGCAACCCTTCAGGATTGCGTTACTGCAGGTATGAAATTGGTTTTCTGCAATCGCCGTGAGTACGCACGTCGGTATGATGCGGTCTGGCGCGCAGAATTGGCAGAGGCTTATGGTGCCTGGGTGATACCGGAAGGTGGCGATGGTCCTGAGGGCGAATACGGCTTCTCACTGCTGGCTGAAACCGTACGGGCTTATGACGAAGTCTGGTTGGCAGCGGGTACCGGGACGACAGCAAGAGGATTGGCGGCTCAGATGACTTCAACACAGTCACTCAATGTCATTAATGCGGTAGCGGACCAGGGGGCGTTGTTTCGGGCGTCTCAGTTGTGGCGTACCGAGGCGAGAGTTCAGATACTGGATGACTTTCACGAGGGGGGATTTGGCCGGGCGTCTGATGATTTACTGCAATTGATTCATCTTTACGATGCTGAGGGCCTGCCACTTGACCCTGTATATACCGCAAAAGTGGCAACTGCACTCAGTGCGAGGTCGTTACCACCAGGGCGTCGTCGCCTGATGATTCATACCGGTGGTCTGCAGGGGCGCCGGGGGTTTCAGGGGCTTTGATCGTTTTCCCAGTCGCCGGGAACAATCATCCAACGTTCTGTTTCATACCAGTGGCCTGCTTGGTCAGCCGCCATGTTAGCGATGCACACCGGCGTGCGCAGGTATCTGAAATAAACAGCCAGGTAATAACGTAGTTCAGCCGCAGAAATCGCGAAGTCGCTGACCACCGGGCTTATCCAGTCTGGCTTAGAGAGTACATACCATTGTCCCTCGGGGAGTAGATCAAGTTGGTCTGCCGGGCACCAGAATCCACTCCAGTGATCCGCCGCAATTCGTTCAGGTAAAGGTGCACATGGAGCATCGTGCGCGGGATGAAAGAGGCAGCCGCGCATGACAGCCGCAGAGATAACCGGGCCTGAATCTGTCGAGAGACCAGCATTTCGTAATGCACTGCCTGCTGCGGAAGTCTGCGCCAGAGGTAGCTGATGATTGAACGTATGAGTAAGTTTACGACTGAGCAGATCTCGTCTGTTTGGCCCTATCCAGTCGTCTTTAACACCCAGGTAGAACTTCAGCGCCAGTTCGATATGAAGAATCCGCTCCGTTTGCGGCATTAGCAGATCAAGCTCCCCAAGTGTGCGGTTCGCCAGATCCTGTTCGTCGCGAATCTGCAGATTACTCAGATGCTCGATTGCACATTCATCCAATGCTGCATGCCATAGCTGTTCAAAACAGAAGCCGAGGCGTGGGCTCGTATACGACAGCGCCAACGGTGTATCACGGATCAGGCGTGATGGCTGTAATTCAGGAATCAGCTCTGTCAGGGGAGGCGTATGACCGCTATCAAGCAGTGATGGCCCGAACAGGCTCCATAGCAGGTCGCGCCGGTCTTTGTCTGATATGGAAAGCAGGGATGAAACGTCAGTCGCCGGTGTGCTCAAGCCTTTTGCCTTTCTGTGTGGTATAAAACTGTCATGATTTCCGCACACAGTA
>JAYNJA010000071.1:0-1917 GCA_038109705.1 Thalassolituus sp. | reverse complement strand
TGTGTGCATGAACAACGAGGTTAACAGCTTTCCGATGGAAGAGTTCCGCAATATTGGCATTATCGGCCGCCTGAACAGCAATAAAGTGATCGATACCATACGACGCCTTTCCCGCTATCTGATGGACGAGGGTTATCACACCATTCTGGACGATCGCATCGCAGAAGTGATGCCGGGTCATGGCATGCAGATCAGTAATGTGAACATGCTGGGCGAGATCTGTGATCTGGTAATTGTGGTAGGTGGTGACGGCAGTCTGCTCGGTGCAGCCCGCGCGCTGGCCAAATTCAATACACCGGTACTTGGCATTAACCGTGGTCGTCTTGGCTTCCTGACAGACATCAGCCCGGATGATGAAATGTGCGAAGCCGTGCAGGCGGTTCTCGACGGCGAATATATAGAAGAGCGACGTTTTCTGCTGGATGCAGAAATCAAGCGTGACGGTAACCCAATCGGTTCGGCAACGGGCCTGAACGATGTGGTTCTGCATCCGGGCAAGTCCGCACGTATGATCGCGTTTGATCTCTATATCGAGGGTCAGTTTGTTTACCACCTGCGTTCGGATGGTCTGATTGTTTCTACACCGACCGGTTCAACCGCCTATGCTTTATCTGGTGGTGGCCCGATTATGCACCCGCGCCTGGATGCACTGGTGCTGGTTCCTATGTTCCCGCACACTCTATCCAGCCGCCCGATTGTGGTTGATGGCAAAGCAGAAGTGAAAATTGTCGTAGACGCCAGTCAGGGGCTGTACCCGACGGTAAGCTGTGATGGTCAGACGCACATTCCATGCGCGCCGGGGGACAGTATTACGATCCGTAAGAAAGCACACAAACTGAAACTGATTCATCCGAAAGGCCACAACTTTTACGAAATCTGCCGTACCAAGCTTGGCTGGAGCAGTAACCTCGGAGACTGAGTATGCATCAGGGCTATGACCTGATCGGGGATATCCACGGTTGTGGACTGACATTGATCGATTTGCTGGAGCAGATGGGCTACAGCAAGAAAAACGGCGTTTATCAGCACCCGAAGCGCAAGGTGGTTTACCTCGGCGACATAGTTGACCGTGGTCCGAATATCCGTCTTGCCTGCCACATTGTGCGTGACATGGTTGAAGCCGGTCATGCTGATATTGTCATGGGTAACCATGAATACAATGTCGTGACCTATCTCTCTGAGGCACCGGCAGGGTTGCGCCAGCCGTTTCTGCGCCCGCACACGCCGCGCAACAACTTCATCGTTGAACAGACCCTCGAACAGTTTGCGAACTACCCACAGGAATTCAACGAAATGCTGGACTGGTTCCTGACCATTCCGCTGTTCCGCGAATACGACCATTTCCGTGTCGTGCATGCCTGCTGGGATCATCAGATGATAGATGAATACCTGCGCCGCTATGGCTCCAACATGATTACCCGGGAAATGCTGCCAGAGTCCGTCCAGACGGATACCTTTCTCTACCAGTTTCTCGACCGTATGCTGCGCGGCACCTCATTGAAATTACCCGATGGCCGCTCCATGACTGCGAAAGATGGCATGGTGCGCCAGTTCTTCCGGACTAAATTCTGGGCCGGTGAACCCAAACACTACAATGATGTGGTATTTCAGCCAGATCCGCTGCCTGAAGATCTGCAGCATGCGCTGCTGAGTGAAAAAGAAAAAGAGCAGCTGCTGTTTTACGGGCCGGATGAAAAACCATTATTTATCGGGCATTACTGGATGTCCGGGTTGCCTGAGCCGATAGTGCCTAACATTGCTTGTCTGGATTACAGCGCAGTGAAATATGGACGTCTGGTTGCTTATCGTATGGATACCGAACGACACCTGCAGAAGGGCAAGTTTGCCTGGGTGCGGGTAGAGAAAAAAGAACGCTGATGCAACAGGCAATACCCGTGCTTTCAGCACCGTTAGCGG
>JAYNJA010000070.1:0-12200 GCA_038109705.1 Thalassolituus sp. | reverse complement strand
GAAGATCGCTGTTCCGGTCAAATGGCGTGAACAGTTGTTCAATTTATAGCAAGCGGCCGTTTAGGCCACTGAAAAGCGTGGCGGGATGCACAAAATGCTACCACTTCTTTGGGCATTTCTCTCTTTCAATAAACAAATACGGCGAGCTCAGCTCGCCGTATTTTCAGCACCTAGTTTAAGGCTTACCAATCAAGCTGGTTGATCGTCATTGATACGCTGCCGTCTTCGTTGAATTCGATACCTACGGTGACTTCGCCATCGAGGTTCTGCACATAGTCCAGCAGGTCTTCGTCTTCGATCAGTTGTTCCAGGTCGTATACCGTATCGGTGGTAATCGTCGTTTCTGTCATGGCGCTGCTGCCCATGTCGTCAAACTCAAGTGTTGCGTGTGGTGTGTCGGCCACCATGGCATCAATCTGTGCGTAGATTTCTTCATCTACGATGTCAGCCGCTGGGTGGTGGGCGAAAGCCTGTGTAGCAGACAGGGTCATGGCAACGGTTGCGAATGCTGTTAACTTTTTCATGTTGTGTCCTCTTCGTTAAGTACAGGACCATAATAAGTTTTGCCCCAGATCATCGCGGTGATAATTGTCACCAGCTAACATCTTCATATTCATTACGTGACCTGAGTTAAGCTTTGCGACGATCGGGGGAACTTTCCTATGCACTCAAAGACATCAGCTATTTGTACCGACCCCGCATGGCAGGGTAAGGCAGACTGCGTTCATTGTGGTGTACGCAATATGATGTTGTTCTCAGAGCTTGATGACCGTGATTTTGATGATTTGTTACGACCTATCGACAATCTTCGCTATGGCAATGGTGCAATGCTGTATCGCCAGTTTGATGATGGTGAGTTCGTTTATTCGCTCCGTAGCGGTTATGTAAAGCTGGAGCAGCTGCATGAAGACGGCGCTACCCGCATTGTACGTTTGCTGGGGCGCGGCGCTATTGTTGGTTTTGAGGCGCTGCTGGACAAGAAGTATCGGCATACGGTCGAGGCGTTAACAGAACTTGATGTTTGCCGCATTCATCGCGATACCTTAGAGCAGCTTGAGCATTTACGCCCCGAGTTAAATCAGAAGCTCATAGAACACTGGGATCAGCACCTGAATTATGCTGATCGCTGGATCAGTGATATTTCTACCGGTGCTGTACGGGAGCGGGTAATTAGCCTTTGTGTTTATCTTCAGGAACTGAATGGTGGCAAAGGCTCGCCCGTTCATTTCTTTGGGTATGAGGATATGGCAGCGATGCTTGGTGTCTCGAGGGAAACCTTCTCCCGCGCCGTTTCTGCGTTGAAGCAGGAGGGCGTGCTGCAGGAAACCGCCATCAGTCATCAATTTGTGTTCAATACCGAAGGCGAATAAAGTAGCGGCTGTTTCTTTCTTCTACGAGAACGCCATGCCTGATCACTCCAGCAACGACCCGCTTCACGGCCTCACTCTTGAGACTATTGTTACCCGCCTGCAGGAGCACTTCGGTTGGACTGGCCTGGCGGCCCGCATCAGTATTAACTGCTTTAAGAAAGACCCTTCGGTTAAGTCGTCACTGAAGTTTCTGCGTAAGACTCCATGGGCGAGAACCAAAGTTGAAGAGCTGTATATAGCGACTTTTGCGGACAATAAGCCGTCTCCCTGGGGCAAGCGTTGACCTGAGTAATAATTCAGGCATCCTCGGTATCAGTGCTACGCGATCTGCGTAACTAATTTCTTACGACTCAATGAGGTAATAACGATGAGCGAATCTCAGGAACAGCAGCTGTCTCAACAAGCCCAGCCTGCAGCACAGGAATCTTCTGCGCTTGATTCTGCAGATTGGGATGATGTGTCATTTCTTGATGACATGCAGCTGGGTGAGATCGACCCTGAGTCGTATCAGGAGCAGGAAGACGATGGTTGTGAAGGCGGAGCTTGCAAGATCTGATGGCTGATAACTTCGTCCGTAATGGTTTTATCGCCGCGGCTGTTATGAACATCGGCGGCGTTCTTGTTTTCTCTAAGGGCTTTTCAAATACCGCGCTGAATGCGGCTGATCCTGTGGTGATGTCGAACTTTGGGCTGTTAATGATTATGGTCTGGGGGCTCGCGTATCTCGGCGCTGCTTTTGTTAAGTCGGGCGTTGCCTGGCTTGCCGGTGCCTTCGCAATTGAAAAGCTGGTTTACGTCGCGGTCTGGGCTGGCTGGATGGTGAATAACGACCTCGAAGCGGTGTTCGAGGCCGATCTCTTCGCCGGTGTGTTCTACAGCATTTATGGCATGAACGATCTGACCTTTATGCTGTTCTTTGCTTCTGTGTTTGCTCGGGAATTCCGCAAAAGCGATTCTTAAGACAATCCCATCACCTGCGAGAGCTGACGAATGTCTTTCGCAGGTGGTGCTCCGAATAAGCGGCTGTATTCACGGCTGAACTGTGACGGGCTTTCGTACCCAACTTCATACGCGGCCTTTGAGGCATCAAGGTGCTCAGCAAGCATTAACCGCCGCGCTTCATTCAGGCGCATCTTCTTCTGAAACTGCAATGGCGACATCGCCGTCATGGTGCGGAAGTGGTTATGAAACGACGACACGCTCATGCCCGCATGACTGGCCAGATCTTCGACCTTCACTGGTTTGCTGAAGTTTTCTTTCAGCCAGTCGATCACCTGCGAAATCTGATAGCTGTGGTTGCCTCTGGTAATCAGATCGCTCAGGCGCGCGCCTTGTTCGCTCTGAAGCAGACGGTAGTAAATCTCTTGTTTTATCAGAGGCTCAAGGGCGGGGATATCGTCCGGGTGATCAGCCAGTGCAAGCAGACGTACAAACGCATCTTTCAGCGGTGCTGACAGCGAGCTTACTGCGACCCCGCGCTTGTCATCTTGTGTCTTGCTGCCCCGTTGAGGCTGAGCGGGCGGGTGATCCACCATCATTTGCGAGATGACTTTCAGGTCCAGCTCCATGGTCAGGCCCACGTACGGTTTATCGGCAGACGCTTCGATAATCTGTGACACCACAGGGAGTTCGATTGAGGTAATCAGAAAGTGGTCTGCGTCGTATACAAAGGCATCTTCACCGAGAAACAATCGTTTCTGTCCCTGGCCAATCAGGCAAATACTGGGAGCGAGCATGTAGCTGGTCGGCTCTGTGGGAGTATCCCAGCGGTGCAGGCTTAACCCACTGATGTCCAGTTCTCTGCGGTGGGCACCATTAATCAGCTTTTCGATCTGTTGCGCCAGATTCTGGTTGGTCATTGTGATGTCGCTATGCGTCGTGAGTACGCTCTGATACTACCACCTGTAGAGATTTGAGATTAATAGCTGTGTACATCTCATTGTAGGATCGGGCAAGAATCTCAAAGGATTGATCAAACATCTCCAGCGAAAGTGAGGTGACAGTTTTGTTAAACACCATACTTTTCTTTTGGTTCGTAGAATCAGGCAAGGAAGAGACAGGATCTGGATAACATCTTCAGGCACTGTGCCGCTTAAATAGAACTCAAACAAGCGAACACATTTACCAACATCTGGTTCGTAAGGGAGAGTTTTATGTCAGACGATAGATCTGTTAAACCACGTTCACTTACCCGGGCTGCCCTGCTGGCGTTAACGGCATTGGCGGGAGAGACCGCAGCAGGCGATCCGTCCCAGTCTCAGGCGTTTTATCCCTTAGGGTCACAACCTTCATTTGCCGGGCCGTCAGATAAATTCACCGGTCAGGTGGATGTTCAGGTGCTGTTCCCAGATACCGATCAGACCAACTACTCAGGTGCGTATGTGACTTTCCAGCCCGGCGCTCATACGGCCTGGCACTCACACCCGGCTGGGCAACATATGATCGTTACGCAGGGTAAGGCATTAACCGGTACCCGCGACGGCAAGGTTTACGAGTTCTCAGAGGGTGAGACGGTCTGGTGTCCGTCGGACATTGATCACTGGCACGGTGCCACGCCTCATAACGCCATGACGCATCTGGTCATTACCAACAGCAAAGATGAGCAGAACGTTACCTGGAAAGACAAGTTAACAACGGCTGAGTACGCCGCGGCACAGAAGTCGATCGCCAGTGCTACTGACATAGCCGGACTGACAGTAGAGGAACAAAGCATTGTTCGTGTAGCCGCTTATGCCGCCGCCGATCAGCAGGCCGGACTGACCATCGCTTTTCATGATGCGCTGGATGCGGGCGTTACTGTCAGCGAATTGCGTGAAACCTTGATTCATCTGTATGCCTATACCGGCTTTCCGCGTTCGTTGAATGCGCTGGGGAATTTGTTGGGCGTGGTGGAAGAGCGCCGCGCAGCGGGTAAAAAAGATAAAGCAGGTGAAGCTCCAACGGCGATTGCTGAAGACAAGAGCAGTCGTGTTATTGGCGAGCAGGTACAGACTGAGCTGGTTGGCCAGAAGGTCGCAGGCCCTCTGTTTGAGTTCGCGCCGGGTATCAACACTTACCTTCAGAGCCATCTGTTTGGCGACATCTTTGCCCGTGGCGTCCTTGATTATAAAACACGTGAACTGGCGACAGTTGCCATTCTCGCCAGCCTCAAAGGCACCGAGTCTCAGCTGAATTCTCATATAGGTATCGCCACCAATGTCGGTGTGTCCCGTGATCAGTTGCAGGGCGTTGCTGAAACCCTGGCGGTCTATCTGGGGCGAGCACCGGCGGTAAAAGTGACCACGGCGATCAATACCGTTTTAAGCGATAAATAAGGAGCTTTGTGATGAGCGATCAGAATCCGAAAAAACACGATAAATCACGACGTGAGTTTATGCAGAACTCCGCCTTAGCGGGTACGGGCCTGATGATGGCCGGTGTTACTCCACAGTTATTTGCAGCGTCAGGTTCAAACGAGGGAAAAATGATGAATATTCAATCTAAAGGTTATGCGGCATTCGATACTTCAGGCATTCTTAAACCCTGGAAATTTGAGCGTCGCCCGGTGGGTGATAACGATGTTCTTATCGACATCAAATTTGCGAGTATCTGTCACTCAGATATTCACCAGATGAAAGGCCACTGGGGTCCTCAGCAGTATCCTCAGGTACCGGGGCATGAGATCGTAGGTATCGTGGCTGCCGTAGGCAAAAACGTGACTAAGTTTAAAGTGGGTGATCGTGCTGGTGTGGGCTGCATGGTTGATGGCTGTAAGAATGGTGCCTGCTGCGAAGAACACGGCGAGCAGTATTGTCCGGATACCGTGTTCACCTACGGCTACCCGCAGGAAAGCTCCCCTAGCGGTATTTCCCAGGGCGGTTACTCAAACAACATCGTGGTAAATGATCGCTTTGCTGTGCATATCCCTGAAAACATCAGCTTTGAGGAGGCCGCGCCACTGCTGTGTGCAGGTGTAACGACCTACTCTCCGTTGCTGAAATTTGATCTTAAAAAAGGCGATAAGGTTGGTGTTGCAGGTATCGGTGGTCTGGGTCACCTTGCGGTAAAACTGGCGGTATCAAAAGGGGCTGAGGTCACGGCATTTACTACTTCGCCAGATAAAGTCGACGACATCAAAGGCTTTGGCGCAAAAGAAGTCGTGGTGGTCGATGACCCAAGTGTCCTGGGTAAATATCGCGGTCAGCTCGATTATATGATTAATACCTTCCCGGTAAATTATGACGTCGCATCTTATGTGTCGGTGGTGAAACCTTTCGGCACTTACACTCAGGTCGGTATGCCTGAAAAGTTTGAAGTCACTGCGAATGCATTGGCGCTGGCGGCGAGTCGTGTGAACTTTAATGCGTCATTAATTGGCGATATGAAAGAGACTCAGGAAGTCGTTAATTACTGTGCAGATAACAAGGTACTGCCAGAAATTAAAGTGATCAGTGCTGATCAGATTAATCAGGCATGGGATGATGTGGTCGCTAAAAAAGCACGTTACCGTTACGTGATTGATGCCGCGACTTTCTGATGTATGGCGATAGTAATTGCTATGCCCTGTGAACAGGCGGAAGGCAGCTCAACAGAACGCGGTGAGCTTGATGCTCGCCGCTTTCTGCGCTTGTTCGCTTTTATAATAGCCTCTTTGTGCCTAGCGACGAGCGCATTGGCCGATATAACGGATGGACACCGTGCAATGAAGATTAAGATGACAATTAATGGCAATACGGCAACCGCAACTCTTGATGACACAACGGCTGCGCAAAGCTTTTACCGTTTGTTGCCGATGACACTGGAATTAGAAGATTACGCCAGTACCGAGAAAATCGCCTATCCCGATAGCAAGCTGGATGTGTCCGAGGCACCAGAGGGATACAAGCCTTCAGCGGGTGACATTACCTATTATACGCCTTGGGGAAACCTCGCTCTGTTCTACAAGAGTTTTGGCTACGCCCGAGGTCTGGTCCGCCTTGGTGAACTGGATGATGGGGCCGATATTCTTCGATTTACCGGTAAACAAAAAGTCGTATTTGAGCGACTCTAAAATATCAGAACAGGGGCTGTTAAAGCGTATCGACAGGGTCGACATCCAGATGCCAGCGCACTTTATTAAAGCCTTTCAAATCCTGTAACTGTTTTACCGCAGCGTCGAGCGCCTGATGCAGTGCCTGACGATGCGGGCAGAATATCTGCAGCTGGAAACGGAAGCGGCCATTACGACGTTCCATAATAGCCGGGAACGGCCCGAGTAACGTTAAAGGCGCGTCTTTCTGGCCGTACTGTCGCAACCATTGCTGCATCATATGGCGGGCGTGTTCTAAAAAGCGTTGGGCCTGCGCCCGGTCTTCGCTCTCGCTGCGTAGTAGTGCCATATGGCTGTACGGCGGTAACTGCTGATCCAGACGTTCGCGCAGTATCGACAGTGCTAAGGCGTGGTAGCCATTATCAATCAGCAGGTTTAATTGCGGGTGATCGGCATATAAGGTCTGAATCCAGACATCGCCCGGATCTTCTGCCCGGCCAGCACGCCCGGCCACCTGTTTAATTAGCTGCGCCGAGTGCTCCATACCGCGAAAATCCGCACTGAATAATCCGGCATCGCTGTCTAGAATCACCACAAGAGTGACATCCGGGAAGTGATGCCCCTTCGCCAGCATTTGCGTGCCTACAAGAATGCAGGGCTCGCCGGTATGAATCTCATCAAATAATTCGTCGAAAGCCTGCTTGGTGCGCACAGTATCACGGTCGACGCGTTTTACTTTGGTTTGCGGAAACAGTGCGCTCAGGTGTTCTTCAATACGTTCGGTACCCTGGCCAATGGCTTCGATGCCCGGTGAATGGCATTCCGGGCAGCTGTGCGGTACCGGCTGTTGGTGGTCGCAGTGATGGCAGTGCAGATGCGGCGGATACTGGTGCAGCGTCAGGCGGGCATCACAGCGGCGGCATTCCGCCATCCAGCCACATTGTTTGCAGGCGAGTAGTGGTGCAAAGCCCCGGCGGTTAAGAAACACCAGTACCTGTTTGCCACGGGTCAGGTGTTGATGCATGGCTGACAATACCGGCTCGGCAAATCCATGCGTCAGTGGCTGATGCAGAATGCTGTGCAGTTTCATACCCGGCGGGCGTGCCTTGCCAGCACGGCGGGTCAGTTTCAGGTGCAGGTATTTACCGGTGAGGGCGTTGTGCAGTGTTTCGAGTGATGGCGTGGCAGAGCCAAGCAGTACCGGCACTTTAGCCATGTGTGCGCGTACCAGAGCGAAGTCTCTCGCAGAATAGCGCAGGCCATCCTGCTGCTTAAACGAACCATCGTGTTCTTCATCAAGAATAATCAGGCCGAGATCCGGCAGCGGCGTAAATACCGCCGAGCGGGTGCCAATCAGAATGCGGGCATGACCTTCACGTGCCTGTCGCCAGCCTTGTAAGCGCTCGCGATCATTGAGGCCCGAATGCAACAGAGCCACGGGCACATTAAAGCGTTCCTGAAAGCGCCGTACCGTTTGCGGGGTCAGGCCAATTTCGGGCACCAGTACCAGTGCCTGTTTGCCTTGCTGAATTACCTGATCAATTAACTGCAGGTACACCTCGGTTTTACCCGAGCCGGTCACGCCTTCTAATAAGGCCGCCTGAAAACGACCCAAGCAGGCGCTGATTTTATCCAGCGCGATCTGCTGCTCGCTGTTAAGTGGCAGTGATGGGCGGACGCTGGCGGGCAGTTCTGGCTGCGGCAACCGGGTGCCTTCTTTAATCAGGTCCAGTTCGGCTAAGCGGCGGCACTGAGCCAGCGAGTAGCCTTTGCCAGTGAGTTGTTTATGCGCGATATAGGGTTGTTGCGCGAACTCCCGCCAGAGCGAAATCTGTTTGCTGCCTTTCAGATCTACAGGGTCTGCCGGGTTAGCGAGCCTTAACCAACCGGGTTCGTCGGCTTCGCTCAGTTCCGCGCCCCTACGCAGCATGGTGGGAATCCAGTGCTCCAGCACATCGCCCAGGCTGTGGTGATAATAATCTGCCATCCAGCGCGCCAGACGCAGATCGCCGGCGCTTAATAATGGTTCATCGTCTAATCTTGCCAGTAAGGGTTTCAGTTTGTTCTGCGGAACCTCTGTGCTGTCGCGGGTGCCTAATACGATGCCGGTGAGCAGCTGACGGCCAAAATCGGCCCGTACGCGCTGACCGGGCTGGTACTGTTCGCGGCTGTCGCCATCCACCGGCAGGTAGTCAAAAGTGCGTAACAGTGGGACTGGCAGGGCGATGTCGACAACAAAAAAGGACATGAAAAGGCTTGCTGATATGGAATGCTCTGGTATTATGCGCGTCCTTATGGCCCTTGCAAGGGCTGTCTCTGTTGAAAATTAGCCAGTAACGCGGTGCATACCGATATTGGGCACAATAGTGAAGGCGATAAGCCTTAACTGTGAATAGTCCCCGGCATGTGGCGGCGCGAAGACTTAAAGGTGATTTTATGAAAGACGGTATTCATCCTGAATACGCTGTCCTGGAAGCAACCTGCTCCTGCGGCAACGTAGTAAAGACTCGTTCTACTAAGCCAGGCACTATGTACCTGGACGTGTGTTCTGCTTGCCACCCGTTCTACACTGGTAAGCAGAAAGTTGTTGATACCGGTGGTCGTATCGACAAGTTCCAGAAGCGTTTCGGTGGCTTCGGCAAGAAGTAATCGAACCTTCAAGAAAGAGCCCGCTTCATGCGGGCTTTTTTGTGCCTGAAATTTACCTACTACGGCTGAATGACGCCTTTGCGGCGTGGCTCTACCCTCAAGACGACTGTTAAAGTCATATCAATCCTTCGTCGGGACGACCCGGCCAGCGTTCGCTGCTCATCTCTGGACGGCCAGAAGCGAAATTACTTAGTTAACGCTTACGTGATTCAGAGAACCTGCAATGAATATTCTTAACCTGGCCAGTCAACTTGCTCCTCTTGTTCCGGATGATTCAGCTCCGGAGTGGATGGTCGGGCTGTTTCGTCGTCGTTGTATCAGCTTTGCCAGCGGTCTGAGCGACAGCGATACCCGAGTCTTCTGGATGCAGAGCTTTGGTTTAACCATCGACTTACGCTTACCTCTTGAATATGAACCAGCTGAATCTGATGCCGACGAGGAAGCCTGGTACGCCCATTCGGTCTGGGATGGAAATCACTTGAGCTGGCATGGTGGGATATCGAACCTTAGTGAGAACCGCTGGCCAGAACCCGCTGAACTGCGCCGGGTAGGTAACTGCATGATGGAGTTTGCACCCAGTGGCATTTATGTCGAAGACTGGCGTTTACAGAATATGAGGCCGGGTCCACTCATTGCTCTTGAGGTGCTTTATGAGCGGGATCTGACCACTGGGCAAAATCGAGCAGTAGAAGGCGCACTTATTCTGGCGGGTGATTATCTTGGATCGGTTTTGCAATCGCCGCGCGGCTTTGAGGCCTGCATTGCTGTGTGTGAGCAATCCGGGACGGAATCAACAGAGTTTGTTGTGCAGCACAGTCTCCAGTCCCGTCTTTGTGGTTTGCCATTCAAAGACATCGACGGCTTCTTTCTGACTGATAAACAGGGTGAAGTCGCTCAAAGATTAGAGACAGAGGACGGCCCGGTTGAGCGCGTCTACCGGATTGATACGTTGCTCGAGTCGTTCGATTTCAGTCAGTCGACGCAGGCAACGCCTGATGCTGAAACCTGGTATGGGAAGCATCAACCTACGCTGGGTCGTTATTTAAGGCGTTTTCGTTAATTCTCTCCAACATACCGAACCTCCAAAACCTGCTGACCTGCAAACCTACAGATGGATGCTATGCTTAAAAGTCAGGTAATGCAGGAAATGTAGGAGGGCGCGATGTCGGAAGAAGCCGAATTCGACCTGAGTGATGGTCAACGGATATCTGTGTTAGAGAGGCTGGTCTCATTTAACCGGAAAGTAGTGATCGCCCTGGTTGTGGTGGCCGTTGTTGCGCTTTCTGCGTTATCAACGCTCGGCATTGTTTCGCTATTGCAGGAAACGGTGGCTTATGCCACCGAGGCTGAAGTTGCCGCGATGCGTAAAGAGAATGAGGCGTTAAGGGCGCAAATAGTCGCGTTCGAAAAGTCGCTGGACCAGTACCGAAAAATTATGGATACCAGTCAGGCAACGGCATTTAAGGCGATTCTTCTGGAGCAGGAACAAAGTTATCAGACGCACCTGAATGCCCTGAAGCAGGGGATGCGGGATCTTGCGAAAATGACACCCGGCTCGCGCACCTGGCTGGAAATGTATGATGAGCAGATGGATTTCGCTCTTGAAGAGAGCCGCCAGCGGGTACAGGAGCTGGTGGCAATTCAGACATCGGAGTTACGCAGCAAAGCGCCTGCTGCAACCGCGAAAACCACAAAATAGTCCTTTTTGATCGAGCACAAAAAAAACGGCGGAATCTGAGTTCAGGTTCCGCCGGTTTTTTCAGAAATTAATTTCCGCTTCTGTTAATTTCCACTTCTGTTAGCCGCGATGGTCAGAGACAAACGGGTTATGTTTACGCTCGTGACCAAAGGTCGAGTTCGGGCCGTGACCACAGATAAATTCGATGTCGTCGCCGAGCGGGAACAGTTTTTCACGGATGGATGATACCAACTCGTCGAAGTTACCTTTCGGGAAGTCGGTACGACCAATAGAGCCGTTGAAAATAACATCACCTACTAAAGCCAGTTTTTGCTCAGGTGAGTAGAAGACCACGTGCCCCGGCGTATGACCCGGAGTGTGAATCACTTTCAACGTGACATCGCCAACGGTCACTGTCTCGCCATCATTCAGCCACTGATCCGGAGTAAATGATTCTGCCTGCGGAAAACCAAACATCATCGACTGTTGCGGCAGCGACTGAATCCAGAATTCATCTTCTTTCTGCGGGCCAATCACCGGGACATCAAGGTCGCGGGCAAGAGCTGCGGTGCCGCCAGCGTGGTCGATATGGGCGTGAGTCAGCAGAATCTTTGTTGGTTTAGCGCCTAGTTGCTCCAGTTTTGCTTTGATGCGCGGCAGATCGCCACCCGGATCAACGACAGCGGCTTCTTTCGTGGCATCGCACATCAGGATGGTGCAGTTCTGTTCAAACGCGGTGACTGGCACGATGGCGACAGTTAACGACATAACAAACTCCGTCAGAATATGGTTACGATATCCGGTGCCTTACCAGCGTACTCTGGCATGGTCATGCCAGCTCGCGCATTTATGTAGGTCGGATCTGTGACTGTGTATTGGCGGCCATTATAAACCAGAGCATCGCCTTGTACCTGCCCTGAAAATGACACCGCAGCGGCAACATGGCCCGGGTAATCGAGCAGGACGACGGGCAGGCCAAGCAAATCATGCACAAGCTGGCTGAACAGAGCTGCGCGGTCTTCGCAGTCAGAGGCGCGGTAGTGAATGGTTTCCAGCGGGAAGAGGTAATTTTCTTCGCGGAACTGTTCATCATCCGTTTCGTATTTAAAGGCATTCTGCACGAAATTAAGCAGAGTATTTACCGCAGCCTCTTCGGATTTATTTTCGAGCAGTGGTTTCAATTGTGCGGCCAGTGCAATGCGGGTTTCATCCGGCATTTCGATGACGGGATAACGCGGTAATGCCAGTTGCGGCAGTGTATTCAGATAGTCCACCTGAGCAACTGGGTAGCTCAGGGTTACGTTTATATCGCGACCATTCTCTTTGAATTTCAACGTTTTTTCTGAGACTTTTCCGCTTGCCTGGAATTTCTCTGGAGCACGGAATCGAATCGGCTCGGCTGCGCTTTCGTGCTGTTTTTTATAGGTGTATACACTACCGGCGATCTGCACTTTGCCATCGACAGGCAAGGCATAATAGCGCTGACCTTCCAGGG
>JAYNJA010000069.1:8047-12226 GCA_038109705.1 Thalassolituus sp. | reverse complement strand
CGCACTACAGAAAATTCTGTAGACGGCTTTTTAGTAACTTAAAACGATACGGGCCCGGTGTTTACTGGGCCTGCATTTCTGCAAAAAGATCCTCCGCATCACTCAGGCCACCCACGTTCTTCACATTGGTATAGCCTTCAGCTTCGAGTGCACGCTTAGCAATACCTGCGCGATTTCCGGAGCGACAATAAATATACAGCGGCGTATCCTTATCTTCGACCAGCGCAGGGACACGCTCAGATACTTCCCCATGCGGGATATTGGTCGCTGCAGCGAGATGACCACCGTTAAACTCTCCAGCAGTACGCACATCAATCCATACCGGCTCGGCTGCTGATGCAAACATAGGCAACAGTGCCATGATGAGCATTGCGAATACTTTCATAGTTTTCTCCACTTTATTGTTTTGTAAAGGTTTTTACCTTTCCCAACGATGTTGTCAATTGACGTCCTCGAATACATAGGACACTCTAGCATAAGAGTATAACGATACATTTCTGAATTGGAATATAGTAATGAGCAAACTGGACGCCCTGCGTGGTATGACTGTTGTCGTTGCAGATACTGGCGACATCGAAGCCATCCGCACTCACCGCCCACACGATGCAACAACTAACCCATCACTCATTCTTAAGGCTGCCTCACTTCCTGGCTATCGCCCATTGTTGGAAGCCGCTGCGAAATGGTCTGGCACGGTAAGCAATAGCGACTCCCGCATCGTTAACGCCTGCGACCACCTGGCCGTAGCCATCGGTTGTGAGATCCTGGAAATCATTCCTGGCCTGATATCGACAGAAGTCGACGCCCGACTGTCCTTCGACACCAAAGCCACCGTTGCCAAAGCACACAAGCTGATCAGCATGTACGAGGCTAACGGCATTTCACGTGACCGGGTACTCATCAAAATCGCTTCCACCTGGGAAGGCATTGAAGCCGCGCGCACTCTTGAGGCCGAAGGCATTCGCTGCAACCTGACGCTGCTGTTTAACTTCCACCAGGCAATCGCCTGTGCTGAAGCCGGCGCAACACTGATCTCACCTTTCGTCGGTCGTATTCTGGACTGGCACAAGGCCAATACACCAGAAGCCGATTTCAGTGGCGACAATGACCCCGGTGTACAGTCTGTGTCGCGCATCTACCGCTACTACAAAGAATTCGGTCACAAGACAGTTGTGATGGGCGCAAGCTTCCGCAACACCGGCGAGATCGAAGCCCTGGCAGGCTGCGACAAACTGACCATCAGCCCGGACCTTCTTGAGCAACTGGCCAACGACACGGGTGAGCTGCCACGTCGCCTTACGCCTGAAGCTAACACATGCACCGACGAGCGCATCAGCGTTGATGAAGCGACGTTCCGCTGGGCAATGAATGAAGATCCAATGGCAACCGAAAAACTCGCCGATGGCGTCCGTCGTTTTGCTGCCGATCAGCGCACGCTGGAGCAACAACTGGAAGAATTGCTTTGATTAAGCGCTTAATCGAACTTTTCAATACTGAGTCGTACACACCTCAGCCAACCGACACCGGACTGGCTGCGGCAGTACTTTTGATTGAAATAGTTCGAGCAGATCATGAAACCGCCGCCGAGGAACTCTCTGCAGCGGTACATGCCATCAAGGGTCTGGTTCCGGACGCGGATGCCAACGCTCTGATCAAAGAAGCTCAGCAGGAAGCGACAACGGCAAACGACCTGCATCGCTTCACCAGCGCAATTCATGATAATTGGTCCAATGAGCAAAAATCCGGATTACTGATCTCGCTATGGCGTGTCGCTTTCGCCGACGGTGAACTCGACAAATACGAAGAGCATTTGATCCGGCGCATTGCGGAGCTGTTATATGTGCCGCATAGTGAGTTCATTCGTACCAAGCTGATCGCCCGTGATAACTGAACTTAAAAGCCGTTTTACAGAATTAGAGTCCACGCTGGGGACGCTCTGTACTCATCTGCAGAGTGAAAGACCTGCGCACATGTTTCCCTTGAGCGACAATGAAGCCAACGCACACTCTGACTCCATCAACTGGATGACAGATCTGTTCTCTGACCTCTGGTATCGCGACGGACAGGACGGCCGTGAAACCCGCAGCCGTCACGGCATCGTACTGGCCACCCCGAGAACCCTTGAACTGGCAACCCAGGTTAATCTCGCTAAAGCTGGCTTTACCGAAACCGCCCGCAAAATCAAAAACCAGTCCGAGGCTCACTGGAAAGAAGCCAGCGCGACACTGCCTGCGCGCTCTGCTGTTTTTCGCGACCTGTTAGGCACCAGCGGCTTAAGCCGCATCCACCTGAAGCAATGTTCCCGGGCACTCCCCCTGCTTGATCAGCGTCCCGTAAGCTGTCGCTTCACCTGGTACAACAATGGTCGCAGTATCACCCGGATCTCGCCGCAGGACGCCGAATCCCTGTTATTGGCCATTGGTGAAGACAAGACACACATCCAGGCGCAACTCAATACCCTGTACCAATTACCGCCCGGCACTCGTCTGGCTCGCGTGCAGAACCTTGCCCCGACGGTGAGGGCAAACCTGGTATTTCCAGATAAACGCAAGGCAATGAACTGTCCGCTGCCCCTCTTCGTGCCAGCAGAATCACCCCATGAGCCCTTACCAGAATTTAAAGACGTGCCGCTCCAGCCGCCGGAGGGTCGCACCCGTAAAAGTCGGGGTGATTACCAGCTGAGCGACGCACCACTCTTGCCTAGCCTGCGCATTCATACCTACCGATAAGCGCAATAAAATACAAAAGGCACCCGAAGGTGCCTTTCTCTTTTCTAGCTGCTTCTTTTGCTAGCAGCAACCCTGAAGTCAGAGTCTGTTCAGACCATTCAGCGCCGCAACACGATAGGCTTCCGCCATCGTCGGGTAGTTGAATGTAGTATTCACAAAGTAACGAATCGTGTTGCCTTCGCCCTTCTGATTCATAATCGCCTGGCCGATATGCACAATCTCCGCCGCCTGGTCACCAAAGCAGTGAATACCAAGGAGCTCCAGAGTCTGGCGATGGAACAGAATTTTCAGCATGCCAACGCCTTCGCCCGTAATCTGAGCGCGGGCGATATTTTTGAAAAATGCCTGGCCAACTTCATACGGCACTTTTTCTTCCGTCAGCTGACGTTCGGTTTTACCTACTGATGAGATCTCAGGGATTGTATAAATGCCCGTCGGCACCTCATCGACAAAACGGAATTCTTCTGGCGACGCGATAATAGCCGCCGCAGCACGCCCCTGATCGTACGCCGCTGATGCCAGTGCGGGCCAGCCAATCACGTCCCCGATAGCGTAAACGTGCGGCACTGCTGTGCGGTACTCGCCGTCGACATCAATCTGACCACGACTATTAGTTTCAAGACCAACGTTCGCAAGACCCAGCCCTTCAGTGTTGCCTGAACGGCCAGCAGCCCAAAGGAAGGCATCCGCCTTCACTTTTTTACCGGACACCATGGTCATAGTGACATGACGTTCGCTGGCCTCAACCGACGAGAACTGCTCGGTATGACGAATCAGAGCACCTTTATCACGAAGGTGATAACTCAGAGCGTCAGAAATTTCGTCATCCAAGAAGTTCAGCAGGCGATCACCCGGATGAATCAGGTCAACCTTAACGCCGAGACCAGAAAAAATAGACGCGTATTCACAGCCAATCACACCAGCACCATAAATAATCAAAGTACGAGGGGTGTGTTCCAGGCTAAGAATTGTGTCCGAATCGTAGATACGCGGATGATCGAAATCGATACCTTTCGGACGCCACGGGCTGGAGCCTGTTGCAATCACAAATTCATCGGCATGCAAACGGGTATTCGCCTGCGACCCTTGCAGTACATCAACGGTGTGATCATCTACAAAGTGAGCCTTACCCGTATAAACGCTGACACGGTTACGACCGTAAAATTCGGTACGCAACTTCACCTGCTTGGCAATCACCTTCTCAGCGCTTTTCAGTACCTGAGGAAATGAGAACCAACGAGGTTCGCCGATCTCACGAAACATAGGATTCGTATTGAACTGAATAATCTGTTTTACCGCGTGACGAAGCGCCTTGGATGGAATCGTACCCCAGTGAGTACAGTTACCACCGACCATCTTCTTGTCTTCGATGACAGCAACCTTTTTGCCCTTCTTCGCAGCATTCATTGCTGCACCTTCTCCAGCAGGGCCTGCACCTATGATGACAACA
>JAYNJA010000069.1:1195-8037 GCA_038109705.1 Thalassolituus sp. | reverse complement strand
ATGGTAATCCGCCATGAACTCAAACTCCGTTATAGCATTCAGTTATGCTTATTGTAGGTGATTATGCAGCTACTGCTGGATTAGCGCTTAGTCGCATCGTAAAAGTCCGCTCCGGACGCGCCTTCAGCGGCCTTCTTGCTTTCTTTTTCACAACGCTTTTTATCACCACCACAGACATCGCAGGCCTGCTCCATACCAATCGCAGCCATACCGCCACAGGAGCCCGAAATCGGCTTGCGTCCCATAATGACGCCTATCGCCATTGCAGCAAAAGCATAACACCGAAGGCGACCAGAATTGTCGACATAATCAAATACCTCTTGGTTTTCAGTCAGTTAGCGCTGATCACCAGCAAACAGTTTATTAAAAGCAGAAGACGAGGCTTCACGGTAACCATCGCCCTCCCGAATAATCATATACACAGGCAGATCGTTAGCTTCTGCCAGAACCATACCAGCCTCGGGGCCAGCTACATTCAAAGCTGTCGCCCAGGCATCAGCAAGTGAACAGGTCGGCAACACTACGGTGACAGACGCCAGGCTATGGCGTATCGGATAGCCCGTCACCGGATCAATGGTATGCGAGTACCTCTGACCATCTTTCTCGAAAAAGTTGCGGTAATCGCCCGACGTAGCCACGGCGTTATCACCCGGCGCAATAATTTTCTGAGCTTCCTGGCCAACGGCCATCACCGGACGTTCAATCGCTATACGCCAGTCACCATCCGGCTTGGCACCGCGAATTCTGACTTCACCGCCAATTTCTACAAGGTAGTCGCTGATTTCCATTGCCTCCAGTAAGAGGCCTATATCATCAACGGCCCAACCCTTGGCGATCGCTGACAGGTCCAGATAAAGCGGTGCTGCCATTTCGATTTCGTCGGTGTCGGTGAACAGCTGCAGCTTATCCATGCCGATCTGATCCAGAAGCCCCTGGATTTCGGCGGCTGCAGGAACGTCTTCATGAGGCTCAGGGCCAAAGCCCCAAAGGTTCACCAGCGGTCCAACGGTAATATCAAGACGCTGCATGCTGTAACGGTTGATATACGAAGCATCGACCAGCACAGACATAAGATCTCCGCTTACCGGGATGCGCTTACCGGCAAGCCCATCTGCCTGCGCGTTTATACGGGACAGCTCTGAATCCGGCTCATAGGTTGAAAACACACCCACCAGGTGAGCCAGACGCTCCTCAACGATCTCATGAACTTCTGACGGGCCCTGCTCACCACCATACCAGCTGATATGGTACTGAGAGCCCATAGTATGACCCGAAATACGATTCAGCCTGGGCGTAGGCTCAGAGCAGGAAGAAACAAACAGCGAGAGAGCGACAAGCGCCGCCAGAGAACGAAAAACAGCAAACATAAAAACATCCGGCAAAGTTTGCGGCAGTATACCTGCTCGGCACAGCGCCGACCAAGACCAGCTCCTGCAATCCTTACCATTCCCCGCTTATAACCTTAACAACAGACTTTAGACGATATTCATATTTTAGAATTCCAAGTCAGTTATATACCACCCCGGGCATTCTGTCTTATAATGATTCTCATAAACGTTGAAAATGAAAATAACGATGAAACTCCCAAACGAACCGATGTCCGATGAGATGCTTGAACTGATTGCCCAGCGCTTTCGTTTACTGTCAGACCCAATGCGCCTGAAAATTCTTCACCAACTGCAAAGTGGTGAAAAGTCCGTTTCTGAACTGGTCGACAGTACAGGTGCCTCCCAACCGAACGTGTCAAAGCACCTTTCGACACTGCGCACCCATGGCCTGGTAAAGCGCAGACAGGAAGGCAACATGGCATTTTTCAGCATTGCCGCACCCTTCATCTTTGATGTCTGCAATACGGTTTGCGACAGCATGAAATCAGAATGGGAACAGCGTTCTTCTTTGCTTGGAAACTGATATTACAGGTAGGCCAGAAGCAAAGGTCCGAAATAGAAGCACAGAACAAAAAGGGGCATAAGCCCCTTTTTTCATATAGCCCCGGATCACTCCTGAGGCGACTGATCATCAGTGATCAATGCAACGACCACAAAATTCTTGCACCATCGCGGCGCCCTTCGACGTATCCGCCCTTCTGCCAACTTTCGAGTATCTGTCTGAACTGATTACGTTCCACACGTATGCCATCAACCGCATGACTGCCGGGGTTGTTACCCAGCAAAATTGATTTTACTTCTGAGGCGATCACTTGCTCGACGTGGGTACGCAGACGATCTTCACTTGCACCAAGACGTAACAGCGGCTGCAGGCTACGCCACAAACGATCCGATTTCATAGGCAAACGTACAATCTGATGCGCCAGATTGCCTCCACGATACACATTAGACTGCGTTACCAGCTCGATATCTTCCCGCGGTGGCTGACTTCGCCCCGATGAAACAGGTTTTGAAACGGTAATAGGAGAAGTACTCAACTGAGCTTTTGCCGCAGCTCCACGACTCTCCGTATCTTTGATCCAGTTACGCGCCAGGGTACCAGCATGAACAGACAATTCATCAGTCAGATGCCAGACCTTAACCGGCGCCTGCCTTCTTACCTGCTCACGCAACTCGTTGAGGCGTGGATCTGAGTTGCCGCTACTCGTCATGCTATTGAACATGAAACAGTACACCGATTTCCCTAACGAAAGTGCATGCACCAATTCCCGATGCTGCATACTGATCCCGGTCGGTGTCGTTGGTCCATACTGATCACCCAGAACCAATAGAAAACCATCGGCCTCTTCCAGCTGACGTCTGACGAGATCCCAGTCATAGCGTGCAAACCGATCTTCCCATACAAGCCCTGTCACCAGCACACCGGCAAGCGCCATCTGCCGCTCAACCTCGAAACGCGCAGCAGCGTCACAAGGCAGGCTGGAAATATAAACAAGGGTTTTACCTGGGTGCATTCCCGTTCCCGATCAGTGAAGGTTCAATCAATGAACGCCAGACTATACCAGCCCGCTTAAACTGAGAACATAGATAATCGTTGTCACTGACAGGGCTGACAGCAGTGTTGAAAGTGCTATCACATTGGCAGTCAGACGCTCATCGCCTCCCATTGCCTTCGCCATAACAAACGCCGCAGCCGCCGTCGGTGAAGCAAACATCAGCGCAATCATTAATAGCTCTGATCCACGAAATCCCACAATAACAGCTGCAACAGTGACCACCACAGGCAAAACAACCAACTTCAGCAACACCGCAATCATTGTCAGCCGGTCAGCCACCGCAACAAGGGTAAGATTGAGCGCCCCACCGATACTTATCAGTGCCAGCGGCAAAGTCATGGCAGCAAGTGTTTTGCCGGTCGTCAGCGCGACATCCGGCAATTCAATACCGACAGAACGAACCATTGCAGCAAGCAGAATCGCGATAATCAGAGGGTTTTTCAGCGTTTCAAGTATCTGTTTCGTCCAATTCAGCTCTGAACTGACAGAAGCAAGAACCCAAACCGAAAGCAGGTTGTAGACAGGCGTAACTACAGCCAGAATAAGCGCCCCCAATACAGCACCAGCCACTGGGTCAGCATTAAGACACAGCGCGAGACCAACAATACCCAGATTCGAACGGAAGGCACTTTGAATAAAGGCTCCCCTCTGCGACAACGGCACCCTCAGAAACCAGGCGACGATCTGCGCCACAGCCCAGACGCCAACACCCGCAGCAACAGCGAACAATACCAACGGAGAGTGTTCTGAAACCCGCATATCCGCAGTAACAATAGCCATAAACATCAACACAGGCAGCGACACGGTGAAGACGAGTTTCGAAGCAGTGGCTATAAATGCCTCGTTAATGATTCCGCGTTGGCGCAACACCACACCAAGCACCACCAGGAGGATTACCGGCAACGTAATTTCAAAAGTTGACGCTAACGTAGACAGGTACGCATTTTCAGAAGACAGATCAGTAGGCATATAAAACCAGAGATTAAATGCAGGGCTTCAGCAGGATTCTCGCCCCAGTAGTTAGGCCCGGCATTATACATACCTTACCCGTCAGCTCACCCGAACCGCACTCAAACAAAAACAGACAAACCAGAAACCGACAAACCAGAAACAGGCGAACAACTGCGATTTCACCTCTACTGCCAGACCTATGGTAAAATCGTCCGGATATTGCCTGAAACAGCTCAGACCGACACACCACCTAACGCAGTGCGCCCCTTATGACACGTAAGAAAAAGACCCGTTCATTGTCCCGTATTCACAAAGTGAAAACCGGGAACATTAAAAAGCTTAAGCGCGAAGCGGGGACCGACCGCCAGACAGGCAAACGCGTAAAGAACAAAGTTAAGTCTGCGTACGAAAAGTTCCTCGAAGCAAACCCTGAGGCGAAAGAGAAACTCAAGCAGGATCAGGCGAAAGCCGAGGCAGCTGCAAAGCGCAAAGAACAAGCTACTACAGACAAGGCGGACAGATCTGAAAAAGAAAGCCACAAGGAGCGAGTGCGGGAACGTCCTGACGATCTCTTTGAGCAGTTCGAACGTAACTCAAAACAGGACGACCTGTACTGATGCCAACCTGGCCCGTAACTGGGCTGAGACTTGAGTGCTTCCCCCCAGTCCCGGACCACATCAGCCTGGCCTGGGATGCAGCGGATGAATATCTGCTACAGGAAAGCAACTCAGACATCCCCAGCCTGATACTGAACGAACGCTATGGCGCACTGAGCTGCGCATTGAATAATGCCGCCAGTTGGACTGACAGTTTCTGCGCGCGTCTGGCTGCAAAGCAGAATGCCGACCGGAACGAGCGCACTCCTGCCCGGCAATTATCCTGGACGGAGTTACAGAATGGCGACCATAGCAGCGAGTTTGAACAGATCCTGATCCGGATTCCAAAGCAGAACGACCAACTTGCTGCACAGCTTGCCCTGATAGCTGCCCACTACCCGCACGCGACAGTCACCCTTTCAGGCATGGCAAAACATATTCCGGTGTCCGTACTGAAATGGCTTGAGCAACATGCCGACAACTATCAGCAACTGCCAATCCAGCGCAAAGCCAGAGTGTTGAAAGTACAGGGGCTTAACGGCTTCATCGACCAGCAACCAAAACCTAAAGGCTTTCGCCTGAATGGTATGTCATTCTCCGCTGATGCCGGGGTATTCTGTGCCGACAAAGCAGATCCCGGCGCACAGGTAATGATCGAACACCTGCCGGCAGACCTTGAGGGCACGATCTGCGACCTTGGCTGTGGCAATGGCATACTCAGCGCACACCTGGCAAAGACCAATCCACAAGCTCGTATCATCGCCACGGATGACTCCGAACTTGCGACCATTGCAGCAACTTACAACCTCGAAGCCAATGGCCTGAATGGAAGCGTACGACATGGCAACATTCTGTCGGCCGTGGACGAGCCACTGGATTGGATTGTATGTAACCCGCCATTTCACGATGGCCATAAGCAACTGACAAACATCGCTCTGTCGATGTTCAACGAAGCTCGTAATCGCCTTAATAGCAATGGTACGTTACAGGTTGTCGCCAATCGGCACCTCCCCTATCAGAAGCCTCTGCAGCGCCTGTTCCGGTCGGTAAAAGTTGTGTCTAAACACCCGAAATTCAATGTTTTCGAATGTCGCCCGTAAACAAGTCCCTGACGACCATCCTGCCGACGGCCAGTCGCGAATCAGAAACAGAGGTCAAAAAGAGCCGGTTTCTGGCGACGTTAATCCCGATGACTAACGAAAGCGATCTGAAAGAACTGCAGCAGAGCCTGAAGACGCAACACCCGAAAGCCAGCCACGTCTGCTACGGCTTCCGTCTTATTGACGATAAAGGCTTTATCAGCGAGGGATTCAGCGACGATGGTGAGCCCTCAGGCACCTCTGGCCCACCCATTCTGAAAGTATTGCAACACAAAAAGCTGGCTAACTGCGGCATTCTGATCACGCGTTACTTTGGCGGGACCAAGCTTGGCACAGGAGGACTGCAACGCGCATATGGACAAGCGGCATCCGACGTCATCGCCAGCCTGGAGGATCAGCACATTACCCAATGGCAGGCATGCAACTCACTCAGGATCAGCTGTTCTTTTGCAGATGAAGCAGCGCTCAGACGCCTGCTACTGGCTTTAGACACGGAATTAATCGGAGAAAGTTATGGAACAGAGGGGCCCGAACTGTCCGTTCGCCTGACGGTTGAATCGGTAAAAAATCTGAGAAGCGATCCGCTCGCGAGATTACTGTCAATTACGCCCGACGAAGCATAGGCTGATATGACGCGTCTTCTGCCATCGCCATAGAACGACCTTTCGCAACTCCATCAGCATGGCCGGAAACAAAACATCCATCATTCAACCGCTGATAAGCGGGGCCTGCAGCGCCCTCAAAACGTATACAGATCGCCGACTTGTCAGCGCAGATACGGCGTACAGAATGTACGCGACAATGACCAATGCATTCAGGCTCACCAGAACCGCTGACTACCAGATCAAAGTCGCGAAAACGACCACTGGCGTCTCTTAAGGCATCAATTGCCTCGCCAGCAAGAATGCACTCGAATCCCATCGGTGTTAAATCTCTGACCCCGACAGAAATTACCACACCCGCATTATCTGTCAGTGAAAGCTCAGTATTCATAGGCTTTGCCATTAAATTGTACATATTTCAGACAATAGACAACGACGACCAATGTGCAAAGTCAAGGCAACAATACGTGCCACTGGGGAAAACGTGATCCAGCTAACACTTACCCGCCAGATAAGACAGTTATTGGCAAGCTATGGGAACAAGCAGAAGAAAACCGACTCCACTCAAGGTAAAATTCTGGACGCCTGTATAAATGATCGATTTCAGGGAAAATTACCCCCTGTGGAAAACCACCACCCCAGCATAACC
>JAYNJA010000069.1:0-1185 GCA_038109705.1 Thalassolituus sp. | reverse complement strand
ACACCGAAAAACAACTCAGCCCCGCCGCACGCAGCCTATGGAGCTTCGCCCTCGTCGAGAATTGTCGCGCTCACGCAGAACTTGAAGAAGATCAGCAAAATCAAGAGTTTACTGAATGGAAAAAACTGCTGAACAAACTTCGGGCCTATATTGGTGGAGAACTGAAGTCATCTTCCAACCTGGAGCGGTTTTATATGGAATTCTGTGAGTGGGAGGAATCATTCACACCATCGGACAGCCTGAATGGACGAATCACCGATCTGGTGTTTTCTGCTACCCACGCCGCCTCCAACGCCCTCTTTGACGACGAATGTGACGATTCAGAGCTGATTCGCAAGACTGTTGGAGAACTACACGAAGAGCTCACAGAACTTGGTGGCGACGGCACAGGCCTGGCGGAATATTTTCACAATCTTGACATTGAGTGGACAAATTTACTAAGTGACATTCAGCAACGTCCTGTGGCACAGAGTGTCATAAAGGAGCTATGCTCGACTGACGTATCTGTTTTTGGTCTGTCGGAATAACCGCGGAGCCACCAGACGACACCAGTTAAAAAACATAAAAAGAGGTGTGATATGCGCAAGAACACAAACCTTAGCCATAAAGTACTGACCACTGTCGTTGCCGGTGTTCTGTCGTGCACGGCAGTGATGCTGCACGCGACTCCCGAGGAAACCGACAACATCCGCATGCGCGATCAGCACAACATGCCGGTAGCCATCCCCCAGAACGCTCAGTACCTGTTATACGTAGGCGACCTCGAAGGCAAAAACCTGATCAGCAAGACATTTGCAGGTACAGAGCAGGATGTACTTGGCGATAACAACGCCTACGTTGTTGCAAATCTTAGCGATGAACCAACCGAATTGGTGCACCGCTACACGCTGCCTAAGCTGAAAGAACTACCTTACCAGGTATTGCTGGACACAACCGGCGCTCAGACCGACACCTGGGAGCACGAACCAGGCGCGGTACGCCTGCTGCGACTGGAAGGCCACCAGGTGACCAGTGTTGAAACCATTGCTTCACCTGAAGCCCTGCTTCAGGCAGTCACAGGTGCGACAGCCGCTGGTTCAACAACCGACACACCTGAAGACTGACCTCTCTCAGCTGCCTGAAACGGCAAATTATGGTAGTCTCCGCGCTCGAATTTTCGCGGAGGCTATACCATGACCTTTACTC
>JAYNJA010000068.1:334-12253 GCA_038109705.1 Thalassolituus sp. | reverse complement strand
CCTGGGTGCTGTAGAGCTGGTTGAGTGTTTCCTGGAGGCGCTCATACTGGACTTTTAAACGTTGCTCGCTTTGCTGGCGCTCTGTCAGCGCACGCAATTGATCCGACGTTTTTTCCAAGAGATTAACCGTAGCCACATCTAACTGCTGCAACTCCACTGGCGTCAGGAACACCAGCAGATAACCCCGGATATCGTCGTAACAACGGAAAGGTATCAGCAGACTACCGGTCACTGCCTCCGGCAGTAATGCGCTCGCCCGTTCGTGTACCGCAAGCGTTGCATTCAGCTGTACCCGAATCGGCTGATCACCGAGGTCACAGTCCGTAAACTGCGCACTGAGAACATCTCCCCACTCCAGCCCCTGTAGCTCGGCCGGGCAGCTCTGCAGGATATGTTTGTCGGCATCAAGTAACAACGATCGCGCGCCTATCAAACGCGTCAGTAACTCTGATACTTCACGCAGATGCTTCATACCAAGTTCTTCATCCCGACCGCTACGTGCCAGCCAGGTCAACAATGCCAGTTCAGCTTCACGACGTTGGCGCTGCCCGGTACTGCGCAGATAAGCCCCGCCTTCTGCTGATACCAACTGGACAACAAAGTCCTCAGACCAGTCAGACAGAGATTGCAGACGATGAATATCCCATTCTTCGACTTTGCCAGTCAGGGCTGTACAGGCATCGGCATCAGCAAAACAGATAATTCGTGTCTGGCGGTTCTGCAACCGGTCGCGCAGAAAACTGACCAGTTCAGAGATCCAGTCGACCGACACAGTATCGACCACGAGAACAAGCACAGCCAGATCCGGATGTTTTTTCAGCCACTTCTGCGACGCTTTGCCCGGTTCCATGCTGGTGGGCAACAATAGCGTTTCTGCGAGCGGATCAGGAACCGCCGTAGGCAGATTCCCTGCAAAGACCCAATCAGGGCACGGATGACGTAACGAAGCTGACATCGCAGCGGGTTCTCCATTTTTGCGTCTACACTCAGGATAGACCGACTGGCCCACATGGCTAACAACCGGACATATATGTCACCTTGCAGATGAGCGGAGGAGAACACATGCTTATCCGACTGACCTACATGAGCCGCGCTACCCGCGACATGAGCCTTCAGGACATCCAGGATATTCTGACCGTTGCGCGGGAGAACAATCAGGGCATCGATATCTGTGGCATGCTTTGCTACGACCAACGCTACTTTCTGCAGACTCTCGAAGGTGACCGCGAGCAGGTAAACGAGCTGTTTCTGGACATTGCCGATGACCCTCGCCACGATGACGTGGTTATCGTTGGCTACGAATATATAGATGCCACTACCTTTGGCTCCTGGGATATGGGCTTTGCACCCGCATCCGACGAGTTCTACCGCCTGCTCAATGAAGTCGGGCAAAATGCGTTTGACCCTGCCGGGTTCACTCCTGAACAGGCGGTTGGCTTCCTGACTAAACTGGCAGCACAGTAAGCACTCCTGCAATCAGACCCGCGCTGAATCTTGCCGGGGATGCGGTGTTGTTGTAGGGTTCGCCAACTGAATCTGCCTACCGAGACAACAACGTGAATCCCTGGCACCTCCATCAGGCCGTGCGCTGTATCCGCGCCGGTGGCGTCCTGGCTTACCCTACTGAAGCAGTCTGGGGGCTGGGCTGTGACCCTGCCGACGAAGACGCCGTTCGCCGTATCCTTACGCTGAAATCCCGCCCGGAACACAAAGGGCTGGTACTGGTCGGCTCATCTCTTGAGCAGTTTAAAGACTGGATTCTGCCGCTTGCCCCTGAAGATCTGGCGAAGGTTAACGAGACATGGCCCGGCCCTGTCACCTGGGTACTGCCTTGCCATGAGTCTGTACCGACCTGGCTCCGGGGCGAACATCACAGCCTGGCGATCCGTATCAGCGCACATCCGGTTGTTAAAGCACTGTGCGACGCATGCGGACCATTGGTATCGACGTCGGCAAACCCCGCAGGAAAAGAACCTGCACGTACCCTGTTACGTGTACGTAAGTATTTTCCGAACGGTCTGAATTGCTTGCTGCCTGGCGCATTGGGCGGTCGTAGCCAGCCTTCAGAAATCCGAACACTCGAAGGTGAGCGCCTGCGCTGATGCAGGCCCTGCCAACGCTGACCCTATTTAAGGAGAGGTCCATGGCCAACAGCCAATGTGATATTAATGCCGTCAAAGCATTTCTGCTCGATCTTCAGGATCGTATCTGTGCCGCGATTGAAGGCGTAGACGGCAAAGCACAGTTTGTTGAGGATGCATGGGAACGCGGTGAAGACCACAACCCTATGGCTCTGACCGGTGGCGGCCGTACTCGTGTTATCACCGATGGCACAGTAGAAAAAGGCGGTGTGAACTTCTCTCACGTAAAGGGCGCTAAACTGCCAGCCTCGGCCACCGCAAACCGGCCTGAGCTTGAAGGCCGTAGCTTCCAGGCCATGGGCGTATCCCTCGTGATTCACCCCGAAAACCCATACATCCCGACCTCTCACGCCAACGTACGCTTCTTCGTCGCCGAGAAAGAAGGTGAAGAGCCGGTCTGGTGGTTCGGTGGTGGTTTCGACCTGACGCCGTTCTACCCATTTGAAGAAGATGTGGTGCATTGGCATCAGGTGTCTAAAGACCTGTGTGCACCTTTCGGCGAAGATATTTATCCGAAATACAAAAAATGGTGCGACGAGTATTTTTTCCTGAAGCACAGGAATGAAACCCGTGGCGTTGGCGGCCTGTTCTTCGACGACCTGAACAGCTGGGACGGCAAAGTCGACTTTGAGCGCAGTTTTGCCTTTATGCAGGCAGTCGGCAATGGCTATATTGATGCCATCGTTCCAATTATCGAACGTCGCAAAGCAACACCATGGGGTGAACGCGAACGTAAGTTCCAGTGCTACCGCCGTGGCCGGTACGTCGAATTCAACCTCGTGTTCGACCGGGGTACCATTTTTGGTCTGCAGACGGGTGGGCGTACAGAATCTATTCTGATGTCGATGCCACCAGTTGCACATTGGGATTACGACTGGCACCCGGAACCGGGCAGCCCGGAAGAACGACTGTATAAAGATTTCCTGCCGCACAGAGACTGGGTCTGAGTGAAGCGCAGTAAGGAGCACCAGATGACCGACCTGTATGCGGTAGTCGGCAACCCGATCGCACATAGTAAATCGCCGGATATCCACAATGCCTTTGCGGAACAGACCGGCGAAGACATTTTCTACAAAGCCCTGCTAGCCCCGCTCGATGGCTTCGAAGAAGAAGTTCAGCGCTTTCTTGAGCATGGCGGCAGCGGCCTTAACGTCACGGTGCCATTCAAAGAAAATGCCTATCGCATGGCAGATGAACTGACGCCGCGAGCGCAACGTGCTCAGGCCGTAAACACCCTGAAGCGCCTCGAAGACGGCCGCTTATTGGCGGATAACACCGACGGTGCGGGCCTTGTACGCGATATCACAGTGAATCACTCAGTGAATCTCGAAGGTCGCCGTATTCTGTTGCTCGGAGCTGGGGGTGCCGTGCGCGGCGTACTGCAGCCATTACTCGAGCAGAAGCCTGCAGGCATCGTGATTGCCAACCGCACGGTCAGTAAAGCCGAAGCGCTTGCCGCGGACTTTGCCGACCTCGGACGTGTCAGCGCCTGCGGCTTTGCCGATGTCGAAGGCAGCTTTGATGTCATTATCAACGGCACATCTGCCAGCCTTGCAGGCGAATTGCCACCGATTCCTGAAACCTGCATCCACCAGAACACCACCACCTACGACATGATGTACGGTAACCAGATTACGGTATTCAACAAGTGGGCAGAAAACTGTGGTGCTCTGCGCACGATTGATGGTCTGGGCATGCTGGTTGAGCAAGCCGCTGAAGCCTTCTTTTTATGGCGTGGTGTGCGCCCACAAACCGCCCGTTTGATGCAGAGCCTGCGCAGTGAGCGCCGGCGCTAAAACGTTCTGAAATATTTTCGCCAGCAGGGAGGCTAGCAGAGAACCAAACCAAGAGGACTGTACGATGTTACATCTCCGCAGTGGCCTTCTGCTGGCAGCCATGAGCCTTTCGCTTGCTGGCTGCGATAGTTATCCGGACATCTCCGACAGCGAGCGGAATCAGCCTGATCCGTCAGAAGCCAGCAACGATACCTTTTTTGGTGCAGACAACATCACTGAAGAAAGACCGGTACTCGCCACCCTCAGCTCTGATAACACTATTGATCACTACAAGTTCACTATTTTTCAGGATTACAACGGACCTCTGACCGTTACCCTGTCTGGCATCACCGGCGATGCCGATATTGAGCTGTATGACTTTAACCTCAATCTGGTCAGCTGGTCCCGCACAGCTGATACCAGCGAAGAAGTGATCGAGCTCTGGCATGATGCCGCGTACAACAGTGGCTCTTACGACAACGGCCTGTACTTTATCCGGGTGTACACCCGGGACGCGGGTCTGATCTCTGACTACACCCTCGAATGGGACTTTGATCAGGGGAACGCAGAATGAAGATTCAATCACTCTCTCTGGCATCCGCGCTCAGCTCCGCAGTAGCCCTCAGTTCAGCGTTCGTATTTTCTTCCGCGGCCAATGCCTACGAAGACCATCGCAACATGAAGTTCACCTCATACACCTTCAAGCACAGCACCTGGACCGAAGACCAGTACGTTGGTGACCTGAAAGAAGTCGTTAACTTCGCTGACGCTGTTGCTCATGCCGTCGAATTCCGTACACCCGAAAACGCTAAATTCAAACTCAACGTCGGCGCAGCAGTTCGTTCCGACGCCAACGGTGATACAGAGCTCGAATCTCTGCTGGGTGCTGTAGAGGCCGGCGGCGTATTTATCCGGATGGAAACCAGCAGTGCTCCGGGTTATATCGCCCCGGAAGAAGGCTCAATTTTCGACAACAAATATGTTGCCGGCGAGCGTGGTTTTACCGCGAAGTATCTGCAGGTGAACATAGGTAAATCGCTGGACCACTGGCCGGCAGCCCGCTGGGGTTTGGGTTACATTCACGTGCAGCAGCCGGGCACACTGAATATGTACACCACCAGCTCTGACGGTGGTTACAGCGGTATGCCGAATTATCCGGACGCCATTATCGACCCGGAATATCAGCATGATCTGCTGGGTATCTGGCTCGATGTCGACAACCTTCAGGCTGCGATGCACGATGGCGACGGTTTTATGCTGGCGATGAACCGTAAAGGCGGCTTCCGCTACGGTTGGGGCTTAACCATGGACATGATCTTCGGTGCCCTGAAGAGCCACAGCAGCCAGGATCTGGATAAGATCGTAAAAGACAATTACGGCCTCGACCTTGAATACAACGATCCGTTTGGCATCGGTTGGTCGATTACCTATCGCCTTGAATTTATTACGGCGTATCGCATGCCATCCAGCAACTTCGGTCTGTCGTTTGGCCTCGAAGGCCGGGCGTTCCAGGGCTTCTATAGCGAAGACTTTTTTGGCACTTCATTGTCTGTAGATGACGGCTCTGAAGCTGCTCTGCAGTTAGGCCCTGGCGACAACATGGTATTCCAGTACGGTCCGTTCGTGCGTCTGGCGTGGGAGATGTGATGATGAAACGCTTATTAATAACCAGTCTGGCCGCCGCCATTCTGACTGCCTGTGGTGGCGAAGACGCCGCTGATTACGTTCAGCAGAAAGCACCCGCTACTGAGCCTGAAAACCACAGCGAAGAAACTGCCAACGAATTGCATCCGGGCTCTGGCTCTGGTGTATACGGCGATCTGGTCGCTGGTGAAGAAGACTATTACTTCATCAAGATCGACTTCTGGGATAACGGCAATCACACCATCGAGCTGACCGATCTGGCAGAAGACCTGGACCTTGAGGTCACCGACCATAATGGCAATGTCATCCTGTCAGAGAACGAAGGTACCGCGGATGAAAGTATTGTCGTCAGTACCGAGGATGTCAGTTTCTTCGGCGATGATATCGACTACGTTGTTATCAAAATGCGGGTATATGGTTTCGAAGGGGCTGCCAGTCGCTTTACCCTGAAGTTAACCAACTACGCCTACAACAACGACTGATCGTCTCCGCACCTCAGTCTCCGCACTAAGAAAGCGTACAAAAAAGCCCGGCTACTGCACTCTTACAAGTACAGCCAGCCGGGCTAAAGCGACGATAGCTTTGCAGCTAATTTTTTATTTCCCGAACGATTTCCCGAACAGTTACTCGAACGCAATTTCGTACACAGTGGTGGTACCGCTCACTTCGTTACCGACAGCAATAAAGTGCTTACCAACACGACTGAAATAGTCGATAGACTCTGGGCCAAGGTCACCAGCAGCTGAGTTATAGGTGTCGTTGTCGCACTCGCTGTCTTCATTCACTACCGTACATACCGCTGCGGTGAAGTCACGGTTGTTCAGGTAGCTCTGATACTCAGGTGCTTCCGGGTTTGAAATATCAAACACCATGATGCCGCCCTGACGCTCAAGACCTACAAAGGCGAAGACACGACCGTTGATTTCAGCCACTTCGATGGCTTCTGGCTCGGTACCTTTGTCATCACTGCGATCATCTGCAGAACCGTTTACATCATTTGTTGAGTTGAAGTTGTCTGCAGCGGCTGCGAAGACCTTCTGCGCGATCATGTCGCCACTGTCGAACACCAGCTCGCCTTCTGCGCTCCAGATTGAGAACGAACGTGCACCGAAGGTCACGATGTCGTCACCAGCAGCATAGCTTTCGAAGTCGTTAGTCACTTTGATGCGCTTCAGTTCGCTATTGCTGTCGAGCGCTTCTTTGAGAGGGTGAGCGTCTGCAACAAGATCAACGATGTCTTTGCCGCGCGCTTCGTCAGTGAAAGAGATGCAGTCGCCTTCTTCAGTGCTGTATTCAGCTGTGCCTTCAAAATCGTCGCCGTCCCAGCTATGACCCGCGTTATCACAGGTTTCCTGCGTCGCATTATAGATGTACTCACGGCCGTCTCCCTCGTTGGCAGAAAGAACATAAGTCTCGCCATCAATTTCGACACTGGTCAGGGTATCCGGCATATACAGGCCCACCAGCTGCTCGTAGCTGGCAAAGTTACCTACCATGTCGTCCTTGTTAGACGCATCCAGCTGGTTGCCGGACGCTTCATTCCACGACTTCTTGCCCAGACCTTTAAAACCGATTACTTCGGCTTTTTTCACGTCGATCAGCGCCAGTGCATTGTTTTCCTGCAGAGCAACCCAGGCAACGTCAGCGCCAGCATCCAAAGTCAGGTATTCTGGCTCCAGATCCTGCGCCACTGTGGTGCCTTCCGGGCCCGCCAGGCGTACATCCGCCGGCATCTCATCAGCGCGACTACCATCGGTATTAAATTCTTCGAACGTTATCTGATGTACTTCGGCTTTATCAGCAGAGAAACCTTTCTTCAGGTTAACGATAGTGACTGAGCCTTCCGGGTCATTGCTGTAATCACCATTTGGCTCACCTTCGTTCGCGGTCACGATGTACTGAGCGTCTTCTGACAGCGTCACCATGTCTGGCAGTGCGCCAGCAGTGTATGTGCCGATCAGTTCGAGCGTGTCTGAACGATAGAGAGCAATGAGACCGTCATCCTGTTTGGTCGCAGCTTCAATCGCTACTGCCACCAGACCTTTCTTCGCAGAAACACTGTTCGCCGCACCAATCTCGATGCCTGCAGCTGTGGCTGCAACCGCCAGATCAATAGTGCCTTGCTTAGCTGGCGCGCTGTTAGTGTCTGCCAGAGACAACACATCAACCGTCGCATCTTCAGCATTTACCACGTACAGACGGTCAGAACACTGATCGTAAGAAACAATCTCAGCAGACGAGGTATCAAACTCATTGCCTGAAACGTAGGTATCAACGACTGAAAGAGACAATGTCCCTGTGGTCGTTTCTTCTGCTGCAGTAACAACATCCGCACACTCAATATTGAGATCACGCAGCGCTTTATAGCCTGGCTTGTTTTCGTTGTCTTCGCCGCCACAACCGACGAGGGTGGCTGCCGTTATTGCGGTCAGCAGGAGTGTCTTTTTCATCGTATTCACCAGAACTGTTATTAAAATATTCAGATTTCTGGTGGCGCAGACTGACTGATAAATATGTCAGTGATATGACATAAATAGAATTGGCAGAAATCGCCATGAACGATGGTGTACAGATTGGTAGGGCCCAAACAGAAAACGGGAGCCGAAGCTCCCGTTATCATCACGCCATCCACGATGATCTTATTCGAAGACGCCGTTGTGGTAGATTTCCTGCACGTCGTCGAGGTCATTCATCAACGCAGCGAAGCGTTCAAACTGCTCGGCATCATCACCAGACAGCGGATGCTCCATGGTCGGCAGGTAAGTAATTTCTTCGACTTCGAAATCGATCTCAGGATTCATTTCCTGCAGAGCGGTTTTCGTTTTGAAGAAGTCTGTTGGTGGCACCAGCACGGTAATCATGCCGTCTTCACAGTCGATGTCTGAGACATCCACATCCGCCATCATCAGTGCTTCCAGCGCCTCTTCTTCGTCGTCACCGGCAAATACGAACATAGCGCGGTGGTCGAACATGTGCGACACAGAACCCTGTGAGCCCAGCTTGGCTTTGCACTTAGAGAACACACCACGGATTTCACCGAAAGTACGGTTGCTGTTGTCGGTCAGGGCGCTGATCAGCACCATCGCACCGCCCGGGCCAATACCTTCATACAGGGCCGGTACGAAGTCTTCACCAGCACCACCAGCAGCCTTATCAATGGCTTTCTCGATCACGTGAGAAGGAACCTGATCCTTCTTTGCACGGTCGATCAGCGAGCGCAGTGCAAGGTTACCGGATGGATCGGTACCACCGGCCTTGGCACTTACATAGATCTCACGGCCATACTTGGAGTAGACCTTGGTTTTTGCAGCGGCCGTTTTGGCCATGGATTCTTTACGGTTCTGATACGCGCGGCCCATAGGAATTGCTTCTTGTGGCTGGTTGAAAAAAGCCGATTGTACCCGCCAGAGCCGCCGTTGTCAGTCTTCTGACTGCCTGCCCTGCTGCAAGGCGGTATTGGATGGGAGAAGGTTGCTTTTTCCAGCCAGGTAACGCTCACGGAAGAGGCTGAACCACGCCTCCAGAGAGGTAGCCATTTCAACTCGCTGCAGCCGCTGAAGAATTGGAATCGCGACCTCTGCAGTGCCTAGCTGATGCTCGTGCACGGCTTCGCGCAGCAGGTACCGGGAGGCTTGCTCCGGCTCGATGGCGATCACAGGCAGCTGATTCAGCCAATCACTGCGGAACATCTTACGGGCCTCACGCCAGGTACCATCCAGAAAGATCAGCAACGGTGTTCGGGTACCTATGTAAGCGAAGAGTGTCGGGTCATCACGTAGCTGACGCTCTGGCTCGGCGTATTCATACGGGAATACCACCACAGGCGCATAATCGGGATTACGCAGTAAAGCGAGCATGTCTGGATGGGAGGATTTACGTTGCCATAAGAAAGCATGTGTATCCGTAACGACATCAGCGATCAGGCGTCCGGTATTACTGGGCTTGAACACCTCGCCTTTGTAATAAACAAGACACACCGCCACTCCGTTTAAAGGCTCGGGACGCTCATTACAGATACAGTGTTTTTCTGCGAGCATACAATCATCACAACGACTGACCCGACTGCCGCGGGCGACGAAGACCCGTTGCGATGCAGCCAATTCACTCAGGCGCAACGCCTTTACAGCGTTCAGCGCAGGTCGCGCGGAATTATGGGAAGGCATGTATCAAAAAAGACTCAGACAGAACCACGGGGGGCGTATTCTGCCTGAGCCAAACTAATACAGATAGCTCAAATAAACAGAGGGGATTTACTCGAGTTCAAGGGCTGCAAAAATCTTGTCATTGGTGGTGTGAATAGCCATTTCTGCGCCTGCTTTATAAAACTCAGGGTTCGCCCTGATGGTGAACTCCTCAGTTTTGCTCGACTTACCTGAGAAGAAGCCCAGCGCTGAACTGAATGCGTTCGCAGCTTTCTGGCTGCCAGAGGTGGTTTTCTCATTACTGCCATAGGTGCCAGCGATCACAACAGAATCGCGCAGCTCAACGCTTCCGCTGTCACTGAACGTACCACCACCATCAATAGCAAACGCGATACCCGAGTACGGCGTTACAGAAATCCCCTGCCCCATTTCGACACTGGCAGAGAGAGTTTTGATTGGCTCTCCGTCTAACGTTGGCGTCGCGTAATCGACGGTGTAGTCCGTTTCTGAGCCAAAATACGCAAAGTGGATGGTGTATTTAGCACTGATAACAGGGATATCGAGATCATCAGCAACCTTCGACAGGTGCCAGAGGCTGCGGGCACCCGGCGCATAGAGATCCATGCCGGTCGGAGCGAAGGTCAAGGTACTGGAGTCTTCGCGACGGATAAATGCACCCACGCCAGACGGCTTATAAGGTGACGCTACGGTGTCTTCTTCCCACTCTTTATGCTTTTTCAGGTCGCTGTAATTAAGAACGGTAAAGCCTTTGGCTTCCAGTTCGGCAACGAGGTCGGCGCGGGCATCATCTGCAATTTCCTGCATGACAGATTCCGGCACACCGGATAGCTTTGCCACCACAGTGGCTTTTGCGTATGACAGGTTATTACTGCTGAACATCGGGCTTTCAGACGTCGCCGAGCCCTTATCTTCAGTCATAAAGCTCACCGCGACATGACCGAGGTAGACCTCTTTTTTACCCGCGAGCGAGTCTTCGTTTTTGCTCCAGAGGCGGGTTTCTTTACTGCCTCCCCCCATAGATGCGCACCCTGTCAGGCCTGCGCCGATAATCGCCGCAGCGGCGAAGGCTGGAACAAGTGCAGAAATGCTTGGTGCTGATATACGAGTTTTGTTCATGATGTGCTCCTGTAACCCGGTACGTCCTATCGTCTGAGGAGCATAGTGTCTGGCGGAAAAGATCGGACGGGTACCCCACAAAAGGGGGGTGTAACACCCGCTAGTAGAGCATTCAGAACGAATCTTCGGGATGAACAAGGCCCATATTCACGGCTTTAATCGCAGCCTCTGCCCGGTTTGTCACCTGCAGTTTCTGATAGAGCGTCTTTAAATATCCCGAGGCAGTATGCACCGAAATGCCCAATGTCTCTGCTGCTTTTTTCACGCTGTAACCATTGGCAACGAGCACCAGCATGTCTTCTTCACGACGGGTCAACTCGATATTCTGAGCTGCAGGCTGATAAAAATGGCGCAGCATCATATTCGCCATTGACGCAGAAAGCGGTGGACGACCAGCGACTATGCCCTCAAGTGCTGTGACGAAATCAGTCTCATCGTCATCCTTCAGAAGATAACCATCGGCACCAGCCCGTAATGCCGGGAACAGGTGCCCCGCATCATCAAAAATAGTGGTTACAACACAGCAGGCTTGAGGGCGCTGACGCTTCAGTTCCCGCAGTACGCTTAAACCATCGCCGTCGGGCAGACCGAGATCGATCAATGCAAGTTGCGGTTCGACCTGAGTCATACATTGCAACGCTGCATTCACAGACGCAGCGCGGGTAATTACGGCTTCCGGAAAGACACGTGCGACCTGATGCTGTAACCAGTCTCCCACCTCGGGTATATCTTCAATGATCAGTACCTGGTTCATAACTTCGTCCTGTTTCGCCCTATTGCCAGCCGCCCTGTTCACTCACACAATGCCACAGAGCCTTTCACAGGATAACCCCCACAAAGTGGGGTCAGTACGCCCGGATCAGGCAAGGAAAAGCATGCTATCTCTCAGGTCTCGCATTTTTATCGGTATCGCGTTACCGGTAGTGATGACACTTATTGTTTTTACGATTGCTCTATCGTTACCGACAACGTCTGCGCGATTTATCTACGCTCCTGAGCAGCTCTTAATACAGACAACGGGCAAAGCCGGACCCGAAACTGTCATCGCGTTTCAATGGCCTGGCCGATCTCTGCCCGCCT
>JAYNJA010000068.1:0-324 GCA_038109705.1 Thalassolituus sp. | reverse complement strand
TCCGAACTTAATCGGCTGTTTGCAGATATAGACCAGCTGGCAAACGCGCTCGAATCCGGTGTCCTCCGCATTGAGACAGCTACGGGTCAACACATACTCAAGCCGGAAAAACGACAACTGAGTGATCTCAACAGTGATTTCTGGATTCAGGTCACTGCCTCCTTCATTGGTCTGCTGATCTGTACTCTGGTCTGGCTACCCGGGAATCTGAATCTGGCCAAAGCCGGTTTTATTCTCACTGGGATCAGCTATTTTCTGCTGGCCACCAGCGCCGGAATATACAGCTCGAGAAATCTTTTTATTGCGGCGGATCTGTTTCAGCCC
>JAYNJA010000067.1:0-12444 GCA_038109705.1 Thalassolituus sp. | reverse complement strand
TTGACATGGTAGAGGTCGCCAGTTCGAATCTGGGTAGTCCTACCAAACACAAAAAAGCCGCAACAGTAATGTTGCGGCTTTTTTATTGGCTGATACCTCGCGAGGCCTCCGGGGGTTATACCCCCAGAATCACCTCAGCCTTGTCATCTTTCGATGGTGTACAGAGGGTGATACGCCCCGCCAGTGACTTATCGTTGTTGTCTTTTCGGCCCGCCAGATACGCCTTTACGTTAGCCGAACGTTTAGCAACTTCGATCGCCCAGTTATCGCCCCACACGGTCGCTTCTTTCTCGCTCGCTACCGGACAGACCTGAAGTTCCAGTTCTGTTTTCTTCGACATCATGTCGCCTACTGTATCCAGATACTCTTTGTGCTTATCTGTCAGATCTGTCTGCTGCTCTTCAAACTCAAGGTCATTCAGACGAATTGCAAAGATCTGATCAGAGGCGAATGAAGCGATACTGATCAGCTGACCGTAAGGCACCATAGATTGCTTGAGGTAATACAGAGTCGCTGCTTTCAGTGCTTTGCGGGTGACCTGATTAATTACATCGTTGATACCAACATCTGGAGAGCTGATATCACCCGACAGCGGTACCTCAATACGGATGTTGTTGTTGTCATCCCGCAGTACAGACAGAGCCGTATCTACCGGCATAGAAATCTGTTTGCTCAAACGATCAATGGTTTCTTCATCCGCTGGCTCAAACTTGCTGTTTTTCAGATTAATCACAAGCTTACCGCCAAGCTGACCGTCGGTAATTTTGATGGTGGAGTCTACGCCGAGCATACCTTTCTTAATACGATAGCCCATCGCTTTAACAACGTAAGGGTTAAACGCCACAAGGTTAAGTTGCTCAATATCCAGGTCGATATTGCCTTCGGGATAGTCGCCTTTCAGACCCATCCTTCCCTTTGTCGTAATGCGATTGTATTCGTCAAGAGCGAGTACCAGTTCGAGATCGATGCCTTGCTCAAGATCGGCAGAGTCGATCGCTCCGGTTTTAAGTGTGAGCACCCGGCCGTTGGTTGTTACGTTAGGCGACACCGACTGGTCGGTAAATTTAAACCCGGTAACCGGCGTTGATGATTCAGATTCCGGCTCAATCAGTTCAATTCCTGCAATCTGTACACGGAAAGCTGCAGCGGGACCATTCGAATCAGCATCGTCTGCACCCATTTTTTCATTTGCTGGTGTAGCTTCAATGTCTGATGCAACTTCACTATCTGAAGAACCTTCCGCTGCTGCCGGCACATCTTTTAACGTGCCGTCTTCTAGAAGCGTTGCATTGGCAAATAAACCATAGAATTTATGCACGCCTGATTTGAAGCTCTCAGGTGTGGCCGCGATATCTGCAATTTCATAATGCGCCAGCGACACCAAGGGTTGCTCTCCTTGCGGTGGCATTATTTCAATACCATCAACACTCAACGTGCCCACGTTCTGTGCTTCTGCATTGGCATTCACCGATGCTACATTCAGTGCCTGAAGTGTCAGCAATCCGGCCTCAGGATGTACTGCCCTTAGTCCTTCAAGGCCCGCACTTGCCAGTTCGGCATCAGGTGCGGAGCTTAGTTTGCTCACCTTCGCTTTATTGAGTGAAAGTTTCTGCAGGCCGAGTTCCGGGAAGCCAGCAAGATTACCGGCAACACCCTCCAATGTGGCTGAGCCGATAGCAACGTCATCTTCAGTTGCCCGCCATTTCACCGATGAAATCAGTAATTGATCGAACTGTGCCTTCTCGTCATCCGGTAATTCAGCCCGAACATTTTTCAATACCAACTTCTTCAGGCCTGCGACCATACCTGATTCACTCATGGCGAAACTTGCGCCCTTAATATCAAGAGCACTGAACTCGACTTTGTCGATTCCCGGAACATCAAGATCCAGCGACGACAAAGAAATATCCCCGTTAATCGCCGGGTTCGTGAGTAATGAGTCAGCCTCACCAGATAAGGTCAGTGTCACCGCTTTATTCAGACGCAAAGTTTCCTCGCCTAACTCAAGCAGTAATTCCTCAAGGGTGATATCCAAAGACACGGGGGTTGCATTTTGTTGGGAGGAATCGAACAAGCCAGTTGTGAGCCTGGACAATTTCACAGCCACTGTCAGGCCACTCTGCTCCCAGCGAACACGATCATCGATCAGTGCGATATCATCAACGCGAACCGTCCAGCCTTCAGGAAGAGGGCCACTCGCCGACTCCGTCTTGCCGTCGGTTTCACCTTCTACGTCTTCCTGCCCGGCAGGCTGTTCAGAAACTGACGCATCGGAACCAGGATCTACACCAGGATCGCCAGCGCCAGATGACGGTAAGTCGATACCGGCTAATGACAGGCCTTCATCTGTTTGTACGCCACGGAAGGTGAGCCCGCGAACACCCACAGACTGCACATGGATGGTTTTTCCAAACAGCTCTGACAGGTTGATATTGATACCAACAAATTCTGCTCCAACGTGCGCTTTCTGCCCTTTGACCGGGTATGCGGCTTCGACATTGCGCAGCTCTACCTCACCTGTAAACGGGGATAGTGTCCAACCACCGATAAAGAGTGATTGTCCCTCTCCTTGCTCGGCATACCACTGCTCCGCGTAGCGCATGGCAAAGAAGGGGGCGACATAGAAAATCAGCACATAGACAGATACGAGCACCGCCACCGTGATGGCCGGCACTTTCAACCAACGCGAAGTTTTGGGGCGCGGTTTATGCGGATACTTCTTTGCTGCCTTTGCATTCTTTTTACTGGCTTTGTCTGCCGTCATATTGCCTCAAACTATTAACTGTTCTGCTCAACCCAGAGCTGATCACGCAAACCACTGGCGCGCTCTGTGCGGGTATTCAATGCGGTATTCCAGCAGGCGTCTCCTGCCTGACAGATAAATTTCTTTTTCGCCCGCGTTAATGCGGTGTAAACCAGCTCGCGGGTGATCACCTGCTGCCATCTGGCCGGCAGCATGAGTAGCACTTCGGCGAACTCCGAGCCCTGACTTTTATGAACCGTCATCGCAAATGCGGTTTCGTGGCTGGGCAATCGACCCGGCGACAGGAAACGGAGGCCGCCATCCGTATCACGGAAGACCACTCTGTCCTGATCTTCATGGCGGATCATAATACCGATATCACCGTTATAAAGCCCGATGTCATAATCGTTACGGGTAATCATGATGGCCCGACCTGAGTACCAGTTCTGACCGGTGTCCGATAACAGGCCTGCCCTGTTAAGCAGACGCTCAATCCGGCGATTAGTTTCCTCAACACCGAACGGCCCGTTGCGCAGAGCCACCAATACCTGAAACTGATCAAAGGCATCGAGTATCCATTCTGGCGAGGCCTTATTGGCAATGAGTTCACAATACTGGCGATACCCCTCAACGACATAACGCTGCCATTCTTCCGAGTCTTGAGGCAAGCGCAAAACATCCCTGAAGCCAACGTCACCGAACACCCGTTCGGCGCTATTCTGATCACCCTGATTGACCGCGCGAGCCAGCGCACCAATACCACTGTGCTCATCAAAGCGGTGTGACTTGCGCAGCTGCATCATGGCGTTCTGCATCAACGAAACTTCGGCTTCGACATGACCACTCAGATCACAACCGGTCAGTTGCTGCAGCCGCTCTGCAAATGGCGCAGTCACCCCATGCTCGACGCCAGCATCACATAAATCCGCAAGCACACTTCCCGCTTCTACCGATGCCAGCTGATCGCGGTCGCCCAGCAACACCAGGCGTGCAGTGGGTGCCAGAGCGCTCAGCAAATGCGCCATCATCGGCAGGTCGATCATGGATGCTTCATCCACGACCACACAGTCGTACGGCAACCATCGCTCACTGTGATAACGGAAGCCACGCGAACTCCAGCCAAGCAGACGATGGAGAGTAAAGCTGGTCGATGGAATCCCATCAGCGTGAGGTAAACCACCTTTTTCGCGCGCCTGGCGGATGGATTCGGTCATACGTGCCGCTGCCTTACCAGTTGGTGCCGCAAGAGCGATGCGCAGATGTTCATTTTCACTCAGCAACGCACTGAGTAATTTCGTCACTGTGGTAGTTTTACCGGTACCCGGCCCGCCGGTAATCACACACAAAGGCTGCAGACAGGCGGTTGCCGCCGCTACTGCCTGCCAGTCGGTTTCTCCATTTTGCGGAAATAATGTACTCAGGGTCTCAGCCAGCTGCGGGCTGGCATCAACGCCCAGCGGTGTCAGGCGCTTACGAATCTGTTCAAGAACCGACTGCTCGTACTGAAAATAGCGATTTAAATAGACACGCTGGCCCTGCAATACCAGCAGCGCCGAGGCATCAATAGTATCTGGCGTGCACACAGTCCGGCACTCGGCCAATACTGAAATATCAGGAGTCGATCCAACTGTCAGCGCGGCGGGCCAATGGGATAAATCAAGACACACCTGCCCCCGGCCCAGTGCGTAGCTTGCTGCACAGGCGGTTAGCATTAACGCCGTTATCAGCTCGTCATTTGTTGTACCGGCCTGGCGCTCCCACTCGCCTACCTGCTTTGCCAGTTGATAATCAATCGGGCGGATCTTTTCTTCCGCCAGCCAATGTTCAATTACAGAGGTAATGGTCATTGTCGTACTCATGCCAATACCTCCCCTGACGTATCCGTCGAGTTCGGAAGAATGGTTTTACGCCAATGGCGTAGCGCTTCCGCATTGACAGGGGTAAAGCATACGCCTGCATCCGGGTCAGCATGTTCACCTTCGGCGGTGAAATGATTGCCCATACCGCGCAGATAAAAATAAACGCTGCCGCCTAAATGTTTCTGGGGTTGGTAATCGGGCAGTCGGCGGCTGAGCAGCTGATCCAATGCGAGCATATAGATCCACGACTGCAGATCGTATCTGTGGTCTTTCATTGATTCTCTTAACGCAGACGGCACGTAATTCTGCCAGTCGTCACCCAGATGATTCGATTTATAGTCGGCGACGTAATAACGCCCCTGCCACTCAAAAATCAAATCGATAAAGCCTTTCAGATAACCGGTAAGCGGCTCAAAACTGAAGCGGTTATCACCGCCCAATAAAGCATCAATATCGCTGGCTGATAGCTGACCAACAGGAAGATAAAACTCCATTTCGTCAAGGCGTGCGGCGGGCTCGATATCTTTCAGGGAAAGCGTTGTGTCATACAAGGCTAACGGCTGATGAACGATACTCTCGATCCAGTCAGCGACTTCCTGTGCAGGCTCGTCCTGAAGCCCATAAAGTTTGAGCTGGGCCTCACAGACGTCAATCAGTGCATCTTTATCGTGGAAGTCCCAGTGTTCAAAAATCGCGTGTAAACAAGTGCCCGGATTCGCACCTTTCGGGAATCGTAGCGCTAAAGGTAAAGAATCAGCCCCTGAAGCAGCAGGTGCATTTACTCCGGCTTCCCAATCGAAATAGTGCCCAAGATCGGCTGAGGCGGCTTCTGCATTATGTGCAGCATGGGATGAATGCGCGGCAAGCTGGCTGTAACTGCCCACCCGCCAATGATCGCGCCAGCGCGCTTGATTAGTGGCTGCAGCCACGGGAGGCGGTGGGACGTTTAACTCTGCCTGGCCGGCGACCGTCCACTCGGGCAGCTCTCCGCTGTACATACCAGCGATATTAATCTCTGCGGTGGATTCAGTATTGAGCAGGTATCCCAGGGCAGAATCCAGCCACACCGGCTTTTTAGCTTTACCGCGCCCGGCCATGGCATTAGTCAGCCAGATATAACAGCCGAATTTTGCGCGGGTCAGCGCCACATAAAGCAGACGCATCTGTTCCGCTAACACATCTTCTTGCTGTCGTTTTTTCGCATTCTCATCCGGTGCAAGATCACGAACGACTTCACGCCCGTTGTAGTAAATCGTTTCGGTACTCTGATTTTTTGGCTTCGCACTGTCTGCCCAGAGGTATGGCAAGAATACGAATGGATACTCAAGCCCTTTCGATTTATGAATGGTGACAATATTCACCAGACGATCATCGGTTTCTAAACGTAGCTGCGCTTCTTCACCCCGGCCGGCATCGGGATCGATACGTTCGCTGAACCAACGGATCAACGCCTGATGACCACGCACTTTACGGCTTTGCGCCTGCAGCATTTCACCCAGATGCAGGATATTGGTTAATACCCGTTCGCCATCGTCGAGCTTTCTCAGGCGCACTGCCCGCTCATCGTCTTCGAGCCATTGCATCAACATGGCCATAATGCCACGGCGCTGCCAGATCTGATGGTATTCATGCATGGCGGCGAGCTGGGCTTCCCAGCGGCTTTCATCATTCTGCATTGCTACCAGATCATCCGCCGTCGCCCCCCACGTCAGTGTCGCAATTGCGCGGCGCACTGCCGCCTCATTGCCCGGATGTGCAATGGCTTCAAGCATGGCCAACAGATCCCATGCTTCGTTTGAATCGAGCACACTGTCGCGGGTTAAGAATACGCTGCCAATGCCTTGTGCCGTCAGTGCATCACGGATCTTTTTAGCCTGAGCACGGGAATATACGAGCACAGCGATATCACCGGCTTCGACGGGCTGCCCGCCTTTTGCCGTACGAGTTTTCTTACTTCCCTTCTTAGCTGCTGCGGGATACACAGCGGCCCCCGCCATTAACGACGAAATCTGCGACGCACATTCTTCGGCAACACGTTGCATGGCTGCGGCTTTGTTTTCTTCTTCGCCAGCCGCTCCTTCGTTGGAGATCCATAACTGCAATGCCTCGGTCGGAATAGCGCTCTGCCAGACCGGTGCTTTCTTATCGTGTTGTCCACCCGCATTTACGGGATAGAAATCAATAGAGTCTTCAAAGACAAACGGCGCTTCACGGTTCTGCCAGAGGTTATTAGTTGCCTGAATCAGGCGGCTGTCACTTCGATAGTTAGTATCAAGCGTAAAGCGTCGCTCTGGCGGAATCTCTTTGCTTGCCTGCATGTAGGTAAAGATGTCGGCACCTCGAAACGCGTAAATCGCCTGCTTCGGGTCGCCGATCATAATCAGACCATGGCCGGGCTTTTTATCTATATCTGTGTCTGTATCGGTATCGGTATCTGAATCTGAATCTGTATACGCAGGATAAATCCGACTGAAAATACGGTACTGAATCGGGTCGGTATCCTGAAATTCGTCGATCATAGCGACCGGGTATAAACGACGGATCTGCGCTGCCAGTTCGTCGCCGCGCTCAGAACGGAGGGCGTTATCCAGCAACCGTAGCAGATCATCACTGGTCATCACCGCCGCTTGTTCCAGAAGATCAATATACCGCTTGTAAATCGTCCTGAACCACATCAGCTCCAGTGACAGTGACATCTGCTGGTTCAGCTCGACGAGTTCGTCAATTTTATCGAATAACTTATGCTGTGGTGGCTCTCCGGATTTGGTCTTTTCTGTGAGCATCGCAGTGCCGAACCGACTCAGATTGCCAGCCACAGGAATTGGGTTACCCGATGCAAAATAATCACCGGCCTGGTTCATCCAGTTCGGCAGATTTTTCGAGGTGTAGCTGCGCTTATCAATATCTGCTGAAGTAATGGTTTTTACGATGTTGTCAGAACCCAACAGAAACCAGAGGTTTTTCGCATCATCAAAGGTCTGGTGAAATTGATCCCAAAGTTCATCAAACTCAACCTGCAAGTCAGGCTTAGTCCGGATCGACGGCTTACTCATCCAGCTACGGAAGTAAGTGAAAAGATGAACAGGGCCAGAAAAACGCGATGTCATAAATTCTAAGACATCGCGATTCTGTGGATAACAGATCTGGCGCCAGACATCTTCGCAGGCACGACGCAGATATTCCTCGCCCTCAACTTCTAAGGCGAGGTTAAAACCGACACCACTATCAAACGCATAGCGCTTCAGCATCTGCGCACAAAATTTATGAATGGTGAAAATCGCAGCTTCATCCATCTGCGCCAGGTTTAACTGCAGCCAGGTTTGCAGCTCTTCTAGGCTGGTACCCTGCTCCTGCTGAATACTGCTTACCCATTGCTGAATATCTGCATCGGGCATCGCGTTAACATCATTTTCTGCAGCCAACAGATTTTCAAATGCGTCTCGCAGACCGGCACGAATGCGCCCCCGCAGTTCTTCGGTTGCAGCCTTAGTAAAGGTCACCACCAGAATATCGGTACAGCCCAAACGCCCCAAAGAACCCTGACGATCAGATCCGTGCCCCAGAGTCAGCCTGCGGTATAGCTGGTTAATGGTGTAGGTTTTACCGGTACCAGCACTGGCCTCTATCAGCGACTGACCAAACAACGGGAAAGTATGAATATCGAGTTTATTCATGACGGCTCTCCCTCAGTCTGCAGGCATTGTTCGGGTAATTGCCAGATCCAGTCATTTTGCTCTAACCAAATATTTATCGCCTCGCCCGTGCCGTCGGCGAGCAGTGATGCTCCCAGTTCTGGATAACAACGCTGAGTTGCTGTGCGGTTAAATTCAGAAAATTCGTTGTTAATCTGTTTTAACAGCGTATCTGGGCGATCATCTTCGTCGGTATTTTTTAGCGCCCACTGTATTCCCGGTAGACTGGTCTGTGGGGCTTGCCAGCTGGCAACGTAATGTACAACACAACGACGAACATAGCTGATGGCCTGTGCCTGAGTCGGTGCGTTAAATATCACCTCTTCCAGCTTTTTCTTACCACCCACCAGCACGGCGGTATCTGCGATATCAGGGGCAGCCGCAACTGCAAACACCAGATCCAGCCAGATATTCAGTATGTGTTCACCGCGTAGATCGCCCGCTCGCCAATACAGTAACTGTTGATTCCAGCACTGACTGTATTCGCCAGATATTTCGATATCTGCGCTCTCTTCCGCTTCAGTCTGTTTCAGGCTGACAGTCAGGCTGCCACTTAACGGCTCACCACTGATAAAGCGTTTCACGCTATCGGCCAATGGTGTCAGCTCCTGTTCAATACGCGACGCATAGATTTCACCGAGAGCATTGACCGGTAAGTGACCCAGTGCCTGCTCTCTTTCTGCAAATGCCTGCGTGGCCAATGATTCTGGCGAGAGTTGCTGCTGCATCCAGCGACTTTTAATTATGCTGTTTTCCAGACCGTCCGGCGTGAAAGTTTCTTCATTACGCACCTGAGTCATGTACATATCGGGTGTTAAGCGCAGGCGGCGCTTAAGGAAGAAGTCAGCGGGTTTTAACAGAGATTCTTTAATATCTGACCAGAGAATCTGGCGGATATTAAACTCTTCTGGCAGAGACACTGGCTGCTGATAAAACGGCACCTGTGTTGTATCGCTGTGATCAGCATTGGCGACGTCTGCCCAGAGTTTATGAAAACCCCGAACTGCATGCTGGTGTTGCGGCTCGTACGTCTGGCGATTGAATGGCTGCAGGGGTAACTCTTCAATTATCCATTGGCGAATACGCGCACGGCTGTCTTTACCCGGAAGTTTCTCATCGCCTGCTAAGCAATAAGCATCGCCAATATAATCCAGAAGTTCATTCACCAGTACCGACGGTTGTAGCTCGTGGTTCTCACGCGCATCGCGACCACGATAACTGATGTAGAACTTTTCCTGCGCAGAGCAAAGTGCCTCAAGAACCAGATAACGGTCATCTTCACGGCGCGAACGATCGCCACGGCGCGCACGCCCCTGCACCATTAAATCAAACCCGACGGGCGTAACCTGACGCGGATAATCCTGATCGTTCATACCAAGCAGGCACACCGCTTTAAACGGAATCGAACGCATCGGCATCAGAGTACAGAAGTTCACTGGCCCGGCTAAGAAACGTTGCCAACCGCCCTGCTGGCCCAAATGTTCATTAAACCAGCTGCGTACTACCTGAGGTGATAAATCATCATTGAAGGCGGCGTCGTGTAATTCTTCCTGCCAGCGTAACAGTGCATCACGCACACGCTGTAGCTGCACGCCCTCATCGAGATCTGGCTCGTAGAGGTCGGCTAACAGTTGCGGAATTGCTGCCATCCAGTCATCCACGCTGTGCGGCTGCAACTGAAATTCCCGCCAATGATCAAGCCGATCGATCACTGCCATTAACTGCCCAAGCAGTTCAGCCGCGCCACCTTCTACCGCGAATACTGGCCAATCGTCGGCCTGATGGGCGTTGGTTTCCGACGGCAGCATTAATCCTAATAACAACTGACGCAGACCTTTGCGCCAGCTGTTCTGCGCAAATAATGGGAAGCCCAATGACTGTCGATGCTGATCGTCTAAGCCCCAGCGCACGCCTGCGCTTTCGAGCCACTCGCGCAGCAGTTCCAGATCATTTTCATCGATATTAAAACGACGTCTGATAGCAGCAACGTCGAGCCAGTCGAGTACGTCAGTCAACTGCATACGGCTATCGAACAGGCCCATGAGTGCAATTACGCTGTCGAGCAGTGGGTTTTCCTGCACCTGAGATTGGTCGGCAATGGCCCAGGGGATACGCTGGCCTTCGGGTGCGCTGGCAAATACCGCATCGATATACGGTGCGTATTGATCGATATCCGGCACCATCACCACGACGTCGCGGGGTTTTAACTCAGGATTTTCGTTAAACCAGTACAACAGTTGGTCATGCAGACGCTGCACTTCGCGCAGAGGGCTGTGCCCGGAAATCACGCGAATACTGCCGTCGTTTTCTGCAACTGCTGTTTTAAATGTACTGTTTTTAAGCGATTCAGGGCGATAAGCCAGCGCCTGACCATCGTGCAGCTCGAGCAGGTCGGCCTGAATATTTTTTAACAGCGAGGTTCGGTCAATATCAGTGAACGCCTCAATATCCTGCAGGCTACTTTCGCTAGAGGTTTCATGCACCAGCGTTAAGAAGTCTTTACCCAATCGGCCCCAACTGGCGAGCAGCGGGTTACCACGATCAAGGTAGCCGGCCGCATCCGGATTGGTTTTCAGAATCCAGGCTTTCTGGCGGTCACTGACGATATCGCCCCAGAAATTACGACACGGGTTCAGCAAAAAGAAATGAACGTCGATGTGCCCGGATATCGCATTAAGGACATCCCAGTAGCCGCCCGGTAACGCGGCAATACCAAACACAAACAGGCGCTTTGGCATGCTCTTCAAACGATCGCCGTGCTGACTGACGATATCCGCAAGGGATGTGGTTAAGCGTGCGCGGTGATCAAGGCTGTTGCCCAATGCTTTACTGTCTTCGACTAAGGCACGCCAAACCAGCGGCTGCCACGGATGCACCGACACATCAGTATCCGCTACCTCATCACCTGCCCCATCAGAGCCCTGCTCCCAGGTCAGCAGCCAGTCCGGGCGATAAACCAGATACTGGTCGAATACGTCGGCGATTTTATGTGCCAGTTCATAACAGCGCAGACCATGAGGGTCGTCCTTAAGATAACGAGCAATGCCTTCACAGGCGGGCTCATCCTTCAGGCCGGGTAACAGACGCATAAGCTTCCAGGCCATGGCCTGTTTCTCAAAGTGAGAGCGTTCAGGAAGCTCAGGTTTTAAGGTGTTGAATACTTTCCAGACGTAGGCCGAAGGCAGCGGAAAGTCGACCTGTGCCGCCACGCCCAGACCATCCGCCAGCTGAAGCTTCAGCCAGTGCGCCATGCCCTGTGATTGCACAAGAATCTGCTCAGACTCAAACACATCGGGCGGGTTCTGGCGGATCTCATTCAGTAGCAGTTCTTTCAGTACTTCAAGGTCATTGGAGTGGTATAAGCGGAACATGCTGTCCTTGCGGTCTGGTTACCCAAAATGATGAGCCATTGTATCAGGCTTTTGGCTTCATTTCGGGCAACCGAAGAGATCAGATTACGGCCGCCCTTATATCCGGGAGACGAGTAACTGCTCGACCCGTACTCCTTCCAGATCCAGCACTTCAAACTTGAAGCCACCATGAATACAGAAGTCGGTTTTGCGTGGCAGACGTTTCAACTGATAAATCATAAAACCGGCAATCGTTTCGTACTGGTTGCGATCCGGAAACTCATTAATATCCAGCGCCTTCATAACATCTCCAATCGGTGTCATACCGTCCATCAGCCAGGAGTTATCATCGCGCAGGATGATCTGCTGGTCGTCTTCATGGGTAATCAACTGCCCGATAAATCCTGACAACAGATCTTTCACCGTAATCAGGCCGACAACGGTTGCATATTCGTTAACGACCACAGCAAACGGCTGCATAGCAGTTTTGAAGGCATTCAGGCCTTCAGACAGCGTCAGCGTTTCTGGCAGATACAGCACATCGGGGTTGTAATTCAGCATCTGCAGGCCCGTCATTTCGCCGCGCAACACCAATCGAAGAATCGTTTTCGACTCGACCGAGCCGCGGATTTTATCCAGCGTACCGTCGCACACCAGAAAGTCGTTATGCGGATGGTCGACCACTTTCTCTGAAATAGAAGTGGCATCTTCTTCGAGATCGAAATAGACAATCTGGTCACGCGGGGTCATCACGCCACTGATCATGGCGGTATCGAGATCAAACACGTTACCGATCAGGT
>JAYNJA010000066.1:0-12530 GCA_038109705.1 Thalassolituus sp. | reverse complement strand
AGGTCACTGACGGCACTGCGACTGATACGATCGTTATCAACGTCACTGTCACCGCTGCGAACGATGCGCCGGTGTTCACTTCAGTGCCAGTAACTGAAGCTACCGAAGACACAGCATACGCGTATGACGCTGATGCATCTGACGTAGACGGCGACAGCCTGAGCTTCAGCCTGACCGCTGCACCTGCGGGCATGACCATTGATGCAGCTACTGGTGTTATCAGCTGGACACCAGAAAATGCTGTGACCACCGCTGATGTCACTGTAACTGTGACAGACGCGACTGTGTCTGTAGACCAGAGCTTCTCTATTACAGTGACTGGTACTAACGATGCGCCTGAAATCACTTCAACTGCAGTAACAACAGCGACCGAAGATGTGGCCTACAGCTACGACGTAGACGCAACTGATATCGACGGTGATGCACTGGCCTTCAGTCTGACTGAAGCGCCAGACGGCATGACCATTGATGCAGCGAGCGGCGTGATCAGCTGGACTCCAGAAAACGGTGTAACCACAGCTAACGTCACTGTTCAGGTAACTGATACTGTACTGACGGATTCTCAGAGCTTCACTATCGCGGTAACCCCTGTGAACGATGCTCCGGAAATCACTGATGGTGAGAGCGCTACGCTGACTACCGATGAAGACAACATGGGCAGCATCATCCTGGATGCAACAGATATGGATGGCGATACCATCACCTGGAGCATCAGCGGTGCAGCAACCCATGGTTCAGCGGTTGTATCAGGTACTGGTGCAAGCCAAGTCGTGAACTACACCCCGAATGCTGACTTCAACGGTACTGACAGCTTCGTAGTTCAGGTATCTGACAGCGTGCTGACTGACACCATCACAATCAATGTGACTGTGAATGCCGCTAACGATGCACCTGTCATTACCTCTGATGCGGTTCTGACTGCAACAGAAGACGAAGCGTACAGCTACGCAGTTGCAGCGAACGACGTTGATGGTGATAGCCTGACGTACAGACTGAGTGCTAAGCCTGTGGGCATGACTATCGATGCTGCGACCGGTGCAATCAGCTGGACACCTGAAAATGGTGTGGCTTCAGCTGATGTGACTGTAGTGGTTGAGGATGCTTCGCTGAATGCGACTCAGAGCTTCACCATCACCGTGACGCCTGTGAACGATGCGCCAGAAATTACTTCAACGGCAGTCACTGCAGCGACCGAAGGTTCTGCGTACAGCTACGACGTTGAAGCCAATGACATTGATGGAGATACGCTGACTTATAGCCTCACGGTGTATCCAGCGGGTATGACTATTGATTCAGTGACTGGTGTGATCAGCTGGACACCTGAGAATGGTGTTACCACTGCTGATGTCACTGTTCAGGTAACTGACGGCCCTGCGCCAGTAACTCAGAGCTTCACTATCACAGTGACTGCGACCAACGATGCACCTGTGATTGATCAGGGAGCAGCAGCAACGCTGACGACCGCTGAAGATGTTGCAGGTGCCCTGGCGCTGACAGCAACGGATCTCGATGGTGATGCGCTGACCTGGTCTGTGACTGTAGCCGCCGCTAACGGTACTGCTTCTGTTGTCGATGGTAATGTGAGCTATACACCAAATGCCGACTTCAACGGTAGCGACAACTTCACTGTTCAGGTCAGTGACAATTCTGCGACAGATACGATTCAGGTAAATGTCACTGTGACTCCAGTCGCTGATGCTCCTGTGATCACTGAAGGCGCTACTTCAGCACAGAGCACTAACGAAGACGTTGCAATGACATTCGCGTTGAACGCGACTGATGTTGATGGCGGCACCCTGAGCTGGAGCATTTCGTCTGCAGCAGCGAACGGCAGTGCAGCAGTATCGGGTAATGGCAACAGCCAGACCGTGAGCTACACACCGAATGCTAACTTCAACGGTACCGATACCTTTGTTGTTCAGGTAAGTGACGGCGCACTGACAGATACCATCACTGTAACCATGACTGTGGCTGCAGTGAACGATCTGCCAGTGATTGTTTCAGAAGCAGTGCTGGTGGCAACTGAAGGTCAGGTTTATACCTACCTGCCTGCAGCAACTGACGTTGAAAATGACACGCTGAGCTGGAACGTGGGTACTGCCCCAGAATCTATGACAGTGAACACTGCTACCGGCGAACTGACCTGGACGCCAGAAGAGCATGTGACTTCTGCAAACGTTACACTGCTGGTAAACGATGGCGGTGTGAATGTTTCGCAGAGCTTCACTATCACAGTAACTGCTGTGAACGATGCGCCTGTGATTACTCAGGGTGAGAGTGTAGACGTGACAATGTCTGAAGACGGTAGCCCACAGGCCTTTGCGCTGACTCTGAACGCAACTGACTCTGACAATACTGCGACTGAGCTGAACTGGAGCGTAACTTCTGCTGCAACTAACGGTACTGCGTCTGTGACCGGTACGGGTAATAGCAAAGCAGTCGGCTACACGCCAGCAGCAGGTTTCTCAGGCACTGACAGCTTCACCGTTCAGGTTTCTGATGGTGATCTGACTGATAGCATCGTTGTGAATGTAACGGTTGAAGCGGTGAACTCTGCCCCTGTGATCGATCAGGGCGCGAGCACCACGCTTACACTGGATGAAGACTCCGCAGGCGCAACTCTGAACCTGACTGCAACCGATACCGATGGTGACTCTCTGACCTGGAGCATCAGCAGCTCTGCCAGCCATGGTGGTGTCGCTGTGGATGCAACGGGTGTTGTGACCTACGTACCTGTTCCTGACTACAACGGTCCAGACAGCTTCGAAGTCACTGTGTCTGACAGCACTGTGTCTGACAGCATCGTGGTAAGCGTGACGGTTAACTCGATCAATGACCTGCCTGTAATTAATGAAGGCAGCTCAGTAACGTTGACTGTTAACGAAGATACCTCAGGCTCACTGACGTTTACTGCCACTGATGCAGATAATGATCCTCTGACCTGGACTGCAGCGGGTGCACTTGAAGGCATCATTACTCAGACTGGTTCCGAGTTTACGTATACCCCTTCACCTGACTTCAACGGCAGCGACAGCTTTACCGTTGAGGTAAGTGATGGAACCGCTAGCGGTATCAGTACCGTGAACGTAACCGTGGTCGCTGTGAACGATGCACCAGTAGTGACTTCGACTGAGAATACTTCTGCGACTCAATATCAGGTTTACGCCTACGACGTAACCGCAACGGATGTTGAAGGTGATGCGATCAGCTACAGCCTGACGACTTCTCCGGCGGGTATGACCATGAGTTCTGCGGGGGAAATCCGTTGGATTCCGGACACTGCAGGTACCTTTGCTGTGGCTGTGGAAGCAACTGACGGTAGCGCTGCCGTTACTCAGAGCTTCGATATTACTGTTACGGCAGCGCCAGCAGTTAATGGTCGCGCTGTGAAAGGTGTACTGTCTGATGCTGTTGTCGAGGCTGCTGTATACACAGGCCTGGATGTAAACGGCGATCACAGCTGGAATGTGATTGGTACTACTACCACTGACGCTAATGGTTACTACGGCTTCGATCTGGGTACTCAGTCTGCGCCGGTACGTATCCGAGTAACGACCACTGTTGATACTCAGATGGTATGTGACACGCCAAGTGGCTGTCTGATCTCTCCACCAGCAGTATTCGGTGAGAGTGGTGCACCGGCTGTTGATATGGTGATGGATTCCATCGTTTCAGGTGGCAGCTTCGCAGGCACTATCGCAGTGACTCCGATGACGCATATGGCAGCAACCTGGTTGCAGGCATTCCCTGAGGTGCTGGATGACAATAACGTAGCCTTGACTCACAAGCGTCTGGCGAAACTGTTCGGCTTCGCGAACGAGAGCTACGTCCATCATCGTATGATCGATCTGACTGACAGCTTCGAGCGCAGCAATGCGCTTGCGACTGACCTCGATGTGATGCGTCATGCAATCTTCGCAGCAAGCCTGCAGGAGACAGCAATTGTTGCTTCACTACCGATCGATTCTGTCACCGACAACATCGGTCTGATCTTTGGCCTGCTGGGTGGTCAGATGCCGCTGAAGTCTGGTGAGCTGGATGTGAGCACACTGGGTCTTACTGATCCGGATACTGCGGAGCCAATCACCATGATCAGCTACACCGGTTTCGATACCTTCGTAGCAAGCGCTAAGACAGTCGGTAACTACCTGAACGACGGTAGCCTGGATAGCATGATTGCCGGCTTCGATGCCCTGGTAACCAGCTGGACTCCAGAAATGACTGATCCTTCGATCTGTCTGGTGACAGACAATCCGGATCTGGATCGTTCTGAGTGCCGCAACGTAACTACCATTGCTGAATCAACCGGCTTCGATGCGGCACTGTTCGCTCGTGCACTGGCTCCGATTGATGTCGTGGGTGCCTATATGGACGACGCGCAGGCAGCAGAAGAAGCGATGGGTGATACTACTAATCGTGATCTTGGCTGGCTGTATGTTGACGAAGCAGCTCAGACAGAAAGTGCTGAAATGGTGAATGGTCTGTTCGAAGTACTGGGTTATGGTCTTAAGACCGCACTCTGTGTACCTCAGATGAATAACATTCCTTACACCTGCGATATGGAGAAGAGTGTTGGTTACGAATCTCTGAGCGTTACGCTGAGTGCGTGTGAAGGCTACAACGGTGATGACTCCTGTACGCTGCGCGTAACTGGTTCGGCGAACGGCCAGACCTTCAACGTAACAGCACGCATCGAAGATATCCGTGAAATGCTGGGCGGCCGTCGTCGTGTTCTCTTCAGTAACTACGACTTTGTTGCCGGTCCTCTGCCGATGTGCTTCTCCGGTACGATCAGCAACACAGTAGCTACCATGAACATGAACAACTTCTGTCTGGTACTGAATGTGTCGGATAGCCGTGCAGATCTGATGGCACCATTTGAAGATCTGAACGCAGTTGCCTACACCGATATCGGTACCGAGGGATCCGCAGCGTATAACGCAATGCAGGATCTGCTGGCAGAAATTGTTCTGGAGGTTGGCCTGACGGGTAACCTGAGCATCAGCAGTCAGAGTGGCCTGGGTACGTACAGAATGACCGGTATGGATATGTTCTTTGTATTCGACCGCGAAAGCCTGGTAGATACTTCTAAGGATGCGTCTGTATTCCTGTTCGAAGTGACGTCGTTTAACCGTACAAACCTGTGGAATGAAACACTGAACTCTGTCAGCGGTACACCGATGTTCAGTCTGCAGATTGACGACACCAGCTTCCTGACTGGCGCGAACCTCAAAGACAACGTAGGTGTACCACCAACACTGTCTGTGACGAACGCCAACGTTGAAGGCCTGGGTCCGGTTGTTGACGTGGCTAAGCAGTACGCCCTGAGCCTGATCGATACCACGGTAGAAGCACCAGTGCTGACTACCGAAGAGTGGGACGCGATTGTTGCCGAAGTAGAAACCGGTCTGTCGTACAGCGGTACGGTAACGACTACGGTTCAGGATCCATCTGCTGGTAACCGTCAATACATCATGACGCTGACGCCAGAAGGTAAAGTGTTTGTGAGCAAAGAGAACAGCACAGATAACGCGATGCAGCTGTTCCTGTCTGGTGCAACTGGTTACATCTATGCAGATGAAACCCACGTTGCGACTGCCCACCTGGGTAACAGTCAGGACGGTCTGCTGCTGAGCTTTGTAGATGGTTCACAGCGCTCGTACACTAACGCCAACCCTAACCTGATGGGTCAGGTTCAGAGCTTCCTGGACTTCCTGCAGGTGCTGGTACCACCGGCTGACACTACTACCACTGCGCCGTAAGGCGTAGTGCAGCCCATAGAAAAGGCCACGCATTGCGTGGCCTTTTTTTATGGTTATCTTTTCAGGGGCATTCCGGATCACCCGGGCACATCACACCGCCGCCGGGATCAAAACCCGGGTCATAAGGTTCAATTACTACTGGATCTACAGGGGTAGGTTCTACAGGGGTAGGTTCTACAGGATCTGGATTCACAGGCGACGGATCTATCGGCTCTGGTTCAATTGGCTCAGGTTCGATTGGATCAACAACCGGGTCTACAGGGTCAGTAACTACTGGATCTGTAATGGGATCAATAATCGGATCGGTGATGGTCTCAGTAACGGTATCGCCCGGCAGTGTCGGAACAGTCACCGAACCTGACGAGAATTCTTCAGGTACGCCAAACGTCTCTTCCATCCGCAGAATCATTTCCTGCATGCGCTGAGTGCTCAGAATATCTCGTATCGCCGCCGGCGAATCGGCCCCGCGCTGAGCTGATGTACTTGAGCCTGACATGCGAGAGCCAGCTGGTGCCTCTTGCTCAAACGACTTTGCCTGGATGGTCGGTAACTCGCGTAACGATGACGAATCGCTAGTTGTACGAGCCACATCTTCTGCAGAATCATTGTTTGAGCCTTTGCTTTCCGAGCTACCAGCTTCTTTGTCGTCGTTGTCTGACTTAGCCGTAAACAGCAGCAGAGGAGGTGCCACAAAAAAGACGGGTTCAGAATTGCCTGCCGTCAGTACGCTGCCGCCCGGTTGATTAACGGTAAGGCTGGTTTCTCCTGCTGTGACTACAAAAGTACCGGTTGAGGTAATACGTGAGGCAAGGGGGCCGGGGCCCATCAAAGCCGCATAGTTAACCGCGTCATTTGTTTCTGGAAGACTGATGTCAGGGAAATATGTCGAGGCTTCTTCGCTGGTCAGAATAGCTGTAACGCCCATGGTGCCCAGCACTGCAATCTGCGTATTCGGCTGATTAATGCGAAACGCTCCGGTCGTACCATCGGCAATCTTTCCGGTGGCAAACTTCATTAGCCCTGCGCGCTGAGTCAGCAGCAGGTGACCTTTGTGTTCGCTGTCGCTGTACTCATATTCATCCAGCGATACATCACTGCCGGCACCGAAGGTGAAGGTTGTTTCGTCTCTGAGCAGTAACTGAAAAAGCTGCCCGCCGTCAGAAATAATCCTGTCGCCTACATACACAGGATCGCCGCCGGTCGCTCGTAAGCTATCTTCGGCACGATAGATCTGAACCTCACCTCTGAGGCCTGCAAGAACGCCCGCATGGCCTATCTGCTCAGCCCAGATAGCCTGACTCAGCAGCGTCGGAACAAACATCAACGTATGTCGTAATTTCACGAATTTGCTCCTCAGAAACTGAATGATTTAGTCAATGACGCCAGCCAGCGTGTATTACGCGACTGGTAGTTCGGGATGTCTGAGCGGGTGACCTGACGCTCGCCACTTATCGTCAGATAAAAATCATCAGCGATGGTCAGTGGCATACGCCAGGCAGCAGAAGCGAATACCGGAATGTCGTGTCGTTTAATATCGGTGTTACCGGTGACATACAGCGGTGTGGCCGAATAGAGAGTTTTTCCCCGGCTTATATAGGTGCTCAGGCTATGCCCTGAAAGATGAGTCCAGCGATAACTCAGCGACGTATTCCACGATGTGTAAGCCAGAGAATCATCACGGGCGCTTTTGTCTGTGTACCCCAGAGACGTATACAGATTATGAGCGGTACCAAACGTGAAAGATGCAGAGACCCGCGAGCTATAGCGTTTACCAGAGCTGTTGCTACTGCGATCACTGACATAATTTTCTGCCTTTACGCCAGCACTAGCTGCCAGATCAAGGCGGATACCCGCATCCCGCCAGTCAATCGGATAGTCGGCGCGAATACGACCTCCATGGCTGCGCAGAAGGCCATCTCCAGCCAGGCGCTGATAGGCTGCTGAGACCGTTGTTGTAATATCCGTTTTGCCAGCGGTGAGCCGGGTACCGACAGAGCCCTGCCAGGTGCTGTAATCCTGTTGATCGAACTTTGCCTGATTATCTCGCTGGTATGTGAGTGAGGCGAGCAGGGCGTGCTGAAGATAGCTGCCGTAGCTTCGCTCAAAGTCATAGCTTACGGATGTTTCCGTACCATAGTCGGATTCGTATGGAATACGGTAATCGTATTCGTAACCATAAAACAGAATGGTGCTGCCATCTGGGGCGTTGTTGCGGTTGTTGTCGTTGTGGCCAGTGACTGTGAAGCTCAGGTAATGACTGTTGCGCTCGTTAAGCTCATCGATGCGCTTCAGGTAATCAAGCACCAGCATATCGTCACTTTGTGGCAATTCACGGGTTCTTACTTCTTCAAATTCGCGGCGGGCATCAGCCATCATATCGGTATGGTAAAGCAGGCTGGCATAAAGAATACGCGTTCTTGGCTGATATGGGTCCAGCAGGAGCATACGCTCAACCACAGGGATAGCGGCTTTGATATCGCCCTCATCGATCTTCTGCTGCAGGTAGCAGAAGTTGAGGTCGGGATCGTCGGGCGAGGCAAACAGATCGGCGAACGTCACCTCGCTACATTCTGAAGTACTTCCCACTGGTGTAACTGACGCCGAGCCTGTTTCAGCTGACGTATTCTGGGTCAGTATTATTGTGGAAATTATCAATAAAAAAAGCGGAGAATAACGCACGGTCCGGATATGCTTTAGCCATAGATTGGCGCAGTATATCCGATCAGAAGTAGCCTGTCTGGCGAACAAACGGGTCAGAAAAATCCAGCAGCGCCTCAGCGCCTGGCAGATTTTTTACTGATTTTTATCTGGCATATAGAAAAATTGCTGCTTAACTTCACCTTGCTACCAATCAGCCAGCGATGGCCTTCAATTGGCTTCGCAGTGTTTTGCAGGCTTTTTCGTATTTCGCCAGCTTGGTCTGTTCTTTCTCGATCATGGCTGCAGGAACACGGGAGATGAACCCTTCGTTCTGCAGTTTATTGGTAATACGATGAATTTCATCTTCAAGGCGGGACACTTCGTCCTGTAACTGGACCGGATCCGCGGTCTGAATATCTGCCTGAGCCATCGCAATATACCTCCGTGTGGACGTTTAAAGTCGGTATTCACCTTAAAGTGTAGTCGTTATTTCACTAATTGCCCGGAATGCGCATTGAGTGGCCAACACTACTGCCATTGATCTACAAAAAAGCCGGGCAGATGCCCGGCTTTTCGAGGTTGCACTATTACTGTTTCATTACCGCAGAGTTTTACGCAACCGCTGCAATCTCTTCTTCCGCTTTTTCGGCCTTCTCGGCGTCCAGCATCAGGCCACTGCTGTCGATAAAGGTCACATCACTCAAACCGATAAAAGCCAGTACGTGTTTCAGATAGCCCGACACAAAGTCGTAGTCTGATCCCAGAACTGTACCGCCGGATGTCATCACAACATACACCTTCTTACCGGTCAGCAGACCTACTGGGCCGTTTTCGGTGTAGCGAAAGGTCTCACGGGCGCGGGCAACCATATCAATCCAGGCCTTAAGAGCCGCTGGTACATGGAAGTTGTAAACCGGTGCAGTAATAACAATGGTGTCTGCGTCATGCAGCTCACTCACCAGCTCGTCAGATTTGGCCAGTGTTGCTTTCTGCTCCTCTGAGCGCTCTGAAGGATCAGTGAAGTTTGCGCCAATCCAGTTTTCGTCAATCAGATCGATGCCCTTGGCAAGGTCACGAAGGGTCACCTGAGTGTGATCGTTGCTGAGCTTTTCGATCAGCTTGTCAGCCAGGTCACGGCTCACTGAGCCTTCGGTTCTCATACTGCTGTCTACGCGAAGAATATGTGTCATATCGGACTCCCGTTTCTTCAGAAAGTAATTTCAATCAACAGTAACTACGATAGACCTGTGCTCATGTTGGAAAAATACCGTAAAATTCAAAATATTATTCTGATATTCAGAAATATAGAGGTCGAATGCGGCGCTGCTCAGAGAGACAGAAGAGAGACAGAAGAGAGACAGAAGAGAGACAGATATGAATGAACTGGAAGAAGTCAGAGTCTTTGTCACGCTGGTTGAGTGCCACAGCGCATCGAAAGCGGCAGAGAAGCTGGGCGTAGCCAACTCGGCGATCAGTCGACGGATGAAAGCACTGGAAGAGCGCTTGGGTGTTCAGTTGCTGCAACGTACTACACGCACTATGCACCTCACGGACGATGGTCAGGTTTATTACGAGCGGTGTCGCCGCTTGCTGGACGAATGGCACGACGCGGAACAGGAGGTCATGCAGTCAGCCACCCATCTTAGTGGCAACATACATGTGTCCATGCCGCTCAGTCTGGGGATCTCTCATCTTTCGCCAATCATTGCCGACTTTATGGTCGAGAACCCGAACGTACAAGTAAGCCTTGATCTCTCAGACCGGCGAGTAGACGTGATCGAAGATGGTTTCGATCTGGTATTTCGAATTGGCCACCTCGAGGATTCAACCCTGATCGCCCGTCGCGTCACACGCGTGCGTCACATGGTTTACTGCTCTCCTGACTTCGCGAAAAAGCACGGGCCATTCAACACACCAGCCGATCTTGAGGGTATTCCTGCGTTTGGCTACAGCAACCTCAGGTATCCGGGGCGCTGGCCTTATACGGCACCTGACGGAACAAAAGGCGAAGTACGTTTAACACCGGGCATACTGTCGAACAACGGTGAAGCCTTGTTGGCTGCGGCAGAACGCGGACTGGGAGCTGGCTGTCAGCCAACGTTTATTCTGCACGAAGCTTTTTCTTCAGGGCGTTTAGTCCCGGTACTAAAAGACTACCAATGGTACGGCATGAATCTGTATGCCGTTTATCCACGTGCGCGACATCTTTCGCGGCGGGTCAGGGCATTAATTGATTATGTAATCGATCGCCTGGGGCATGAGCCATATTGGGATAAATGCCTCGAATGTATCGACGACTGATTTAAACTCGAAACTTAGTTGGCTATATCTGTCATAGTACACGGCGTGAATACTTAAAATAATCAAGGACAAGCATGTTCAGTAAATGGCAATGGCTGTTTATCCGTTTTAGCCACAAACTCTGGATCAGAGCGACACTATTTGCAGTGCTTGCAGTCATCACTGCATTGATTGCCGCGCCGGTCGAACGTCTGTTACCAGCTGTACTTTCATTTCAGGTCGCGGTAGAAACCATCGATCACATACTGGATATTCTTGCTACCAGTATGCTGACCGTAACTACTTTTTCACTGGGGGTTATGGTCACTGCATTTGGTGCAGCAAGCAGCGGAACGACGCCCAGAGCCACGCAGCTCATCCGTGAAGACCCGATTACACAGAATGTGCTTGCTACCTTTTTAGGGGCATTTCTATTTAGTTTAGTGGGGATTATTGCACTCAATACCGGTATGTATGGCGACGGTGGGCGGCTGGTTCTGTTTGCCGTAACACTGATGGTTATCGTTATTATTGTGGTTGCTATACTTCACTGGATTGAGCATCTCTCGGTATTGGGGCGCGTAACCGAGACCACGGATCAGGTAGAAAATGCAGCTGCAATCGCGTTGCAGAACAGAGTCGAGCATCCCCATCTTGGGGCTCGCTGTCTTGCTGAGGATTGGGAGCCATCCGACAAAGCGTTTGCAGTAAAATCTGAAATTACAGGGTATGTCTGCCACCTGGACGTAGCGACACTGCAGGAGGTCGCCGACCAGAATGAAGTATTACTTTACGTTACCGCGTCTCCGGGGGCGTTTGTATTTCCGGGTAAGCCATTGGTGTATGCCGAGAGAACCGATGGAAAAAAGATTTCTGATGAAACCCGGACGATACTCATTGAATGTATTACCAGCGCGTATACCACAGGTAAAACCCGTTCGTTTGAACAGGACCCTCGTTTTGGTTTGATCGTGTTATCTGAAATTGCCAGCAGAGCACTCTCACCGGCAGTAAATGATCCAGGCACCGCGATTGATGTTCTGGGTCGCGCTGTGCGTCTGTTCTGTATCTGGCGTAATCACAAAATACTTAACGACGACGATGAGAATATTCTTTTTTCATCGGTGCGAGTGTCTCCGTTGCACACATCAGACCTGATCGAAGATCTGTTTATGCCAGTCGCGCGCGATGGTGCAGGTTTGATCGAAATTCAGATCCGGGTACAGAAGTCGATGGCCGCGCTACGGGATATGGCGCCAGAGGCGTTTGGAGAGATTATGCCGAAGTATGCCGAACGGGCATTAAAAAGGGCCAGTCAGTCACTGACCCTGGAAGAAGAAATCGAACAGCTTAAAGCGGTTCAGTGCCATCGCGTATGATCAATTTCTGTCGGAATCACCAGCCTGTTCACTACGAATTGTCGTAGTAGTGGCTGGTTCTGATTGGGGAGTATCGGCTGCAATCGAATCGTATTCGATTTCGGCCGCCTCAATCACCAGCTTATCGGCCACGATCTGGTTTACAGTTTCCGGTTTTGTATTCTCAGGCATTTCGTTTCCTTAATGTCGTGTATTAATAGAATAAACTGCTTATCGGTAAATCCGCTGAGCCCATTCAGTCAGCCCAGACACCACACTACCAAAATGGTCACCATCCAGTAATGGAATATCGCCAATCACTTTACTGACGGCCTCACGGATGACGGGTGATTTTGCACTACCGCCTGTCACGAAGATCAGATCGGGTTTCACGCCGGCCTGATCAATCGCGTCCTGCATCAGAGCAATAATTCGCTCTAACGGCCGTTCGATGGCATCGGCCAGTTCAACACGTGAAATACCGGTGCAC
>JAYNJA010000065.1:0-12566 GCA_038109705.1 Thalassolituus sp. | reverse complement strand
GCATGGTATCAGATTCTGGCATCCGCTATCATGATGGCTCGCTCTAAAAGTCACTGCAGACGGGGAAATCCATCATGATGTTTATCGTTGCCATTCTGGCCAGCTTTGTTCTTGGCGCCGCCGTTACCGGAGCTGTGCTCAGCAAGCGCTGGAAGTCTGCCGTAGACGAAGCGAAGCGCGAACTTGAGGGCATGGCAGAAACCTATCGCGCTCATGAGCAGGAAAACCGCGAACTGAAACAGAAGAACGCCGATCTGGATTATCAGGTACGCAGCCTGACTAAAGACCTTAACTACGAGCGCAGCCGCAGTCAGAACAAAGAGTAAACAGGACAGCCAGTAATCAGGGCAAACTGCAACAAGAGCAAACGATAATCAACTACGGCCCTGGTGCCAACGGATAACAGCGGCGACCACGAAAGCAATCAGGGTCGCTCCGCCAAGCGTTATAAGTAGGCCTGATGTACTGAAGGTCTGAAGAAACTCTTCTCCAAGCCAATACATACCTGCCAGATAAGCGACAGCCCAGGCAGGTGCTGATATTGCGTTCGCAAGCCAGAAGGCTCTTCCCTGCATATAAAGCGCACCGGCAACTAATGGCACGACTGGACGCAAAGGTCCGATAAAACGCCCAACGATAATGCTCCAGATGCCATAACGCTGGAAAAAACGTTCACCATCATGCAACCACTGAGGATGCTTCTGAAAAAAGCGCCAGTGATGTATCCGGGGGCCTGCACGCTGCCCGAGCCAGAAGCTCAGCCCATCTCCCAGAAAAGCACCGAAAGTGCCAGCCATCAGCCATAAAGGTAACGAAACCTCCGAAGCAACCGCAGCCAGAGTCAGCGGCAACAGCAGCGCTACTCCCGGCACTAATAAGCCGACTACGGCCAGAGACTCAGCCAACGAAATGACAAAAACAGCAGCCACCAGCAGCGCCGGCCCCCATTGATTGAATATTTCAGCTGACATACATCCCCATACGGCCCGTAAATACGTTGCGCCCTGCTCCGTTAACCAGTTAAATAACTCCACGAAGCAGAAAAACTAATAATAAGGAAACGGCGCGGGTCACACCCTAACGCCAGATATTACAATGAATTCAGCGTCTACAGACACCTCCCGCATCAGCGTCAGCGCCCACTACACCGGTTACATCTGGTACAAACACGGACTCTCCGCCAAAGGTTTTGTGACCAACGCTGGTCGGTTTGCCAATGCCACCCTGGCCCCAGTTAATGCATTACTGCGCATGCTGGCCGGCGCCGACATCGATATTTTTCTGCTGCAACGACATTCGGTTATCGACAACCAGGTGCGTCAACTGATCGAAGAGCAGGGCGTGACCCAGATCGTTGAACTGGCCTGTGGCTTGTCTCCGCGCGGCTACCGCCTCAAGCGCGAATATCCCCAGCTGCGTTATATTGAGGGTGACCTGCCGGGTATGGCAGCGCGTAAGCGTCACCTGCTTGAACAGGTTGGCCTGCTGGATGGTCACGAAGTCTGCGAGTGCAATATTCTGAACACCGATGGCCCTGAATCAATTCAGGCCTTATTAGATAAGCTTGATCCTGAACAACCAACGCTCATCATTACCGAAGGTCTGGTGAACTATTTCGAACTGGATCAGATCCGCGAAGTCTGGTCGCGCATGGCCTCTGGCCTGAAAACCTTCCCGAAAGGCTGGTACATCACCGATCTGTATCCTGACTTTGCGGACCACCCATCCTACCGCTACGTGAAGTTCGCTCAGAAATTGGTGGGAGTATTTACACGTGGCGGCTGGCCACTGCATTACCCTTCCGATGAAGCTATCCGGGAAGGGTTCCGTGGAGATGGCTTCAACGAGATCGATGTACTCGACCCCGCGAGCTTTTACGGCAAGCTTAAGCACCTGCCTGAAGTGAAAATTCAGACGTTGGTGCGCATCATTCAGGCTGGCGTCAGTCGCTGAACGCCGCCAACTGTCGGCTGGTGCGTTGTTGCTTGTTAAGGCGCGCCAGCAGACGTTTCTCAATCGCCTCACTGTCTTCTTCATGATTGCGGGTAACCGCAGCCACACTGATCGACACCTCAGCAAACGGCCGCCAGGACTGTTCCTGAATTTTACGGCGGATACGTTCCTGCAGAACAATCGCACCTTCCTCACCACAGTTTGGCAACACCAGAACAATGAGATCATCTTCCAAGCGGAAAATATCGTCTTCCCCCCGGATCAGCTGACGGATACGTTTCACGAAACGTGGCAGAAACTGCACCACTGCACGATTACCATGCAGATCACCTAGCTGGCGATAATCATCCAGCACAATACCGATCATACTGACGTTCTGCCGGGTTGCTTCACCGCGGGCAAGCTCACGCTCAAGCAGATGATAAAAATGCTCCCGGTTGTATGCACCCGATATGTGATCAGTAAGAGCCAACTGCTGCAGTGACTCCCCCCGAAGCAAAGTCAGATACGAGAAGCACCAGGTCGAGATCACCAGCAAGGTAAAGTTGGTGGTGTAACGGACCGCTGATGGAATATCGATATAGACCCAGAGCAGAATTACCATCGTCACCGCGATCGCAATATTGATCGCAGTCGCATGCCGCATCGGCAGACAAAAATACGTAAACATTGGCATTGCGAACAGGTAGTGAATCATCAGATCCGGATATTCAGGCAACTGGAATAACGCCAGCCCGGAAAGCGACAAAACCAGTGGATAGTTCACCCATATAAAGGAATCACGATCTCGGTTTATATAGATATAGGCAGCACTGAAAAGAAACGCTGGAATTGTCACAGCGTTAGACAGTACCAGGGAGTACAAACCCTGACGGTACTGATCGTACATCAGCAGCATCAGGGCAAAGGCAACCAGCGTATACACGATCGCCTGCAGGCGCGGCAAAAGCTGCTCCTGAGCTGCTTCACTCGTGCTTATCATCGAGAGCCCCCTCAATACGCTCAACCAAAGCTTCTACATCATCTTCCGGCGAATACAGCTCAGAATGCACCCGCACCTGAGCGAGATCGTCATAACGTTCACTGCCGGCGAGATCATCCAGAAGATTCTCACACAAAGCATCCGCAGCCTGCGTCGTACTGTGCGGCATAACCACAACAAAATGATCTGAACCGAGGCGATAACAGGTATCAAAACGGCGCAGACATCGTTTCAGACGCTTGCTGAGGAAACTCAGGCGGTCTTCATATTCTTCAGTCTTGAGCGAATTCCAGGAGGCTGGAGCCGCAACGCCGATCAACCGGAGCTCATCACTCTGGCGATCAGCACGAGTCATCTCCTTATTCAGGTCGAGCCCCAACTGATACTGATTGTACACCTGCGTCACCGGGTCCGTGTTTACAATGGCACTCAGACCTTCGCTATTGCGCACATTAATCAGTGCATACATCACAGCAAAAGCGTAACAGGCACCGTAGGTAAAAAGGATCTGCAGGCGCAGATAGCTGTCAAACTCACTCAGAATCATCAACACCATCGCGGTGCTATACACCAGCGCCAGGTAGCTGGCGACATGAAAGGCAAACAGAAAGTAGATATACCCCGGCACAAAATACACCCAGTGCACCACGTTCTCGTTCTGCTGCATGCCAAACAAGGTAAATACAGCCAGCGCCAGAATCATCATCCATTCCGGCAACGGTGATGAGCGCTGTTGCCCTCGCAGCAGAAGCACCAAGGCATACAACAACAGCGACAGCGCAAAGGTTGCTGCAATAGCGGCAAAAATTGTGTGCGCCTGAATCAGATCCAGCACGGCAATAATGCTCAATGCTAAAGCGGCAAACAGACAATAAAGGACCTTCACCTGGAGGACGACCAGACTGTGAAAGCGTGCTTTTTCCATAAACAGCGTATTCCTGAAACTACCGGCCACAATGACCTTCGCAAAACAGTGTAGTAGTTCGTGTATACTATCGCACATTAACTGTGCCCATATTGCGCACAGTATGACAGTTTTATAGGAATATCTGATGAACGTCGCTGAATATATGCAGACTTTGGGACAACAGGCCCGCGCTGCTTCCCGAGCTATGGCCCGGGCATCAACCAATGACAAGAACAAAGCATTGCTGGCGATTGCTGACGAAATCAGCAACAACCGCGATGCTCTGCGCGCCGCCAACGCCGAAGATATGGCTCGTGGCGAACAGAATGGTCTGGATGCTGCCCTGCTCGACCGCCTGGAACTGACTGACGGCCGTATCGACACTATGATCGAAGGCCTGCACCAGGTGGCCACACTGGCAGATCCAGTGGGTGAAATCACCGACATGAAATACCGCCCGAGTGGTATCCAGATTGGCAAAATGCGTGTGCCACTCGGAGTGATCGGCATCATTTACGAAAGTCGTCCGAACGTGACGATTGAAGCAGCCAGCCTTTGTCTGAAGTCTGGTAATGCCGCGATTCTGCGTGGCGGCTCTGAAGCCATCGCCTCTAATAAAGCGCTGGCGGCCTGTATTAAGGCTGGTTTGGAAGCTGCTGGCCTGCCAGAAGGTGCGGTACAGGTGGTTGAAACCACAGACCGCGAAGCCGTGGGACAAATGATCACTATGCCGGAGTACGTTGATGTTATCGTGCCTCGCGGTGGTAAAGGCCTGATTGAGCGCATCAGCAACGACGCCCGTGTACCAGTGATCAAGCACCTCGATGGCATCTGCCACGTATACATCGACAGCGAAGCTGACCGTACGAAAGCCATCAATATCGCCATCAACGCCAAGACTCACCGCTACGGTACCTGCAACACTATGGAAACCCTGCTGGTGAATGAACAGGTTGCGGAAAGCATTCTGCCTGAACTGGCAGCAGCCTATGGTCAACTGAGCGTGGAGCTGCGCGGTTGTGAAAAGACGGTTGCCATCCTCAATGACGCGGTCGTAGCGACCGAAGAAGACTGGCACACCGAATATCTGGCACCGATCCTGTCGATCAAAGTGGTATCTGGTATCGATGAAGCCATCGACCACATCAACCACTACGGCTCGCATCATACCGACAGTATCATTACCGAAAACTACACCCTGGCGCGTCAGTTCCTGACCGAAGTCGACAGCTCCTCGGTGATGGTAAACGCCTCAACCCGTTTCGCTGATGGTTTTGAATACGGTCTGGGGGCTGAGATCGGAATCTCGACGGACAAGATTCACGCACGCGGCCCGGTTGGTCTCGATGGCCTGACATCGCAGAAATACGTGGTGCTGGGTAACGGTGAAATCCGTAAATAACGCGGGAACCCCGGAGCACATAGCCATTCTGGGCGGAACCTTTGATCCCGTCCATATTGGCCACCTCCGCATCGCCATCCGTCTGCGGGAAGCTGGTTTTGACCGGGTTCTTATGATTCCTAATAAAGTTCCGCCTCACCGTGCTCAACCTGAAGCAAGCGGAGAAGCCCGGCTTGCCATGCTGCAACTGGCAACGGCAGAACTGGATGGGATAGACGCCAGCGACATCGAACTCTGTCAGGAGGGTATCAGTTACTCTGCCGGTACGATGTCGCTACTGAAAGAAAAGAACCCCGACGCCCGTCTGACATGGGTTATGGGCAATGACGCCTGGAACGGTTTTGACCGCTGGCACAGCCCTGCCACCATGTTAGAAAAAGGCAGCATTCTGGTAATCTCACGACCGGGTGAGCAGGCCCGCGACGACGGCTGGCTGGGCCAGATCCGCAGCGAAAACGGCTGTGAACTGCCGTTACTTCTGGCGAATACACACGGATCAATATGCCATCTGTCCTGGCCAGAACTGGATATCTCTGCGTCTGACTTGCGTCAGGCCATCAAGCGGGGCGACAATATCGCCTTTCTGACCCCACCTGCGGTGTCAGACTACATCAACGACCAACAACTTTACCGATAGGACCGCATGCAAACTGAGCAAATCAAAGAGCTGGTTATCAACGCTCTGGAAGACATGAAGGCACAGAACATCACTGTTCTCGACGTACGCGGACGCACGTCAGTCACCGATTGGATGATCATTGCCAACGGTACCTCAAGCCGCCACGTCAACGCGGTCGCCGGTAACGTGGAAGAAAAAGCCAAGCACGCAGGCCTCAAGCCTAACGGCACCGAAGGCCGCGCATCTTCTGACTGGGTGCTGATCGACCTTATCGATGTCGTCGTGCACGTGATGACAGAACAGGCCCGTCACTTCTACGACCTCGAGCGTCTGTGGGGTGAAACCCAGGACGGCCGCGAGGCAGGCAAGCAGACGGATAAGAAAGACGCATGAAAATACGGCTGCTCGCCGTAGGCAATAAAATGCCTGCCTGGGTAGAACAGGGCTATCAGGAATACGCCCGACGTCTACCCCGCGACTGCAGCCTGGAGCTGGTTGAGATTTCTCCGGGTCACCGTGGAAAAAACGCCAGCACCGAAAAAGCAATGCAACAGGAAGCGGAAACGCTGAAAAAAGCCATCCGTCCTGGCGAACACGTCGTTGCTCTCGCGGTAGAAGGCAAGGCCTGGTCGACAGAAACGCTGGCGCAGGAACTCGAAGGCTGGCGCGGGCTGGGCTGCGATGTCGCCCTGATTGTTGGCGGTCCTGATGGCATGACGCCAGAAATTATGGCATTGGCCAAACAGCGCTGGTCGCTGTCCGCCCTCACCCTTCCCCATCCGCTGGTGCGCGTGCTGCTGGCAGAACAGATCTACCGCGCCTGGACCATCCTCCAGGGGCATCCTTACCACAAATAAGGCCGGGTCATGTGGGAACAATCAATCAGGGACAAATCATTCGAACGACGCCTCTTCCGCGCTCGCGCGATTGTCGCAGCACTGGTGGTCCTTACCGCCCTTGGTTGCCTGGCCTGGCGCATGACCTACCTCCAGGTCACGCTGCACGATAAATACCGCGATCTTTCCGAAAACAACCGCGTTCAGATCCGCCCGGTCGCGCCAAACAGAGGCCTGATTTACGACCGTAATGGCGTGTTACTGGCAGAAAACATACCCGCATACAGCCTGACCATCGTCCCCGAACGCGTCAAAGATATGGAAGATACCCTCGCCTTCCTTAATGATCTGATCGGCATTGACGAACGCGACCTGGAACAATTTGAAAAGCGCCGCAGTTATCGTCGCCGCCCATTCGAGCCAGTCGTATTACGCCAGCGCCTGAACGAGGAAGAAATTGCCGCAGTAATGGTCAACCGCTTCTATCTGCCGGGCGTTGATGTCGAAGCGCAGTTAATCCGCCACTACCCGCAAGGCGAAGCCTTTGCTCACGTACTGGGGTACGTTGGGCGAATCAACCAGAAAGATCAGGAAAAGATCGAACGTGACGATGACAACAAACGTCGCTACAGTGCCACCTCCCATATAGGCAAAACCGGGATCGAGCGCCGCTACGAAAGCCTGCTCCACGGCGAAGTTGGTTACGAAAAAGTCGAAACCAACGCCCGTGGTCGCCTGCTACGCACTCTTGAGCGTGACAATCCACAACCTGGCAGCGACCTGACGCTGCATCTCGACAGCCGTCTGCAATTACTCGCCGCAGAACTACTCAAAGAACGACGTGGCGCAGTCGTCGCCATTGAAGTAGAAACTGGCGGTATTCTTACGCTCTATAGCAACCCAGGCTTCGACCCCAATGCCTTCGTAACAGGGATCTCCTTCTCTGACTACGAGGCCCTGACCAACAACCCGGACAAACCGCTATTTGATCGGGCGACTCGTGGAACTTATCCGCCAGCGTCAACGCTTAAACCATTCGTCGGCTTAGCTGCCCTACAAGCCGGCGCAACAAGCTGGAATTACGCTATCCGCGATCCAGGCTGGTACCAGTTGGAAAATGACGAACGCTTCTATCGCGACTGGAAACGCGGCGGCCATGGGAAGGTCGACCTGGAAAGTGCCGTCGTCGAATCCTGTGATACCTACTTTTATGACGTTGCCGTGCGAATGGGAATAGATAACCTGACGCCATTTCTTGGACTGTTTGGCTTTGGCCGGGATATGTCTGCCGATGTTATTTCAGCGGTCGCAGGAATCCTGCCGGACCGTGACTGGAAACGGGCAACAGGGCGCGGTCCGTGGTACCCGGGTGACACCGTCAACCTCGGTATTGGTCAGGGTTTTATGACCGTCACACCGTTGCAGCTCGCGACCGCCACGTCGGTATTAGCCAACCGGGGACGCTGGGAAGTACCGCGTCTGCTCGCCAGTGAAAACAACGAACCGGTGGTTCTTCCGCATGGAGAAATACCAGACGTTGTACTGAACTCCCCCGGCGACTGGGAAAAAATGTACAAAGCGATGGAACATGTCATCACCGGAGCCCATGGGACAGCGCGTGCGCTGCAACGCAACCTCGACTTTCCGATTGCAGGCAAAACAGGTACGGCGCAGGTTGTTGGTATCGATCAGGATGCCGAGTATGACTCTGAAGCATTGCAGGAGCGTCTGCGTGATCACGCCTGGTTTATGGCTTTTGCTCCCGTAGAAAGACCCCAGATCGCCATCGCCGTAATTGTTGAAAACGGCGAATCATCTGGCCGTACCGCCGCCCCGATTGCGCAGGCGATCATCAATAAGTACCTGGGAGGCGCAGAAGGCTGATGGCAAACCGCGACTTCAGCCGGACAGTTTCCACACCGGCGGAACACCATACGTTCAACCAGAATGGCGCAGCGTTTAAACGCCTGCACATTGACCTGATACTCTTTCTGCTGATTCTTCTGCTGTGTGGTACCGGCCTGCTGATTCTGTACAGCGGTAGCGGACAGGAAATGAGCATGGTAAAACGCCAGGCCATTCACTTCGGCATTGGGCTGACAGCCATGATCATTATGGCTCAGATTCCACCCCGCCTGTTTCAACTCATCGCCCCCTGGGCTCTTGGCTTTGGTAGCTTGTTGCTGGTCGGCGTACTGTTCGCGGGTGTAGGCGCGAAAGGCGCTCAACGCTGGCTGGATCTACCTGGCCCCCTACCACGCTTTCAACCCTCAGAGCTGGTTAAGCTGGCACTGCCCTTAGCGGTGGCCTGGTTTATGGCAAAACGCCCGGTGCCACCACGTTTCCGCGATCTGATTCAGGCGCTGATAATCATCATGGTTCCTACGGTTCTTATTCTGAAGCAACCCGATCTCGGCACTTCAATTCTGATCAGCGCATCCGGTCTGCTGGTACTCTTTTTTGCCGGAATGTCCTGGTGGCTGATTATTTCCATGATAGGAATTGTTGCGGGACTCGCTCCATTGATGTGGTTCTTTGTCATGCACGCCTATCAGAAGCAGCGTGTATTAACGTTTCTGAATCCCGAGTCCGACCCACTTGGTTCCGGCTGGAATATCATTCAGTCGAAGACCGCGATAGGCTCAGGTGGCATTCATGGTAAGGGCTATCTGCAAGGCACCCAGTCTCAGCTCGAATTCCTGCCAGAAAGCCACACGGACTTTATCATTGCAGTACTCGCCGAAGAGCACGGTCTTATCGGCGTCTGCCTGCTACTGGCGCTCTATGCGCTGATTATTCTGCGCTGCCTTTACATTTCCAGCCGCTGCGAAACTCTGTTCGGGCGTCTGCTGTCTGGTAGTATGTCAGTCACATTCTTCATCTACGTATTCGTGAATATCGGCATGGTCAGCGGCATTCTGCCGGTGGTCGGCGTACCGCTGCCTCTGGTGAGTTACGGTGGTACATCTGTGGTCAGTCTGTTACTCGGTTTTGGCCTCATTATGTCGATGTACACGCATCGCCAGAGAAAATAACAAGGACTATCTCATGCGTCTGAAGCAGCTCATTATTGCCACCTTAGTTCCACTGCTCGCACCTTTTGTCGCAGCCTCTTACAACAGCCACGAACGGACTGACGAGTTCGTAGCGGAAGTCGAAAAAGACTACGGAATTCCAGCGGCGGAAGTACGCCAATGGCTGGCGCAGGCAGAGAAAATGGATTCCGTACTGGAGGCGATTCAACGCCCAGCAGAAAAGACCATGAACTGGGCCCGCTACCAGGATATTTTCCTGACCGAAAAGCGCATTAATGCGGGTAAAAACTTCCTCGAAAGTCAGAAAGATGTACTCGCGGCAGCCGAAGCTAAATACGGTGTACCGAAAGAAATCATCGCAGCAATTATTGGCGTAGAAACCTTTTATGGCACCCGCCAGGGCGGCTATCGCGTACTCGATTCACTTTCCACACTGGCATTTGATTACCCCAAACGCCCGATCTTCTGGCGCGAACTGAAAGCCATGTTTGCCCTGGCACGCGCAGAAGGCGTTGATCCAGGCAGTATCAAAGGTTCATACGCCGGAGCAATGGGTTACGGCCAGTTTATTCCAACCAGTTATCTGGCCTACGCTGTTGACGGGGACGGCGATGGTAAGCGCGATCTGTGGGGTAATCCTGTCGATGCCATTCATAGCGTGGCAAACTACTTTTCTGAACATGGCTGGCGCACTGACGAGCCAGTAACCCAACGCGTAACAGTCAGTGGTGATAAGTTCAGTGAACTGGTGAATATCAGCCGTAAACCAGGCAACACCATCGGTGAACTTACAGCAGCGGGCGTGCAGCTGGCGACGCCTGTTGATGCCGGTAAACCCGCCAACCTGATGATGCTCGAAGGTAAGCAAGGCGACGAATACTGGGTGGGCGAATACAACTTCTACGTTATCACTCAATATAACCACAGTAAGCTATATGCAATGGCGGTATATCAGTTAAGTGAGGCGCTGAAATGAAACTCTGGCCAGCCTTGCTGGCCAGCGTAATCCTGCTGCATGGATGCACGACTTCCCGCTACCAACACCAATACGACTTCACACCAGAAGCCATCGAAGATATTGCAGCTATTCAAGATCCTGAGCCGGTGTCAGAGCCGCGCAGCTCACTGGGTAATCCTGAGCGCTACACAGTGCTTGGCAAAGAGTATCAGGTGATGACCGATGCCGATGGGTTCACCCAATCAGGAATCGCTTCCTGGTATGGCATGAAGTTTCATGGTCATCAGACATCGAACGGTGAAAAATTTGATGTCTACAAAATGACTGCGGCACATAAAACATTACCACTGCCCTCTTATGTAAGGGTTACCCGCACAGACAATGGCGAATCAGTCATCGTTCGCGTGAATGACCGTGGTCCGTTCCATGAAGGACGTATTATCGATCTGTCTTATGCGGCAGCAGTAAAACTCGGCGTACATGAGCTGGGTACAGCCCCCGTAACGATTGAAGTATTAAGAGCGCCTTTAAGTCAGGCTGTACGATGGGTTCAGGCAGGAGCGCTGAGCAATCCCGATGCGGCAGAAAAGCTCAGCAAAAAACTGAAAGAAATCAGCGATACGGTAAGTAATGGCGAATGGGATGTCGGTATCTATCCAAAAACTTCCGGTGAGCTGACACTGCACCGGGTGCGGGTAGGCCCAGTTCCCGAAAACAAGGTCCCAGACCTTTTAACAGCTTTGGAAGCCAACGGCATCAGTAATACCGTTCTTCTATCCCGCCACCAGTTATAACGCCCGATATTCCTCTTTTTGCCTGACCTCCTTTTTAGCGTAAAAGCCGGTGAGGCAAAAAAACCGCCCCGAGAGGCGGTCAGAGGCAAGGAAACTTTTTTTATTTGCCGTTTTATTTGCCGCGTTACTCGCCAGTACCGTGCTTCTTAATGTCGCTCTTCACAAAAATGTAAATGCCGACAAAGAATGCGCAAGTCAAACCTACAATCGCCAGACCAGAAAATACAACTTCATCCATAAACATAACACTTACCTCTCGTTGCACTGCGACCATTCGGTTTGTGGGTCGCTTTCAGGTTGCGGTGACATACCGCGTCTCTGAATTGAATGTAGCAAGCCCGGCAAAGTGAGATTTGATCTGCATCAACGAAAAAACGCCGCACTGACACAGAATCAGGCGGCGTTTGATATACGTCAACATTACTGATCAGCTATGTTTCTTTCGACGAGATATGGCAAAGAGTTTGCCTCAACTCACTGACTTTCATGGCGGTTAGGGCCAGCGCTAATTAATTGGCGCAAAAACCCAGCCGTATGCGCACATTTTTGGCGCACAAATTAGGCCAAAGCCCTATTAAAAGGCGTCAACAAAGATATTAAGCGTCGACTAAACGACCGCGATAAACGCGCGCATGGGATTCGCGGGTACGACCGGAATTATCCATCAACACCTCACAGCCACGATAAACCCGTCTGCTTTCCTGCATCTGCGGCTGTATCGTCGGTTCCTGTGTTGGAAGAAAATCCTCTATGAGGCCCAACATCTCAGTACTTACGCCACTTTTAACCATCAGGCGCAAGTCGTGCTCAAGTGTTGGTGAATCGAAATGAACTTCGCAACCCAGCTCGTCTTTTGCGAGTTTTTTTATCTGGCGGAGCAAAGCGATACTGCGGCGGTTAAATTCCACCATGGCAGTCCCCCCAATAGACTGAAATACTATCTATCAGGGGTGCAAGGGTTGTACCAGTCCACTCGACTTAACATGATCGGCGATCAAAGCTTCAATACGACGCTCAAACTGACGTGCCACCATCAACCAGGAAAGCTGCTCCGCCTGCGCGCGGGCATCCAATCCCATC
>JAYNJA010000064.1:0-12707 GCA_038109705.1 Thalassolituus sp. | reverse complement strand
GAAGAGCTCAGCCCTGAAACGGTCTGAGCTCAGCTTCAGCATAAAGCGTAATCTCTGATTACCTATAAAAAACGCCCCGAAGCATGCTTTGGGGCGTTTTTTATTGTGTCACCGTTTATCGATTTGCCAGTTAAAGAATCGCGGCGAAAATCACAAACACCAGAATACCACCAGCACTCAGCGCCACGGTCGGTTTCTTCAACATCGGTGATTTCAGACCAATAATCAGACCACTGATCAGCACCAGAATCAGGCCCAGAGCTGTGATCTGTTCAAGTATACGGAACAGGCCAGGGCCGTGGCCTTTATGCAGCTCCATCAGAGCAGCCACGAGACTCGGTGATACCGGAGTGATTTCGACACCAGCGGATGTCGGTTTGATTTCGTAGTGGTCGCGACTGGTCGGCCGGGTCTGCATCATCGGGCCGCGTTCTTTGATGTATTCAAAGTCGTTATCCAGGCCAGCCAGTGCCAGAACTGCTTTCACCTGTTCGGCTTTATCGCCTTCAGCAGAGATGGTCGCACCTTCAATAAGTACTGTTTCGCCTTTGACCATTTCGCCTTTGATATCGAGCAGGTAAAGACCACCCGAAATGGCCAGAATCAGCATCACGGGCGCAAAAAACGCCGCCAGATAAAGATGGAGAGTAACGAGAGTTTTGCGGTTCATAAGCCGCTCCTTGTATTTGTCAGAAAGAGTAAATGTGAATTTCTTTCAATTATATAGATACACCAGCGTTGCGTCTGTAAAGAAGCGTCCTGCGACTTGCTTCAGGTCAACCAACTGGCAATCAAGCGCAGTCCGTCATCTTTGCCCATCTGGTACGCCTCATTAAGAATATCGAGATCGGTAGTGAACTGTCCGGCGCTGAAAGCTTCTGGCGGGCACAGTTCAATTACCTCACAGTCTGGCGGTGGCTGACGGATAAAATCGAGGGCGCGGTTATAGTCGGTATGGCGATGCTGCAGTCTCCGCGCGGCTTGAGGGTGTTTACGCAGTAGTAGCGGAAACAGCGTACGGAAACGATAAGCCTGCTTCCTGTAAGAGGCAGGGTTTGAACGTATTACGACAATTTTCCGTGCACCACGACGATAAGCTTCTTCGACCGGCAGTGAATCGGCAACGCCACCATCCAGCCAGTCACGGTCGTGCAGGCTTACCCGGCCACGGAATGCCAGAGGCATAGCAGCAGAGCATTTTATTGCTTGAAAAAGCTCGTGTTTTTCAGGCGCTATATAGTGCGCCTCTCCGCTATTAGCATCGGTAACGACAACCAGGAATCGTCCTTTTTTCTGATCAATTTCCTCAAGGCCGATATCGAGTTCTTTTTCGGTAATATCCCACAACCAGTCAATATCAATAAGATGCCCACCAGCCAGAAAACGGCGCAGGGATTTAAACTCGGGACGACGACAATAATCGGTAATTACGCGGTAATTTCTACCGTGTTTTTTTCCCAGATACGCAGCAGCGTTAGAGGCCCCGGCAGACACACCAAAGACCCAGTCAAACGGATAAAAATCTGCACGGATGAATTCGTCCAGTACACCGGCACTGTAGATACCTCGCATGGCTCCGCCTTCGACGATGAGCGCGGTCTCGGCGGCACTTACAGTAGCGTCAGTCATTGTCGTAGGTGTGACCGTAATCATGCGATGTCGCAAAAGTAATAGTCATTGCGTCGAGGTCTTGTTCTGATACCAGATCCAGCTTCAGGAACTGGTCTTTATCGAACATAGCAAACTCCGATGTCGACGTAGCGAGCAGCTCACCATTCTCGTCATGTAGTTCGCCAATCATCAGATATTTACGCTTATTCTTCTGTTCTTTAATCCAGCCGGTCGCGATCACAGTCTGGTCGACATACACTGGCTTTTTAAAGGCCACATTAAGGTCACGGGTCAGTGGATATTTATTAATAAAATACATACTCGCCCAGCCCATCACTTCATCCAGAATGGTCGAGGTTACGCCACCATGGGCGAGCTTAGCCCAGCCGCGCAGGTGCTCTGGAATGGTCACGACGGTGCGGACTTTTTCACCGTCGGTTTCGAAGTTCATGTTCAGGCCATGCGGGTTCTGAGTACCGCAGCCGAAACAACGGTGATCGGCTTTGCTGATAGGTAGCCAGGTCATGCGCTTTCTCTCTGTCAATTCCGGATAAAAGAAAAATATTATGGAGAGAGGATACCGGCAAGTCCCGCGTGTAACACGCCGGATTAGTAGCAAAAGCGGCCAGATATCGGGAAAGACTGTTCTGATCAGACCGTAGTCTGGGTTTCTGTTAGCAAGCCACTGAAGTCAGTTACTGAAACCAGTTACTGCAGATTAACCCGGGGGACTCGCGGAGTCAGGCGGCAATACAGTTCGTATGAGATAGTCCCTGCAGCCCGCGCAACTTCGTCGACATCGACCAATTCACCCCAAAGCTCAACCGGAGAGCCGATCTGAGCATCCGGGACATCGGTGATATCGACGGTAATCATATCCATAGACACACGCCCCACCAGCTCACAGCGCTGCCCGGCAACATTAACCGGCGTGCCGGTTGGGGCATGCCGTGGATAGCCATCGCCATAACCTATCGCCACGACACCGATACGACTATCGCGAGGTGCCGTCCAGCTACGGCCGTAGCCAACCGTTTCGCCAGCTTTCACGCTGTGAGTGCTGATCAGAGCTGAGCGTAGAGTCATTACAGGTTTCAGGTCGAGTTCGCGGGCGCTACTCTCTTCGAGAGGAGAGCTGCCGTAGAGCATAATGCCCGGGCGCGTCACACCTTCGTCCACCCGTGATTCATCAGAACCACGAAAGATGCCGGCGCTGTTGCTCAGGCTCAGAGGCACCGGCCAGCCATGCTGTGTCATCAAGCTGCTCTGGTGTTCGTAGAATTCAGTGTCTGCTTCATCAGAAGTCGCGAAGTGACTCATCACGTGACGCAGAATCAGACCACTATCATTTCGGATACGGGCAATCATTTCTGGCGCATCTTCAAGCCGGACACCCAGGCGATTCATGCCACTACTGACCTTCAGCCACACTGCAATGCTGTCTTCGAGCTGCGCCTGCGCACGATCTTTCAGTTGCTGCGGATGATGCACCGACAGCTGTAAACGATACTTGTCAGCAAGTTCCCACTCACCCGGATCAAACGCCCCTTCGAGAATCAGAATCGGCTGGGTGACTCCTGACTGCCGCAACTTCACACCTTCATCCACACAGGCGACGGCGAAACCATCTGCCTCGCCCGCTAATGCGTTCGCACAAGCGACCATTCCATGACCATAACCGTCCGCTTTGATCACTGCGTACGCCTCATGTCGCGAGCGTTCGCGGGCAATTCGATAGTTGTGACGCAGGTTAGACCATTTCAGCAGCGCTTGAGTCGGACGGGTCATAGGCGTATGAAGATTCCTGAAAATCAGTACAATAGTGGTCGGTGTTGAGCAGTGCTCAGCCCGGTAAGTTCATTATGTCAGCCCTGCCCGGCCCCCGGAAGCGATTCATGCCCATTCATCCGCTCATCAGCGATCACACGATCAACCTGTCTGCGACACTTGCCGCTACGATAGGCCTTGAAGAAGCCGTATTGCTGACGGTACTGAATGATGCAGCACGACTCCAGACTCAGCCTCAGGCACGACTGAACAGCGATACGCTGCGCAGGCAGGTGTCGTTCTGGGATGACGCCGCAATTAAGCGCACACTGGAATCTCTTATAGCCAAGGGCTTACTGCAGATTCACGGCCCGGCATTCGGCCAGAGCGCAGGGATTATTTTCAGTTTTGGCGATGTCGGAAGCGAAATCCAGCCTGCTGAAACGCCGGCCCAGACAATTCGCCACGCAGCACAGCAGCGCCCGCCTGCTTCTGAAAACAACCCGGCAACAGCATCGCAGGCTCCAAGGCCTAACCCGCCTGTGCCGACACAACCGATTCCTATGCCAGAAAAGTGGCAACCGGCAGAAGAAACTGTACAGCGGCTTGAACAGCACGGTATTCCCCGGGCGTTCAGTTTCAGTCAGATGGATGCATTCATTCTGCAAGGACAGGAACAGGGCGGGAACCGTAACGACTGGAACACCCGCTTCTTCCGCTTTATCAAAAATCAGTGGGTCTATACACAGAATGACGCCGGGCGTTTCCGCCGTCAGCAGGAGCGCACCGCGTTTACTCCGACGCAGGAAGAGGCACAGCCAATTACGCCAGACTGGCAGCCAAGTACCGATGCAGCTCAAATTCTGCAGCGTGCAGGTATCGACCCTCAGTTTATCCAGGATGCAGTACCTGAGTTTGTTCTTTACTGGAGCGAACGCGGTGATGCCGTTAAAACCTGGAACAGCAAGTTTATTCAGCACGTCCGCCAGCAATGGGCACGCTATACCGCTGCGGTTGAGCACTCACCACTGCCAACCCGTATCGACACCAACTGGCAGCCAGCTGAAGACTGTTTTGATATTCTCGGCATGGGACATATCCCCCGCGATTTCGCCAGCGCCTTAATCGCCGAGTTTGTTTTATACTGGCGCGACTCAAATCAGGTTCATAACAGCTGGAACAGCCGCTTCTTACAATATGTGAAGCAGCAATGGGCGAAACGCCTTGCCCAGTCATCAGGTCAGACAGGAGGCTCTCATGGACAGCAAACAACTGCTCAACCGGGTTACGCAACAGCTGAAGCAAGTGTCAGCCGACTCAGCGACACCAGCTGGGCAAAGTAACTCTGGTGCAACACCGACCGAAGATCAGATGACGGCGATTAACCAGACCTTTGAGTTATTCCGCTTCAATTACCACAACCAGTTTCTGAAGGCTTTTCCGGACCTGAATACGCTGAACATGGCCAAGCGCCTGTGGCTGCGCCTGCTCGGTGAATACAGTGGCGAAGTCATTATGCGTGCCGCCGAAAAAGCCGTAAAAGAAAACGGCTGGCTGCCAAATGTGCACGAAGTGTTAGCCCGTTGCGATATCGCCGAGGTGTTGGGTGTACCTTCACCACATGCTGCCTATATGGAAGCCGCGCGCGCACCATCGCCGAAGAAAGAATTTAAATGGAGTCATCCCGCCGTCTATTTTGCTGGCCGCGCGACAGACTGGTTCTTTATTGCCAACGAGCCGGAAGAAAAAGTATTTCCGGTATTTAAGCGCAACTATGAAATGTTGATGCAACGTATCCAGAGTGGCGAATCTATTGAGCTTGAAATTCCTGCAGCACTTCCGGAACAATCTGAGACTCCTCTGCCGAAGCAGGAACAATCACGCCGCCTTCAGAGTCTTATGAACGACCTTTGAAAAAACTAATCACAAAGATCTGAATGGGGTGTTGAAATGGAACTGCACGAGGAAGGCATTTACTGCCCATACTGCGGCGAGCATCAAACAATACTGATTGACCCGACAGAGCTCGGCGAAGAATATATTGAAGACTGCCAGGTATGCTGTCGTCCTATCGTATTTGCTATTTACGGCGACGAAGACAATATCATTATCGAAGCCCGCCACGAGAACGACTCCTGACCAACACGCCGATCAATAAAACAGCTGACGTGTATCAAGCCTGCGACATCCTGTCACATTCCCCTCACGGAACCTTCTGATAACCTCCGCGCCATCATGAATACAAATGGCGCAACCATGTCAGAAACTGCTTTCAAGAAAACCCATCTGGTTTCCGCAATCGCTCTTTTTCACGCAGCAGGCGTATGCAGCATCGCACATGCCGAACACTCGTTAGATGATGTTGTAATTACAGCTCCTGCGACCGACAGCGTGCTCACAGTCACAACCGACCCGAAAGCCCCACGCCAGCCAATTCCTGCGCATGATGGTGCAGACCTGTTAAAGAATATCCCTGGTTTTTCTGTCATCCGTAAAGGCGGCACAGACGGTGACCCGGTTCTGCGCGGCATGGCAGGCTCACGCTTAGGCATTCTGCTTGATGGCGAGACTATTCTCGGCGGCTGCGGCAATCGTATGGACCCACCAACGGCTTATGTATTTCCACAGGCGTATGACCAGGTAACTGTACTGAAAGGACCGCAAAGCGTGATGCACGGCAGCGGTAATAGCGCCGGTACAGTTTTATTTGAAAAAGCTAAGCCTGATTTTTCTGAGAACAGTCTGCAAGGTGATGTCAGCGCTCTCATGGGCTCCGCCGACCGTAACGACCAGATGGCGCACCTGCTGGGCGGCAATGATTCAGGCTATCTCGACCTGAATGCTACCCGCTCAGACGCCAACAACTACGAAGACGGTGACGGCAACGAAGTGCATTCAGCTTATACACGCTGGAGTACAAACGCGGCATTGGGCTGGACGCCCGACAGGCAAATCACCATTGAAGTCTCCGGGGCGCTCAGTGACGGTGAAGCCCGCTACGCAGACCGCGCTATGGACGGTGTTAAATTCGACCGATCCAACGCTGCTCTTCGTGCCGAAAAAGAGTTCACGGAGGGTTCACTCTCTTCCATTGAGGGTCGTGTTTACCGCAACTATGTTGACCATGTGATGGATAACTTCAGCCTGCGTACTAATACGGGCGTGAAAGGCATCAGTAATCCGGATCGTGAAACCATTGGTGCAACCCTCGCCAGCACCTGGCAAGCCGGCAGTTACACAGAAATCCGCACAGGTCTGGATCACCAGCGTAATAACCATCGTGTTCGCTCTGCCAACAACATGATGAACCCGGCCCTTAACCCAAGCATCGAGGGTGTAACACGCGTCGACGACATGCGCTTCAACACCAATGGTGTCTATATCGAGGCAGATATTCTCGGCGAAGATACCTCTGGTATTTACACGGGCCTTCGCGTGAATCGCGACAAAGCAGAAGATCTCCGCCTGAATAAAACGACGACCGGCGAGACTGACGTAAATACCCTGACCACTGCATTTTTGCGCTACGAGTTACAGATAGATAAAGGACATCGCACCTATATAGGCGTCGGTCACGCAGAACGTGCAGCGGACTACTGGGAACGTACCAAAAATCCTGCAGCAATGAATATGATGATGACTGGCGCGGCCAGCACCTTCCTGTTAGATACAGAAAAAACAACTCAGCTGGATACCGGCCTGTTGTTTAATCACCACCGGATCAGTGGCTCTGTATCGGCATTCTATGCACAACACCGCGACTACATTCTGATAGAACAGCTGCCAGAAGTAAGCACTTACGCCGCAACAGCGCGCAATATCCGCGCGACTACTTACGGCGGTGAAGCTGAAGCACGCTACGATGTGAGCACTCACTGGCAGACCAATGCCGCTGTTTCATGGGTGCACGGCCAGAACGATACTGACAACACTGCATTGAGCCAGATTGCACCGCCAGAACTGCGTTTAGGAGCAAATTACATTGCCAACAACTGGTCGGCAGGCGCACTGTGGCGCTTAGTCGACGACCAGACGCGTGCCGACCCAGGTACCGGCAATATTGTCGGTCAGGATCTGGGAGAAACCGCAGGCTTTAATGTCGTATCGTTAAACGCCAGTTGGACTCCGACAGAAAAACTGAAGGTCAGCACCGGCATCGATAATCTGTTTGATGTGACCTACGCCGAGCATATCTCCCGCAGTGGCGCGAATATCACTGGATATGAAGTCACCGATCGTGTGAACGAACCGGGCCGGACCTTCTGGCTACAAGCGCAGGCGGCTTTTTAACCCTCACCCTCAACCATCACCCTAACGGTTGTTAGGATGATGGTTTTATTGATCCCGCCTCACTCTTCTCAGCCCATTATTTCCCCGAAAAACAAAAGGCCCAAATGGAAAAGCACCAATAAAACCGTTTGCGCCACACTACAAAATATTTCCCATCAGGCCTTAAAAACTAAGAATAAAGTACTGTTTACATTGTATTTTTGCGGACCTAATTGACACCTGTCTCTTACACAATGTTACATAGCGGCTCTTCACAAACCACGAACAGAAGGAAACTGTTTTATGAAGCGTTCCGCTTTAGCCTTGTCAGTCGTTCTGGCTACACTCTCAACTCACGCCCTCGAAATCACCTCGGTTGATTCGGTATACGATACCTCCCGCGTATCTCAGGATCTGCTGATTCCGTCAGATACCATCGACGGCGTAACTTATGAAAGCCAGCTGACCGGCGGTGCTCACCGTGCAGCATATGACGTATCCGCCAAGACCGTTGCAGAAGCTGCAGCAGCACTGGAACAGTCAGGTATTTACCCTGCTGGATACTTCAGCAACTACCCGGTACTGCCTACCACTCAGGCAGCACGCGACCAGCTCACCGCTGAAGGCGTTGCCCTGACCGATGCCGCCTACAAAGCGCACATCGACAGCCTGATTGCCAGCATTCGCTACACCGGCCTCGAAGCATACAGCGATGCGAACCTGTCTTTTCAGGGCGCAAACGACACCACGCTGATTCTGCACGACATCTCAAACGGATCTGAATTTGCGTGTGATCGTGCTACCTTCGATGCGAAGGTAGCACCTGCACAGCAGACAGGCTCATGTGCCATTGTTGCAACCGATTCATTCGATAGAAAGTTCTACAACTTTGCGACTGTAAGCTTCAAAAACGACATTCTGTTAACAGACTATCAGGGCTATCTGACGGCTTACTACGGGGGCAATGAATACACACTGCCAATCACTCGTGGTGGCGCTAACGATTACCTCATCAACAACAGCACCACGCCGCTTATCAGTGGCCGCTTTATGGGTACTGACACTGTTTACCGCCTGAATGCAGACGGCACAGTAAGCACGCTTGTATTCCCAGGTATCCCTACCGGTGAAAACACCTACATTCAGCTGAACGACAAGTACATGCTGGTACTGGACGGTTACGCTGAAGGTACAACCACCGATGGTTACTGTGAATACACTATCAACGGTAACGAAGTGACCTGTACCAGCGCCATGCTGCCACTGCCGTATGACGTTGCGAAAACCGATGCGGACCCTGACGAGTTCGTTGGCTACAGCCCTTACGTAGCTCTCGGTTACGACAGTGAAATCATGGGTGCATTCTTCGGTTACGAAGGCGTGAGCGTAATGCCAGTACTGCATGACCTGGTTACTGGTGAATACACCTCTCTGACTCAGCCAGTTATCGAGAACCTGAACACCGTTCTTGGTGCTGATTATGTAAGTGCCGTGCGTACCACACTGACAGATATGTTCCTGAGTGACTTCGCCGGTAATAAGTACCCAGGCATGTCTGCTGAACTGGAAGCAGATGTAATTGAAGACGTTGTCGCCAAAGTTGCAGTTACTGGATACGCTGAATTCGCAGCCACTGGCGACGCTGCCGCTGCTGCACAGAACGCCAATCCTGCGTACATCACTGACCTGTTCCTGATGACGGCCACCGAAACCCAGTATATTGGCAACGGTGTCATCAAAACTCCAATCGCTAAGTACACTATCACTCGCGCTGCAGCACCAGTGGAAGTACAGGTTAACCTGCCAAATGTGATGGGTCAGTCTGGCGTTGAAATGGTTCTGGTTAATTCAGAAGGCGAGCGTAGCGTTATCACCTCCAACGAAGACGGTACCTTTGCCATCGAAAGCACCGGTGACGGCGTATATCAGGTAAGCCTGTCATACCCGAATCACGTATTCGAATGTGCAACAATTGACCTGAACTCTGAAGAAATTCAGGACCTGAGCCTGCTGGCTGGCGACCTGAATAACGATGGTTACATTGATGCTTTTGACTCTGTGATTTTCACCTTCCGTTTCTTCTTCCGTGGTGTCGATGCTGACGTTAACAACGATGGTGTTGTAAACAACTCTGACCTGACCATGATCCTGCAAAACCAGGGTGCTGTTCAGTGTGACCTGTAATCACTGCACTTAGCGTAGTGATACCCCAAAAAGGCCGCATATGCGGCCTTTTTTTTGGCTAATGCTTTATTCGTATTTTCAGAATTGTTCGCAAATTGACATCGAAATGGCACTTAACTTCGTTGTAGCCTCCCGGAGGATAAAATAATAACAACAGAAGGAATCTGTTATGAAACGATCTGTACTCGCCACATCAGTCATACTATCAACTCTCACTGCGCCAGCATTTGCAAGCTCCATCGAAGGCTTCTCAGCTGGTAGTCACAGTGTTCGGGGGAGCATCGGGCATCTGAATATTCTCACGCCGCATTATGAAACTGAATACGGAAATACAAGCCCTGTAGTAATCGACATCTCAGCCGCGAAGACAAGCCAAGAAGCGGTCGATATCATCCGCGAGGCCGCACCAGACCCCAGGATTGTGACCATGCTTGAAAATTATCCACAAGCACCAACATCGGCCGAAGGGATCGCTGCATTTGAAGCCCTCACAGGAACATCCGTTCCAAGCGACAGCGAATTTCAACAACAGATCGACTTCCGCCTCACCGCCGAGAGATATATCGGCTTGGGTCTTGGCACGGTATATAGACAAGGACTATTAACCCAGACTGCAACGCAAACGATTGTCTCTGTTGGTGCCAATGGTTCAGCAGACATCTATTCTTGTGACACCGCAGCATTTACTCCAACGACAGGCGCCTCTGAACAGGCATCATGTCAACTGATTGACAGTAACGTTGAATTAAATGATAGAGAAATTTATGAAAGTCACAACGGATCGTTCATCTCTGAAAATTTTCTCTACAGCAACCTGAATACTAACACTACAAAGTTCTACGGATCAGGTGGTGTATTTGATATTCCGATGGATAACATTCTGAAAATTAGAGGAGTTGCTCACAGGGAGTTTTACGGACACAGAGTCGATGTCTACGATCAATTTTCTCCTTCAATGGATTTCAAAAACTTTTATATAAACAATGGTACCGTAAACGAGACAAACTCTCCCATTGAGCCTGAATCTTTCTTATATACGAATGGCTTTCACATGGTTTACGACCAGCTTGATGATAACGGAGTCAATCGTCTTTTCATCGCTACACCTACACTAACAGGTAGTTATTCTGGATCTCCTCTTCCGATTAAGCTAACAGATACCAAAAACCCTACAGATTATGGATTTATTGGTAATTTTGATTATCTCACTTACGAAGATATTAATTGGAATTCTGATCCCAAAAACTGGCTTGCGTTAGGTTATTTCGGAAGTGAAGACTTGGGTGTTATTACACCTACAATATACGACTATGGCCAAGAAAGATTTTTTTATCTATCAAGCATTGCAGTCAAACATTTGAGCGATTCAACACCAGAAGGCTTTATAGATGCAGTAAAAGAAGCTATCAAAAACACACTTCCAAATCGTTTGGCTAATGTATTTCCGATACTTCCTGAAGACCTGACAGGGCTGAGTATTGATCCCGATATTACGCAGGAAGCCTACACAGCACTCATTAATGAAAGAATCATGCGTGTGGCAATCTCAGGTGCACTACTAGACTTTAATAACAATCGTGACATAAACGCAGAACTAAGTGATTTCTACAAGAACGAAAGTCGCCGTCGCTGGACATCAAGCGAATTCCGCTTCACTTCAGCGTCAACTCTGCGAGCGCCTTATGATTGTTATGATCTAAGGGATCCAGCATTCCCCGAGATGACATTAACAATATCATCGACGGATCTTGACTCTTCAACTCAGGAATCAGCGCACGTTATAGTATCCGCATCCGGCAACTACCAAAGCGTGTCTGCCAGTTGCCAGGTATCCAGCGGAGAAGCAGCGGTTTCCTTCTCATCCGTAATCGGGGGAAGCTGGGGAGAACACGCCCCCCAAACGCTTGAACTCCGTGATGACCTGCAATCCGTATATGCTTATTATCAGTCCGATGAAGAATCTGATGGCAATGGGACTCTACTGGAAACTAACCTGGTTGCCGTTGCCGGCTCCGGACCAGTCGATATCAGCTGTAGCGTCTCTGGTCGCGATATGTTTGGCAGATCAAAAAGCCGCACGCAGACTCTGACCTTAAACATTACGGAGCCTCAACCAATCACTGGCTATGTTTCCTTACCGAACGACTTTTCTCCGGAAGAAGGTATCAACGTAATTATGGTTGGTGATCAAGGTGACCGCGTTGAAGTAACGTCGGATGAAAGCGGGATATTTACGCTTGTTAACCCAACATCTGAGACCTATCAGATCACTTTCAACTACCCGAATCATGTTGCTGAATGCTCAACCGTTAATGTTATCTCGGGAGACTTAGGCAGCTTCGAACTGACCGCTGGAGACCTGACAGGTGATGGAGTTATCGATAGTGATGATACTCGTCGTATCTGGTACCGCAGCCAGTATCCTATGGACTATGACCTGAATAATGATGGGAGAGTCTCGTGGGCAGACGCTATGGTGGTTTATAACAATCGCGGCGCTACTCAATGTGAGCTGTAAGATCATAACTTACACTTCACACTAGCAGATCTATAAAAAAGGCCGCGAATACGGCCTTTTTTATTGCGAATAAATTACTCTGAAATAATCGAATAAATATCCAGAGAGATGTCGTCGCCTTCGTATTCAAACTGCGATGGCAGGGTTCCTTCCTTCTCAAAACCCAGGGCCAGTAATTTTTCAGGAACCGATGTATTTCCAATACAAACCCGGGCTTCAAGGCGGTGAAGGTGCAATTCATTAAACAGATAATGTTTTATTTCTGAAAAAACTTCAGCCAGACCTTCTGACGAAAATTCCGGGCTCAATTCAAGCTGTAACTGGGCGTTCAACATCATCCAGTTGATGTATTGAATTC
>JAYNJA010000063.1:0-12764 GCA_038109705.1 Thalassolituus sp. | reverse complement strand
TGCCGATCTGATCGACCGCGAGCCCGAATTACCTGATCACCTGAAGCCCGAACATCTGAAACCCGAACATCTGAAACCCGAACAGCCAAAGCATCAACAGCCAGAGACAGAGGACAAGTAATGCCATCCGCCATCATCGAAAATATGCTGAAAAACAATGACCTGCCCTTTGTCACCGCCGATAACTACAGCGACTTCATCAAGTCTGCCGACGCCGTTGTGCTTTTTTTCTGCGAGAACCCGGACCGCTACCCAGAGAGCAATGACGTTGCCATGGTTCTGCCAGAAATCATTAAGGAATTCCCCGGCATGCGCGGCGGCATCGTTGAACGCACCTTTGAACGTGAGTTGCAGTCACAGTTTGATTTTACGCGTTGGCCGGCACTCGCCTTTTTCAGCAAAGGCCAATACCGCGGCAATATGACCGGCATCCAGAACTGGGACGACTACACCCAGCAGATTCCAGCATTTATCAACGACAGTACCACCGCCATTCCAGCGATTAACCTCTGAGGCCCCGATCATGAGCGACACCCCGAGCATCATAGATAAAAACAAGGACGCCATTATCTTCACTGACGCCATGAACAGTGATGCACCGGCCTCCCACTCAAGCTGTGGCATCAGCGGTCCGGGTAGCCAACCCGGAGAATCAGACGGTGCCGAGCTGGATATTCTGCAGTTACCTTCTGGCATGACCACCTTTGAAGCCCCGATTCTTCCTGAACCTGAAGATGTCAGTCATCTGGGCGATGCCGTCCGCTGCCTGGAAGATCTGCTGGAGAAAATGGGTAAATGGGCCCCAGGATCAGCCAACATTGAAGTCAGCGTACAAACGCTTGATCCCGCCAACCGCGAACTGGTCGATCAGGTCATGGGGGAAGGCGAAGTCAGTATTCTATTTGGTGGTGACGGCCACATCCGCATTCAGGAATCAGTGCTTTGTGGCGTCTGGCGCATTCAGAACTTCAACAGCGCTGGTGAAATGACCAGCGACAACATCGAAGTCGGCCCCATTCCATCACTGGTACAGCACCGCACCTTCGCAACAGCCGCCGAACGCGTCAACGAAGATACCGGTTCAGGCTTACCGGACGGCGTCATCAATGCCCCACCACTGCTCGCAGAAATTAACGAAGTACTGGAAGACTTCGACCCGCAGATGCCGACTCACACCATCAATCTGACACTGCTCCCACAGACCGAACAGGACCTGATGTTTCTGGATTCCAGACTTGGCCTTGGCAACACCACCATTCTGTCGCGTGGCTATGGCAACTGCCGTATCACCAGTACTGGTACAAAGAATGTCTGGTGGGTGCGCTACTTCAATTCTCAGGACAAAAACATTCTCAACTCCATTGAGATCTGCCTGACGCCGGAAGCCGCCTGCGCAGCAGCCGAAGATATCGAAGACTCAACCGTCCGACTGGCGGAAATACTTGAGATTTACCAGTAACGGAGACGCATAGACATCATGAGAGAAGATCAGTTTTTTGCCGGTTCCTACGGTGGCGACAACACCAAACTCGAAGCCAACTCACGCCTCGAATGCAAGATCTGTTGGCATATTTACGACCCGAAAGATGGCGATGATTACTGGCAGATACCTGCGGGCACGCCATTTTCTGAGCTACCGGAACACTGGACCTGCCCGAACTGCGATGGCCAGAAAAACGACTTTATGGTCGTAGACGAGGAAGGCTAAGTCTATGCTCAGCCGCCCGACACGCACAGCCGCCGATTGCCAGAGACTCCTGACCGAGACATTCGATCAGATCATGCGCACGCGGATGTCGGGCATCCCGGTAGTGAACCCAGCACTGACCGTCAGTGCAGCAAACATGACGGAATGGCACGACGATATTATCGGCGTATTGATCACCCCCTGGTTTATGAACCTGATGCTTTTGCCCGCGACGAAAAAGCGGGCAGATGAATTCGCCAGCTACAAAGTCGGCAGCAAACACACGCTAAGCTTCCCGTCGGGCAGCTACGAATTCACCTTGGGAGGCGAAGACCGCATCGGGCACTACCTGAGCTGCTCGCTATTCTCACCCATGTTCGACTTTGCCGACCAACAGACCGCAGAAGATACGGCCAGCGCTGTATTTGCAGGGTTAATGAACAGTGACAATCGAGAGATTCTTGAGGCTGAGCCCCTGACTCAGGCGGATGAGCCAGCTAAGTCTGAAACTAATGACGAACAAGCGGCCACGTCTGCGGAGACAACTACAGATGAGCCCCAGCACCAGGAAGCGCAGGTGTACAGCCGTCGTCAGTTACTGAGGGGGCTGCGCGGATGAACCAACGGGCAGACCTGCAAGGCCAGATCATCATCAACATCACCTATAGCGGCAAAGATGAGCTGGCGACCATCGACGAAGTTAATATTCATTCCAGCCGCCCAACTCAGACTTCAAAAATACTGACAGGTAAAACACCAGAAGCCGCCACGGCACTGATCGGCATGGTGTACAGCCTCTGCAGCACTGCGCAGAAGTGCGCCTCGGTACGTGCTATTGAGAATGCCACAGGGTACGTCGCCCCCCCTGCAACCGAAGCGATGCGCGACGCCATGGTTCACCTGGAAACACTTCGTGAACATTTACTACGCATACTCATTCACTGGAGCGAATTTACCGGCATGCGGCCAGAACACGAGGCGGCAGCCTCGGTCATTCGCATTCGCCAGGACATAGAACGAACAGCCCGGGTGAACTGCACACTATTTAAGCCGGGGATAAACTATTCACCTCTGGCAAAGCAAGACGTCAGATCCGTCAGCGCAAGTCTCGCAGAGCTTCGAAAAATCATTGAAGACAAAGTTACCGCCTGCTCACTTGAGCAATGGCAGGACAACAAGCTGGAAGTAGAATTCAGCCAAGGCAACCTGACTACGGCACGGGCCCTGCATTTGCTGATCCGCAATCGCCAATGGGAAAACCACTGCCCATCTAAAACGCCCCAGCTGGAGCTTTGCACAAGCGCAATTCCCGAGTTGCAGGCCCTGATGCAAAGCTGGTCGTTCATCGCCACACCGACCTGGAGTGGCGGTGCACGGGAGAATTCAGTACTAAGCCGGGCACTGCCAGGTCAAACAGTCAAACCTACCGATACCACGCTGAAAACACGACTTCTGAACCAGATAGATGAGGTTGTGTCACTGCAACGTTTGCTTGAGAAGCACTTTGTCGAAACCTCTAAGACGCCACCATGCTCAACACAACCCGAATCGGCTCAAGCCACTGATGCGGCGATTCTGAATTCAATTCAGGATTCAATGCCAGATACAAGACCAGAAACGATAACAGGCGCGGGGCTTGCCCCTGCAGCACGTGGCTTGCTTGTTCACGACGTCACATTGAAGAACGGTCTGATCAGTGACTACCGCATTCTGGCGCCCACCGAGTGGAATTTTCATCCACATGGTGTGATAGTCACCAGCCTGACCGGATTACAGGGACCTCTGTCCGACTTGAAAACTCAAGCAACACTTCTGACCGAACTGATCGACCCTTGTGTCGGTTTCACCCTCGAATTTGAAAGGGCCACTGCCGATGCATGAAATGTCGATCTGCGAAGGCATTGTTCAGGTGCTGGAGCAAAGTGCTGCTGCTCAAGGCTTTGAGCGCGTGAAGTCGGTCTGGCTGGAGATCGGTCGCTTCGCCGGTGTTGAACGTTCGGCTCTCGAGTTCAGTTTTGATGTAGTAACCCGTGGCACGCTGGCCGAAAGCGCCACGCTGAATATTATCGACATCCCCGCGGATGCCTGGTGCATGCCATGCGCCGAACCTGTGGATGTTATGGAACGCTTTGACCCCTGCCCGAAATGCGGCAGCCACCAGCTGCAGATCAGCGGCGGTGAGGAACTGAGAATAAAAGAGCTGGAGGTAGAATAATCATGTGTACAGTCTGCGGATGCGCCGAAGGCGAAACGAAAATTGAAGGGCACGAGCACGAGCACGAGCACGAGCACAGTCATGATCATTCTCATCACCATGAGCATGACCATCAACACGAGCATGAACACCATCATGTTCACGCCACCAGCGGCGACCAGCACCATCACTATGGCACAGGGCCAGCCCACGCACATGCACCCGGCATGAGTCAGGCGCGCATGGTAAAAATCGAGCAGGACATCCTGTCCAAGAACAACCAGTACGCCAATGCTAACCGTCGCTATCTGGCTGAACGCGGCATTCTGGCGCTCAATCTGGTATCCAGCCCTGGCTCAGGTAAAACCACCCTGCTGACCCGCACCATAAACGACCTGAAAGCCACGACCGCAATGACCGTTATCGAAGGCGATCAGCAAACGGTGAATGACGCCGAGCGTATACGCGCCACTGGTGCAAAAGCCCTGCAGATCAACACGGGTAAAGGCTGCCATCTCGACGGCCATATGGTTGGTCATGCACTGGAAAAGCTCGCCCCTGAAGACAACAGTATTCTCTTTATTGAGAACGTCGGCAATCTTGTCTGCCCAGCCAGCTTCGATCTCGGCGAAGCCCACAAGGTGGCCATTCTGTCGGTGACAGAAGGCGAAGATAAGCCGCTCAAGTACCCGGATATGTTCTATGCCGCCGACATTATGCTGCTCAATAAAACCGACCTGCTGCCCTATCTGAATTTCGATGTGGAAGCCTGCATGGCCAATGCACGCAAGGTGAACCCGAAGATCCGGATTATTCAGGTATCCGCGACAACCGGCGAAGGCATGGATACCTGGTACTCATGGCTCGCGGCTGCAAGTCAACTGGCGACGATTGGTAACTAATTAAATAGCGACCAAGTAGCAAAGAGCCAAATCAAACGGAGCGAATCACTATGTGCCTGGCCATTCCAGCAGAAGTTATCAGCATTGAAGACTCTGGCGAAAACGCCGTGGTAAGTCTTGGCGACGTACGTAAAACCATCTCGCTGGCGCTGGTCAGCGACGTACAGCCCGGAGACTTTGTACTGGTGCACGTTGGCTACGCATTGGAGCGCCTGGACCCGGAAGAAGCACAAAAGACGCTCGATGCATTTGCGGAGTTAGGTCAGATTTCCGAGATAAGCCAATGAAATACATAGAAGAATTCAGAAGCAAGGATCTGGCAAAGCAGATCGCCGCGCGCATTCGCCAGACCGTACAGCCTGAGCGCGAATACCATTTCATGGAATTCTGCGGCGGCCACACCCATGCCATTTTCCGCTACGGCGTACAGGATCTGATGCCCGACAACGTGCATTACGTGCACGGCCCCGGCTGCCCGGTATGCGTTCTGCCCACCAGTCGCATTGATCTGATGATTCGTCTGGTCCGCGAAGAAAACGTCATCCTCTGCACTTACGCCGACCTGATGCGCGTACCGGCGAGCGAACGCCTGAGTCTGATGAAAGTAAAAGCCGAAGGCGGTGATATTCGCATGGTGTACTCCACTCAGGATGCACTCGACATTGCCCGCCAGAACCCTGAGCGTGAAGTCGTATTTTTCGCCATCGGCTTCGAGACGACTACCCCTCCTACGGCAGTCGCCATCCGTCAGGCCCAGGCAGAACAATTGAAAAACTTCACTGTGTTCTGCAATCACGTACTGACACCGTCGGCCATCAGTGGTCTGCTCGACAGCACACCCGAACCCGGTGAAAATCCCCCGGTACTGGATGGCTTTCTCGGGCCATCTCATGTCAGCTCTGTGATTGGCTCACGCCCTTATGAATTCGTGCCGGCGCAGTACGGCAAACCCGTGGTCATCGCCGGTTTTGAGCCCCTGGATGTCATGCAATCCACCCTGATGCTGATCCGCCAGATCAACGAAGGCCGTTGTGAAGTAGAAAACGAGTACACCCGCCTCGTCACACGGGATGGGAACCGCAAGGCACAGCAGCTGGTGGCCAACGTACTGGAGCCAAGAGACAAGTTTGAATGGCGCGGTCTCGGCTGGATCGACAACAGCGCTCTTAAAATCCGTTCGGCCTATCAGGAGTACGACGCAGAAAAACGCTTCGCCTGCCTGCAGGATGCCGATAATCTGATCGCAAAAGACAATAAAGCATGCGAATGTCCGAGCGTTCTGCGCGGATCGAAGAAGCCTCAGGACTGTAAACTGTTCGGCAATGGCTGCTCTCCGGAAAACCCGATGGGATCGTGCATGGTGTCTTCCGAAGGCGCGTGTGCAGCCCACTGGAGCTATGGGCGTTTCCGTACAGCCTATGCATCATCGTCAGACCAACCTTCAACAGTAACAACGGAATTCACCAGCGCAGATAAGGCCACAGCATGAACTCGGTACAGAAACGGTTTTCGTCCAGCCTGAATATCCGCACCGGGCACATCGACATGAGTCACGGCAGCGGCGGTCGGGCCTCGGCTCAGCTGATTGAAGAGATCTTTCTCAAGCATCTGGATAACGACCTGTTGCGTCAGGGTAATGACAACGCCTCCTTCAGTGTTGAGAAAGGTCGCATGGTCATGAGCACCGACAGCCATGTCATTTCGCCACTTTTCTTTCCCGGCGGCGACATCGGTTCGCTGGCGGTTCACGGCACAGTGAATGATCTGGCCATGTCCGGCGCGCGACCCCTGTACCTGAGCGCAGGTTTCATTCTCGAAGAAGGTTTCCCACTCGCCGACCTCGACCGTATTGTGGCCAGCATGGGCGCAGCAGCACGCGAAGCAGGTATCGCTGTAATCACCGGTGACACTAAGGTGGTCGAGAAAGGCAAAGGCGACGGTGTATTTATTAACACCGCCGGCGTTGGCGTCATCGAAGGCGATCTGCGCATTTCCGGAGATCAGGCGCGCCCCGGCGACAAAATCCTGATCAGCGGCACGATAGGCGATCACGGTGTTGCGATTATGGCGAGCCGGGAGAATCTCGGGTTCGAGACCACCATAGAATCAGACTCTGCAGCCTTGCACACACTGATTGCAGCGATGACAAAGGCCGTGCCCGACATTCACTGCCTGCGCGATCCGACACGGGGCGGTCTCGCCACCACGCTGAATGAGCTTGCTCAGCAGTCTGGCGTCGGCATGAAAATCTATGAAGAAGCGATTCCCGTCCGCCCTGCCGTAAAAGCCGCCTGCGAACTACTGGGGCTCGACCCACTCTACGTCGCCAATGAAGGCAAACTGGTCTGCATCTGCCCCGCAGAATCGGCAGAGCAACTTCTCAGCGTTATGCGCAGTCACGGTTACGGTAAAGATGCTGCGATTATTGGCGAGGTTACGGAAGACGCCCTGCACTTCGTGCAAATGGAAACAACGTTCGGCGGCCAACGTGTGGTCGACTGGCTGGCAGGCGAACAACTGCCGAGAATCTGTTAGGGTCTGAGTATTATGGAAACCTTACCAACCATTCTTATCATCGACGACGAGATCCGCAGCCTGGAGACCCTGCGCCGGATTCTGGATGAAGATTTCGATGTAAAAACCGCCTCAACCGTTACTGAGGCACGGGCTATTCTGGCGCAGGAATGGGTACAGATAGTTCTTTGTGATCAGCGCATGCCAGAAATCACCGGCGTTGAGTTCTTAAAGCAGATCCGCGACGAGTGGCCAGACGTCATCCGTATGGTGATCTCCGGCTACACCGACTCCGCCGACATCATCAGCGCCGTCAATGACGCCGGCATCTACCAGTACATCACCAAGCCATGGCAGCCAGACAGCCTGATCCTGACATTGAAGAATGCCACCCGCCTGTTTGATCTGCAGCGCCAGAATGAAGCCTTATCCGTCGAGCTGAAGATGATGCCATCTCAGGTCAGCAATGCTCTCGAAGACAAACGCCAGCAGCTGCGTAATAACTATCAGGTTGACGACGGCATAGTACGCACCGCCAACAGCCCGATGAATGATGTCTGCGATCATATCCGTCAGGTCGCCCCTTACGATATCTCGGTGCTCCTGATGGGCGAGTCCGGCACAGGCAAAGAACTCGCAGCCCGTGCTCTGCATTACAACAGCCTGCGCTGGGATAAACCCTTTGTGGTAGAAAACTGCGCTGCCTTACCCGATGAACTGCTCGAAAGTGAACTCTTTGGTTACAAGCGCGGTGCTTTTACCGGCGCCGTCGAAGACCGCATCGGTCTGTTCGAGCGTGCCAACGGCGGCACGGTATTTCTGGATGAGTTGGGTGAAGTCTCGCCGGCGTTTCAGGTCAAACTGTTGCGGGTTCTGCAGGAAGGCGAGATCCGCCCACTGGGTAGCAGCCGCACCCGCAAAGTAGATGTGCGCGTTATCGCCGCCACCAACAAAAATCTCGAAGAAGAAGTTGCCGCCGGGCGCTTCCGCGAAGACCTCTACTACCGTCTGGCAACCGTCACAGTGAACCTGCCGCCGTTAAGAGAGCGCCGCGAAGATGTTCCCGCACTGGCCACCGCCCTGCTTGAGCGCACCATGAAAAGCCTCGGCAAACAGGTCAACGGCATTACCGACGAAGCCCTTAACTGCATGAAGCAGTATCACTGGCCCGGTAACGTGCGCGAACTCCAGAATGAAGTGAGCCATATGCTGGTCACGGCAAAGACCGCCGACCTCACCGCCGACCTGCTCAGCACTCGCGTACTGCGGGCAATGCCAGGTACCGCTGGCGATGAACAGCCTGCTGCCATGGGGCATCTGGCGGGCCTGGATGGCACTCTGAAAGATCGTGTCGAAGCACTGGAATCGATTATTCTGAAAGAAACCCTGATCCGCCACCGCTGGAATAAAAGCCGTGCCGCAGCGGAACTCGGGCTGTCCCGTGTCGGCCTGCGCGCCAAACTTGAGCGCTACGGCCTTGAAGAGCCTGATGCCGACCAGAAGGTGGTTCGCCTTTGAGTCGCGTCGAAGATCAGCGAGTGCCTGAGCGAGAGCTGGTACCAGACCTGGCATCAGAGTCCGCGCCGGATGCCTCTGGCGATGAGCAGATCTGGGTCGACGTGATCCAGAAGATGGAATCCGTCTACGCCGAGCTGGTAGAACAGCAGTCTGAGCTGGAGCAGAAAAACTCAGAACTGGAAGAAGCCGAGCAGTTTATCGGCAGCGTACTGTCGGCCATGACCGATGTCCTGATGGTCTGCGACACCCGCGGCCGGATCGAGAAAACCAATGCCGCGCTCAGCACGCTCACCGGCAGTGCCAGCGAGCACTTTATCGGCAAACGTCTGGACGAAGTATTCAGCAGTGACTGCGCCGACAAAGTAGAACGCTTTGCGCAGGTGTTGCAACAGGAGCTGGTGACCGACCTCGAGGTAGAGCTGCGCTGTAGCGATGGCACCACCACCCCTCTTGCTCTCAATTGCTCTGCCCGCTATGACCACAACGGCCGCATCGTAGGCATGGTGCTGATTGGCCGCCCGGTCGGCGAACTCAAACGGGCTTACGACAAACTGAAGCAGACCCAGCAACAGCTGGTGCATTCAGAGAAGATGGCCTCCCTCGGCCGACTGGTAGCAGGCGTTGCGCATGAACTGAACAACCCGATCAGCTTTGTCTTTGGCAACATGCACGCCCTGCAGCGCTATGGCAAACGCATCAGTCAGTACCTGCAGGAGATTGATCGCATTGCCGCAGGCGCCGAGATCGATTCACTCAAACAGGATCTACGCATCGACCGTATTCTCAGCGACATCGACCCGCTGATCGAAGGTACTCTTGAAGGTGCTGAGCGCGTCAGTGACATCGTTCAGGATCTGCTCAGATATTCCGGCGACCAGCGAGAGACGCCAGAACTCGTTGACCTCTGCGCGGCGGTGCACAAAGCGGCCGACTGGGTGCTGCGAGCCAGCCGCATTCAGCCGGAAGTCATCTTCGAGCTGCCACAAACGTTTGATATCGAAACCCGCAAAGGTCAGGTACACCAGATACTGGTCAACCTGATTCAGAATGCCGTCGACGCCATAGAAAACAACCCTGCAGATCAGCCGCCATGTTTGACCATTACCCTGCATCAGACCGCCGAGCAGATCGATATCGCCATCTGCGATAATGGCAGCGGGATATCAGAAGGTTTTCTAGCGCAGATATTCGACCCTTTCTTTACGACAAAACCCGTTGGCCAGGGCACCGGGCTTGGCCTGTATATCAGCTACGGTCTGGCCCAGGACGCAGGTGGCAACCTGACCGCTCATAACCGAGTCGATAATGAAGATGGTGGTGCGTGCTTTACTCTGAGCCTGCCACTCAGCAGATCGATCACAGATGAAGGAGGTCAGGTATATGTTTAACCTGCTCTGGCTACAGTCAGGCGGCTGCGGCGGCTGTTCGATGTCGCTGCTAAGCGCTGAGTCCCCGGACCTGCTGACCACCTTCCGTGCATCCGGTATCGAATTACTGTGGCACCCCTCCATCAGTGAATCCTGCGGTCAGGATCTGATCAGCCTGCTGGAAAACATTATTCACGGCCATCAGCGACTGGATATTCTCGCCCTTGAAGGCTCGGTTATTCAGGGGCCGAATGGCACTGGTGCCTTCCATCGCCTGGCCGGTACTGGTCGCCCCATGCGCGACTGGATTTTTGACCTGAGCCAGAAGGCAAAGCATGTTGTGGCGGTCGGTAACTGCGCGGCATATGGCGGCATTACCGCTGCGGGCAATAACCCGAGTGAAGCCTGTGGCCTGCAGTACGACGAATCCCGCCCGGGCGGCCTGCTCGGTGAGCGTTTTCGCGATAAAGAAGGCTTGCCGGTTGTGAATATCGCCGGCTGCCCGACTCACCCCAACTGGATCACAGACACACTAGGGGATCTGGCCCGTGGCGACCTTAACAGCCATGTTCTGGATGAATTCGAACGCCCCCGCAGCTACACCGATCATCTGGTGCATCATGGCTGCCCCCGCAACGAATACTACGAATACAAAGCCAGCGCCGAGAAACCCTCTGATCTGGGCTGCATGATGGAACACATGGGTTGCCTTGGCACTCAGGCCCGCGGCGACTGCAACACCCGCTTATGGAATGGCTCCGGATCATGCCTGCGCGGCGGCTTCCCGTGTATTAACTGTACAGCGCCGGACTTCCATGAGCCGGGCCATCGCTTTGACCGTACCCCGAAGATTGCCGGTATTCCCGTCGGGCTGCCGATTGATATGCCAAAGGCCTGGTTTATCGCTTTATCTAAGCTGGCGAAAGCGGCCACACCTGTGCGTATCCGTAACAACGCCACTGAAGATTTTATAAAAATCGTGCCGGCAGCAGACGAACGGACGGCTAAAAAGAAAACCCGGAATGCCTCGCCCAGCAGTAAGGACGCGTCTTCATGAGCAACAAAACCCGCCGCATCGCCGGCCCATTCAACCGCGTTGAAGGTGACCTCGAAGTCCAGCTTGAACTGGATAGTGATCTGGTCAGTAAGGCATGGGTGGTGTCTCCTATGTACCGTGGCTTCGAACAGATCATGCAAGGCAAAGACCCGATGGATTCACTGGTCTACGTGCCACGTATCTGCGGCATCTGCTCCGTCGCTCAGTCGGTAGCAGCAGCCAATGCTCTTGCGCACCTTGCTGGCGTGCGCCCGACCCGCAACGGTGAACTCGCCACCAATCTGATTCTGGCGAACGAAAATATCACCGACCACCTGACACATTTCTATCTGTTTTTTATGCCGGACTTCGCCCGCGCAACTTATGCCAGCGAACCCTGGTACGAACAGACCGCCGCCCGCTTCCGTGCCAAAGAAGGCACCGCAAGCCGCGACGTGCTGCCGGCCCGTGCGGAATTTCTGCATATCATGGGCATTCTCGCCGGACGTTGGCCCCACAGTCTGGCACTGCAGCCCGGCGGCACGACCAAAGCAACGGATGCCGCGGATAAAGCCCGCCTGATTGCGACCATCTTTGGTTTTCGTGACTTCCTTGAACGCGTTCTTTTTGGCGACAGCCTTGATGCCATCATTGCGCTCAACAGCGTTGAATCCTTAGAGCACTGGCGCGAGCAAGTGAAGGGCAAGCAAAGTGACTTCGCTCATTTTCTCGATCTGGCTGACTCGCTGTCTCTCGCCTCTCTAGGCCGGGCGCAGGATCAGTTTATGAGCTTCGGCGTTTACTCCGATGCCAGTAAGGCATTGTTCGCCAGTGGTGTTATCGATCACACCAGCCTGATCAATGGCAGCGGCAGTCGCTCATTAAATCAGGCCCAGATCACCGAAGACATTACCTCCAGTTGGATGCATGGGCAGAGTCAACCAGCCCACCCATACAAGGGTATTACGCTACCCGGCGATGGAGTCTCTGACGGCTATAGCTGGTGTAAATCGCCGCGCCTGAATGGCGAAGTGATGGAAACCGGCGCACTGGCACGACAACTGGTCAATGGCCATCCATTGGTCACGGCACTGGCTCAGGAAAGCGGTGGTAACGTGCGCAACCGCATTATTGCGCGCTTGTTAGAAATGGCGATTGTCGTGCGCCAGATGGAGCTCTGGGCTCAGAGCATTGAAGTAAAAGCCCCGTTCTGCAATGACTTCCGCATCCCGGATGAAGGTCAGGGCTTCGGCATGATAGAGGCCGCCCGTGGGAGCCTAGGTCACTGGTTAACGGTAAAGCGTGGGCGCATCAGCAACTACCAGATTATTGCCCCAACGACCTGGAATTTCTCGCCGCGCGATCAGAATGATCAACCCGGCCCGCTGGAGCTGGCTCTTGAAGGCGCGCCGCTTCGTCCGGACGAAGCCGCTGACAAAGTACGCGATCCGGTTTCCGTGCAGCACATCGTGCGTTCGTTTGACCCCTGCATGGTCTGCACTGTCCACTGAATTGAATGCACTGAATTGAATGCACTGAATCGAAC
>JAYNJA010000062.1:8583-12993 GCA_038109705.1 Thalassolituus sp. | reverse complement strand
AAGAACGATGAATATTGTCTGACATGACGGTAGCATGATTCCTTTTACATGAACCGACATCTTAACAGCAGATCAGGACGCACTGAAATGGACAGCACCCAGTTTCCGGTAAATGAAACACACTATTATCTGAATCACGCCGCCGTTGCTCCATGGCCAAGGTGCGCTTCTGATGCGGTCGCCGCATTCGCTCAGGAAAACACCTTGTCTGGTGCAGCCAATTATCCTCAATGGCTGGACACCGAAACCGCCCTGCGTAGCAACCTTGCCCAATTGATTAACAGCGACCCTGCAGAAATTGCATTGGTAAAGAACACCTCGGAAGCCTTGTCGTTTGTTGCGTATGGCATCGAATGGCAAAAAGGTGATGTAGTGGTTATCCCAGACGAAGAATTTCCTTCGAATTCGATAGTCTGGGAGTCACTGCAGGATAAGGGCGTTGTCGTTAAGAAAGTATCTGTTAAGGGTGACGCTCCAGAATCAGAATTACTTCTGGCAATCGCCAGCAAACCACGCCTGGTCTCGGTATCGGCGGTTCAGTACGCTACGGGCGTTCGGCTCGATCTTGAACAGATTGGCGACGCCTGCCGTAAAAACGGCGTACTTTACTGCATTGATGCAATTCAGGCTGTAGGGGCTCTTGAATTCGATGTCCGGGCTTGTCAGTGCGATTTTGCCATGGCAGATGGCCACAAATGGCTACTTGGCCCTGAAGGAATCGGGTTCTTTTATGTGCGCCGCGAGAGCATGGAGCTGTTGTCTCTGAGTGAATACGGCTGGCACATGATTGCGCACCCGGGTGATTACTACCGCAAAGAATGGGAAATCGCCCCAGACGCCCGACGCTTTGAGTGCGGATCGCCCAACCTGCTCGGTGCAACAGCGTTGAAAGCCAGTACGGATTTGCTACTCGCCACCGGGATCGAAAAGGTTGAGTCTCTGGTATGTGAGAAAACCACCTATCTTGCGGATGCACTGCGGAGCATGGGCGCCGGAATGATTACACCGGGCAGCAGTGTTGGTCGCAGCGGCATTATTACCTTCAGCACCGGAACCCATGATCCGGTTGCCGTGTGGCGTGAGCTGATGGCAAAACAGGTTATCTGTATGCATCGCGGCGGCGGCATTCGGTTTTCGCCGCATTTTCATACGCCCCAGTCAGTGCTCGATCTGGCCTGCGAAGCCGCGGCTGCTATCTGCCGCTGGTGAAATAAAGAAGCCCGACAATTGCCGGGCTTCTCCTTGACCATTTGCAGCTGGCTATTTGCAGCCAGCTATTCACATGGTATGCGTCACTTTTACATAGTATGTGTCATTCGATCTGATTTAATCGCACCGGCAAGGTAGGTTTCGATCTTGTTGCGAGCGATGTCGTCTTCGTCGTTAAACTGTACGCCGACACCGGCTACCTTATTGCCCTGCGCTCCTTTCGGGGTCACCCAGACCACCTTGCCTGCCACCGGAATTTTCTCGGGCTCGTCCATTAACTTAAGAAGCATAAATACTTCATCACCAAGCTGATATTGCTTGCTGGTCGGGATGAAGAGGCCGCCATTTTTGATAAACGGCATATAGGCAGCATAAAGAACTGACTTGTCTTTAATCGTCAGAGACAGAATGCCGTTACGGCCACCTGGGTTCATGCACTTACTCCAGCCCGGATACCTGTGAGCTCCTGCCATTCAAGCAGCAGCACCTCTATCGTCAGGGTTTTATTGTGGTGAGACATCCCGGACAGTAACTGACCGAGTATCTGTTGTAATTTTTCCTGAAAGCCTACCAGTTTCAGCGGATCAACGGCAACGGCGGCCTGCAATTCTGTGACCGGCTCGGCAAACTGCAGGTACTCTGCACCTACGCCAGCAGATGCTTTCATGAGGTCGCAGCTGATGGCATAGAACCATTCGATGACTTCCTGAAACTCCAGCTTCGTCCATTTGTCGGCGACCTGACTCAACGGTAGTTGGTGCAGACTCCACTGCACCAGCTGTTCTGTCCACGTCTGCTGACGTGCTGCCACTCCGTCGCTCATCCAGCGTTTAGCTTTAAGCGGAGCTCCACCGTTGCGCTGCAGCGCCCGATCAGCATCCAGCGCCCCAATACCCTGAGAAAGCAGCCATTGCCTTGACTCGTCCCGCGAAGGCAAAGCTAGGCTGATACGCTGACAGCGGCTGCGGATTGTCGGCAATACAGAGCCGAAACGCTCAGTTTCAAGCAGAATAAAGCTCTCACCCGGCGGCTCTTCCAGTGTTTTCAGCAGGGCGTTGGCAGCATTGGTATTCATTACTTCTGCCGGACGCATAACCACAACCTGACAGCGGCTGATCTGCGGCGTCTGAAAAATCAGTTCATTTACCCGGCGCACGTTATCAATCCGGATCTGGCGACTGCCCTCTTCAGGCTGACAGATCATAAAATCCGGATGCGTACCAGCTGCCCATAAATGGCAGCTATGACACTGGCCACAGGCATCGTCAACACCTTCCTTATGGGAGTTCTGGCACAGCAGCCAGCGGGCAATATTCAGGCAAAGCTCATGCTTGCCGATGCCGCCAGCGCCACTGACCAGCAATGCATGGGGCAATCCAGCCGTCCGGTGCCGTCTGACCACTGAATGCCAGGTGTCGGCCTGCCAGGGATACAGCGCCATCAGCCAGCTACCCCTGAAAGTTCCTGAATAACATTTAACACATCAGTCTGGACCGACTCCAAAGAACGTGCAGCATCAATCACCCTGACCCGCTCTTCCTGCCTGGCAATGGCCAGAAATCCGTTACGGACCCGCTCAAAGAAACTGATTTTCTCGCTCTCAAAACGGTCGGTTTCTTCGCTTAGCTGTTGTGCGCGAGCCTGCGCTCGCCCCATGCCGACTTCGAGCGGAGCATCCAGAAGGATGGTGGCGTCGGGACTGATTCCGCCCTGCGCCAGCGTCTTGAGTTGCTGAATAGCATCGAGAGACAGCCCACGGCCATAGCCCTGATAAGCAATGGTTGAATCTGTAAAACGATCGCAAAGCACCCAATCACCGCGCTCAAGCGCTGGGCGTATAACTGCATCAACGTGCTGAGCACGGGCAGCAAACACCAGTAGAAGTTCGGTCATGTCCGACATGCGTTCTTCGTGGTGAGCTTTCAGCAGGTCGTTGCGGATTTTTTCCGCGATTGGAGTTCCGCCCGGCTCGCGGGTAATCACTACTTTAATACCGCGGCGTTCAAGCCATTCAGCAGCTGTGCGGATATTCGTGGATTTACCCACGCCTTCGCCGCCTTCAAAGGTAATAAAGCGTCCTTTTGGGGTGGTCATTAATTCATACTCTGTTCGGTCTGATCTGTGCCAGCTGAGCTATCTGCGGGTGGCGCAGAGCGGTAATCTTCGCGACGGCGTAGCTGAAAACGACGCACGGCGTCATTGTGCTCACTGAGCGTCGATGAAAAGTAGTGGCTGCCGTCACCCTTGGCGACAAAATATAACTCAGTGCCAGGAGCCGGATGCAGTGCAGCATTAATAGCCGCGCGCCCAGCGAGAGCAATTGGCCCGGGCGGCAGCCCTTTGTTGCGATAGGTGTTGTATTTATTGCTGCTGTCGCGCAGATGGGCGCGGGTAAGATTGCCTTCAAACGAATCGCCGAGACCATAGATGACAGTCGGATCTGTCTCCAGGCGCATACCTTTCTGAAGACGACGCACAAATACGCCGGCAATTACCGGTCGCTCACTGGCGACACCAGTTTCTTTTTCAATAATCGACGCCATAATCAGGGCGTCATAGGGGGTTTTATATGGAAGACTTGCAGCCTTCTGCTGCCACTCTTCTTCCAGGACTTTCTGCAGTCGCTCATGCGCCTGACGAATAACCGAAGATACCGGTTCGTTGCGATGGTACACATATGTGTCCGGATAGAGTTGAGCTTCGTAATGACCTTTAAGCCCCAGAAAGTCTGAAATTACAGTAACAGACAGCTCGCCAAGATCCTGTTTCAGGTGCTCTGCGCTCGCCAGCACAGCGACGGCTTCTTTCAGCGGCCGGCCCTCGATAAGCGTCAGGCGGTAGGTTCGGGCTGGGGCCGACGCGAGAAACGACAGCAACTCAAAGTTGTTCAGCTGAGGAGGAACAATAAACTCACCGGCACGAATATCCCGCCCCGCTCCTGTCAGGCGTGCGGCGATGCGCAAGGACAGAGCCGACTCAACCCAGCCTTCTTTTTCCCAACGATTCGCCAGAGCATAGAGCGTATCGCCTTTCTGTATGTCGACGACGACTGGCTCATAATTAAGGTTATCGCGCTGAAGCCAGACATAAGTGACTCCGGCAGAGGCGACACCCAAAGCAATAAATATCACGGCGATTACGCCGAAAACGCGTTTAGCGCCCATTAAACAACTCCGCGTAATTGTTCTGCCAGGCAATCGC
>JAYNJA010000062.1:0-8573 GCA_038109705.1 Thalassolituus sp. | reverse complement strand
TCAGAGAGTTCGTGAGTACCATGGCTTCGCAGTCAGCAACGACGGATTCAGGGATATCAGAGACAGCGATATCTACCTCAGCATCAATCAGCCAATCACGCACAACCCCCTGCACTCCGCAGGATGTAAGGGATGGCGTATGCCATTGGCCGTCAATTTTAACAAAAACGTTGCTCATACACCCTTCGATAATCATCCCGTGCTGGGAAATCATCAGGGCTTCCTGCCAGTCGGGCTGAAACGCCTGCCGCGCGAGAACCTGTTCAAGTCGGTTGAGATGCTTAAGACCCGCCAGCAATGGCTGATGTCCCAGACGTACATGACTGACGCCAACATTTAATACTGGGTCAACCAAGGCGGGCGCGGCGGCGGCACTGGCGCCAGGTGGTGGGACCTGAAAAAAAGATGCGTAAAATGCAGGCGTGGTGACTTCCGGCGGCGCATAGCCACGAGGGCCACTACCACGGGTTACGATCAGCTTCATCCCCGTATAACCGGCCGGAGCACTCTCAAGCAACGAACCCAGCGCGGCTTTGACCTCAGAAAAAACAGCCGGATCGAAGCCAAGCGCGTTCAGTCCTTTGCTCAACCGGTGCAAATGGCGCTCCAGCAATGGCGCCTGCCCGGAGGAAGTCAGGCGTATGGTCTCAAACAGACCGTCACCAAACTGAAGGCCGCGATCGGCCATGGCATCCGAATCCAGCCAGCTGGCCGCGTCTGGACAATAGTGTTTCATCGTCAAAGCGTTAAGTTACCTTGCTGAATATAAGCGTACCGTTAGTACCACCAAAGCCAAAGGAATTGCTCATCACATGATCAATTGACGCAGCCCTGGCAGTGTGAGGCACAAAATCCAGGTCGCAACCTTCTGATGGCTCATCAAGATTGATCGTTGGTGGCAGCAATTGATGCTGTAACGACTGAATGCAGATAAGTGCCTCCAGCGCGCCGGCAGCACCAAGCAGGTGGCCTGTCATGGATTTTGTTGATGATACCGAAACATCCGCTGCAGAAGCTCCAAAGGCAGACTTGATCGCATTCACCTCTGCAATATCACCGAGCGGTGTCGAAGTACCGTGAGCGTTGATGTAGCCAATGTCAGCAGGGGCAAGGCCAGCATTGCGCAGTGCATTCGTCATTGCCAGTGCGGCACCTTCACCGGTTTCAGGTGGTGTGGTGATGTGATACGCGTCGTCACTCATACCAAAACCGGTAATTTCCGCATAAATATGCGCGCCCCGGGCCGTCGCATGTTCATAGGACTCAAGAACAAGCACTGCCGCACCACTACTGAGGACAAAACCATCTCGGTCTTTATCCCAGGGGCGGCTCGCTTTTTCTGGCGCATCGTTACGGGTGCTCAGGGCTCTTGCTGCCGCAAATCCAGCCATGCCAACTGGCGACGCAGCCATTTCAGTACCGCCGGCGATCATGGCATCCGCATCACCGAGTGCAATTGTACGCGCGGCATAGCCGATATTATGAGTACCTGTGGTACAGGCCGTAGCAATTGAAAAATTAGGGCCTTTAAACCCATGGCGGATAGCGATATTGCCGGAAGCCATATTCACCACACATCCGGGCACGAGAAACGGCGAAACCCGCCTTGGGCCACCGTTGATTAACGCCTCGGTATTGTTTTCGATAAAGCCCAGACCGCCAACCCCTGACCCAACAGCGACTCCGCAACGCTCCGGAGCAACATTTCCGGTGATGCCAGAATCGACAATCGCCTGTTCGGCGGCAACCATGCCGTACTGAATAAAAAGATCGACCTTGCGGGCATCTTTTAATGGCATGACGGGTTCCGGATCGAAGCCTTTGACATCGCCTCCGAATTTAACGCTCAGGGCTTCTGTATCAAAATGCTCAATCGGGCGTATGCCACTTTTTCCAGCGACCAGCGCTGACCAGAAATCAACAACATTCAACCCTAGCGGGTTAACTGTGCCAAGACCGGTTACTACCACTCTATTTAGCTTCATACGGTTCCATTCGTACTGACTAAGTTAATACTTCACATGTCCGCAACGACTGCAGAAACAAAAAAGCCGCGACACAAGCGCGGCTTTTTCTACATCTGAAACCAGAATTACTGGTTAGCTACGATGTAGTCGATAGCTTCCTGAACGGTAGTCAGCTTTTCAGCCTGCTCATCAGGAATCTCAGTTTCGAATTCTTCTTCGAGAGCCATAACCAGCTCTACAGTGTCCAGAGAATCCGCGCCCAGATCTTCAACGAAAGATGAAGTTGGTGTCACTTGTTCTTCTTTAACACCCAGTTGTTCACAAACGATTTTCTTTACGCGTTCTTCAATGTTGCTCATGGTTATTTCCTAACGTTTTGTTGTTTCCTGAAGGTCAGCGCCGACCTCAGCCCATATTCATGCCACCATTCACATGAATGGTCTGGCCCGTAATATACCTGGCGTCTTCACTCGCCAAAAAGGCGACTGCACCGGCGATGTCATCAACATGACCGAAGCGCTTACCCGGAATGGACGCTAGGATGGCCTCTTTTTGCGTTTCAGGCAAGACATCTGTCATGTCAGTTTGAATAAAACCCGGCGCAACACAGTTAACAGTGATGTTGCGACTGGCAATTTCCTGTGCGAGCGAGCGGGTAAAGCCTTCGAGGCCAGCCTTTGCTGCAGCATAATTGGCCTGACCGGCATTCCCCGTAGTGCCAATAATTGATGACACATTAATGATGCTACCCGCTTTCTGTTTCAGCATCGCCTTTGACAACGCTTTGCAGACGCGGAATACACCCGTCAGGTTGGTGTTAATCACTGCATTCCAATCATCTTCATTCAGACGGAGAAACAGATTGTCACGCGTAATACCCGCATTGTTTACAACGACAAGCGGCGTGCCAAATTCAGACTGCAATGTTGCCAGAGCATCACTGCTCTGTTCACTGCTACCAATGTCCAATACTAGCGCATCATGCTCGTCACCAGATTCTTTGAGTGCTGTGCGAAGCTTCTCAACACCAGACTCAGACGTCGCAGTACCAACGACGCGATAGCCATCGCGAATCAGTCGCTGCGCGATTGCAAAACCAATCCCGCGGGATGCACCAGTTACCAGCGCTAACGGCTTGTCGCTCATCTTACACTCCCTGTATTTGATCGATAGTAGACTTAAGACTGCCAGTGTCACCGGTATTCAGGACAGGCAGTGTTTTATCAATACGCTTGTTCAGTCCGGCAATCACCTTACCTGGACCGAATTCGACTGACAGTTCCGCATGATGACGAACTGCAGGTACTGCACCGGTCCAGTTCACCGGGCTATACAACTGAGCCAATAAATACTGTGGAATTTCGGCAAGTGTTGCAGGAGCGTTACTAACGTTGTGATATACCGGAAACTCGGGTGCACGCCAGGCCACGGCAGCCAGGCTTTCCCCAAAGGACTCAGCTGCCGCTTTCATCAGGCTTGAATGGAAAGGACCACTGACAGCCAGAGGGAGTGCACGTTTAGCACCAGCTTCTTTTGCCAATTCAATTGCCTTTTCAATGCCGCTCATTTCGCCGGCAATAACGATCTGACCTGGCGCATTAAAATTCGCTGGTTCAACCACGCCGACACTGGCAGCATCTTCACATACTGAACGGATATCATCATCACTCAAGCCAAGTACTGCTGCCATACCGCCTTTACCTGCTGGCACGGCTTCTTCCATCAACTCACCGCGACGGCGAACCAGCCTTACAGCATCGGCAAAATCGATCGCATCTGCCGCAACCAAAGCGGAGTATTCACCCAGTGAATGACCAGCCGCAGCAGTAACATTGAGCGCTGGTGCCTGCGCATTAGTAATGCGCCACAAAGCAACGCTAGCGGTAAGCAATGCCGGCTGAGTATTAAAGGTTTGGTTTAGTGTGCTGTCTGGACCATTCTGGACCATGGCCCAGAGATCAAAGCCAAGCGCATCAGACGCTTCAGCAAAGGTATCTTTTACTTCAGAGAACTCTTCAGCGATGTCGGCCAGCATGCCAACCTGCTGGGCGCCCTGTCCGGGAAAAAAGGCGATTACATCAGTCATTCCGGTGCCTTATCATTATTTTTCATATTATTACGCCACATTCTCAGATGTGGTCAGCTTAGCTGCCCGCATTGTGACAATAAATGGCATTCAATGCACAGTATTATTGCCAGTCCAGCATCAATTATTTGTGACGATTCGGTTAAGGTTTATCGCCCTATACGCGAAAGCTGCACATTCAACTCCGCCTCGAGCGCTTTGTAATTTCGCTGACGGGCCTGTCTGACTGTGTATTCAAGCGCATAGCGGAAAGCGCGCTCATCAGACTTGCCATGAGTTTTGGCGACATTCCCTGCAACCCCGAGTAGCATCGCACCGCCATGACGGGCCGGAGACACTTGCCGGTCGATACGCCTCATTGTTGCTTTCCAGAGCGGTATAAACCAACGCAGAGCCAGCGAATTCCGTAGTTCATTACCCATCATCGCAATCAGCCATTCGATCAACCCCTCGGTTGTCTTGAGGGTGATATTGCCTGAATAACCGTCACAAATAATTGCATCAAGATCGCCATCAAAGAGGTGATCACCTTCACGAAAGCCTACATAGCTGTCACCCAGTTCGCGACAGAACATCTCGCCAGCGGCCCGGACTGTATCTGTACCCTTTCCTGGCTCCGCGCCAATATTTAGCAGAGCGAGCTTGGGGTCTGATATTCCGCCAGCGCGGTACCAGGCAATTGCAAGGCAAGCGAGCTGCAGCAACTGATCTGAAGTCATCGAAATATTCGCACCAAGATCCATCATCAGCAGCGGCTTGCCCTTCGTGGGTAGCTGAGTAGCCAATGAAGGACGTTCAACGCCCGGCATGGTACCAAGAATCTTTCTGGCCATTACCAATAGCGCACCAGTATTGCCAATGGAAAGCACACTTTCTGCCTTACCTTCCGCATGCAGCCTGAGAGCAACGGACATACTGGAATCAGTACGATCTTTGAGGGCAACCCTGGGGCTGTCTTCCATGCGGACATGCTCACCGCAGGTGGTAATCTCAACCTGCGAGCCGAATCGACCGATCGTCTTAGCGGCCAGGGAATGGAATTCTGGATGAAGGGGAAGAAGGATACGGATATCCGGATTTTTCTTCAGGACCGCTTTGCACGCCCTGAACGCAACGCGGGGACCTAAGTCCCCGCCCATGGCATCAACCACTATGGTTAACATAGGATCAGTTGCTGCCGGTCTCCACGACTTTCTTACCACGGTAAAAACCGTCCGCAGTCACATGGTGACGACGGTGAGTTTCACCAGAAGTAGCGTCGGTAGACAGAGCGATGGTGTTGGTGTCTACAGCATCGTGTGAGCGACGCATACCACGCTTTGAACGAGTAACTTTGTTTTGTTGAACCGCCATTGTTAGGCTCCTGATTATTCGCTATTTCTGTTTAAGCTTTGCGAGAACGTCAAACGGATTTGGCCGTTTTTCCTCCTCAGCGGTGTTTTCTTGTGGCTCTGTCTGGTGCGCCTTGCATTGCCCTTCAGGATGCATTGGAAAATCTGGCAAATTAAGAAGAATTTCATCTTCGATTATTTCCCAGAGATTCAACCTGCCATCCTCATCAAGCTCGGCAGGCTCCAGTCTGCGCGGTAGTTTTTTTGCCTGCTCGTCGTTAAAGACAAGAGCGAGTTCAAAATCACTATCGATGGCAAAACTGACATCTTCCAGACAACGTTGGCATTCCAACACCACCTCTGCACTGCAATTACCCGAAAGAATGCGGTGCCTTTCGTCATCCCGGCTAAATTCAATGTGGCACGGTATCTGTTCGGTACAGGTCACCGTTGCAGCTGTAAGCCTGGATAACTGTTTACTGTCAATTAACCCGTTAAGTTCTTGATTAACATCAACTAACTTAACGCCATCAACACGCTTAGGTAGCGGAGCCTCAGTCATATTGCGCGACATCATAGGTATGTCGCCCCCTTATGTCAAAATATATTTGAAAATCAGTTGATTAAATGCGTTATCGCATCACCATCATCTGATCGCCGAAGAACATTGCCACCCCTTTGCCGAAGCTGGCGCCGAATTTTTCCACAAATTCAACAAACGGATCTTTTCGCCATGTGTAGTTAACAAGCTCATCCGTGCCCAGCATATCCCTCGCAATCTGGCTTGATGACGCAAGACCGTCAATCAAACCCATCTCAACAGCCTGCTCTCCCGTCCAGATAAGACCAGAAAAGAGATCAGGACTATCACCAAGGCGATCGCCGCGCCCCAGTCTCACCTGAGAGATAAATTGCTGATGAGTAACCTTCAGCACACTCTCCCAGAATTGCTTTTCCTCGGGTCGCTGAGGCGAGAATGGATCAAGAAACGCCTTATGCTCGCCCGACGTATACAGCCGGCGCTCAACACCGAGCTTATCCATAGCGTCGACAAACCCAAAACCCGAACCAATTACACCGATAGACCCGACGAGACTCGCCTTGTCAGCATAAATCTCGTCCGCCGCAGCGGCGATATAGTATGCACCCGACGCACCGATATCCATTACCACCGCATACACCGGAAACTCAGGATGAATTTCTTTCAGGCGGCGAATTTCGTCAAAAACATACCCAGACTGCACCGGACTGCCACCCGGACTATTGATGCGCAAAATAACACCGAGAGCATCTTCGCTATCGAACGCATCCCGCAACGCTCCTATGATGTTGTCGGCACTGGCATCCTGATCCGCAGCAATAGGCCCATTAACTTCAATAACGGCTGCGTGAGGACCTGAACCAATATGCCCACCTTCGTCACCCATCGGCAAACGGATAACCATAAATACCGCAGCAAGATATGCAAAAGTCAGGATTTTAAAAAATATACCCCACCGGCGAGCAGTGCGCTGCTCAGCCTGCGAAGCCATCAATGCCCTTTCAATCAGCTTCCACTCTTTGCTGTTATCGTCCGGGCGCTTTGTTTCATGGTTATCCATTGTGTTCAATCCAATCTTTAAGTTGCTGAATGCTATGACAAATAGCTAAGGCGCCACAAGCACACAGGCGATCTTCTTCATGCGCCCCATGGCTCATTCCGATCGTATCCATGCCAATATTTCGCGCCATATCCAGATCATACGTAGTATCACCTACCATCAATGCTGCTGACGGCTCGACACCCAACACACTCAGGATTTGCTCCAACATCAAAGGGTTGGGTTTTGACGCAGTCTCATCTGCGCATCGGGTTGCATCAAAGCAGTCTTCCAGCGACAGATCGGCAAGTATTCTATTTAACCCCTTGCGACTCTTACCCGTCGCCACGGCGAGCTTCCTCTGCGTGCCAAGCGATTCCAGCATCGATCGCGCACCAGCAAAGAGACCTGCAGGCACATTACTATCACTGACAAAATACCGCCCATACACGGCCTTCATCGGCTTCATCTGCTCATCAGTAACTGCAGGCCAGACCGTTTTAATGGCTTCGGGCAATCCAAGCCCGATAATATTCTGAATATCGGCATCATCCACCGCTGGCAATCCGCACTCAGCTGCAGCTCGCGCCATGCTGTCGACAATACGTCTCGTGGAGTCGGCAAGAGTGCCATCCCAGTCAAAGATAATGAGTTCGTACTTCATGGGACTAATTCCTCACTACTGCAGCCCACGGACAAAAACGCCGCCAAAAGCTCCTGATCTGGCCGAGCAAGGAGATTCAGTTTTTCACCAGTTAGTGGATGAGAGAAAGACAACTTCCACGCATGTAGACATAAACGCCTGATACCTACATCCTTATCGTTAGATTTCTCTATGCGATCGCCGTACTTTTCATCTCCAGCTATCGCACACCCCTGAGACAGGCAATGCACGCGTATCTGATGAGTTCGCCCAGTGACAGGCTCGGCTTCAATGAGCGAGTAGTGCCTGCCCGAGGCCATCAGGCGCGTGCGCGTGTGACAGGGCTTTCCCTCCTCACTCACAACAACAATGCGCTCGCCTGACTGACGCTCCGTACGTAACAAGGGCAGCTTAATATCCCGCACATTCTCATCCCAGGCGCCATGAACAAGAGCCAGATAGCGCTTCCGGATACCTCTCTTATTAACAAGCATCTGCTGCAGCACTGTGAGAACCTTTCTTTTCTTGGCAACGAGAATGACACCAGAGGTATCCCTATCCAATCGATGGACCAGCTCGAGAAAATCGTGTGAAGGCCGTACCTTGCGCAGAGCCTCGATCAAGCCAAGACTGACACCACTCCCGCCATGCACTGCCAGTCCGTGCGGCTTGTTAATAGCAATGAGGCCTTCATCTTCGTAAATGACCGCCCCCTCCAGTATCCGCTGCAGCGCCGGAGATACATCCGGCACCTCAGCCGCCTCTGGTAATCTGACGGGCGGAACCCGCACGACATCTCCGACACACAGGCGCGAGTCTGCTTTTGCTCGCCCCTTATTGATACGCACTTCACCCTTGCGAATGATGCGATACACAAGGGTCTTTGGAGCGCCCTTCAGAAGCGTTAGCAGAAAGTTGTCCAGCCGTTGCCCTTCGTTAGCGGCAGTGACGGTAACCATAGAGACC
>JAYNJA010000061.1:10754-13036 GCA_038109705.1 Thalassolituus sp. | reverse complement strand
GTTCAACCGTTGGCAGGAAAAACTCCTCTACCGGTTAGTGAAGACCAAAGTCATCGGCGCAGATACCCGACGTTTCAATCTAGATCCGGAACGACCAATCATTTACGCCATGCTCTATCCGTCCTTCGCTGAGCAGATCGTGATCAACAAAGAAGTTGCCGCATTCGGCTGGCTTCCACCATTTCAGCAGCGTCTGAACAAAACACTGCCGGGCAGCCCTTATTTCAGCATCTACCGCCGTCCTGGAAACCCATTCCGCAAAGATGGTTTACCTGTTGTATCGCGCCATCTACAGCGCCAGGCGGACTGGATGCTGGAGCAGGAAGACCGGGATATTCAGGTGGTTCCTGTGCGCGTGTTCTGGGGACGCTCGCCGCAACGTGAGCGCTCTTTCCTGCGCATCTGGCTGCAGAATGGTGGCAACCTTGGCGGTCGCCTGATGACCATGTTCGCCATACTCTTTAATGGTCGTAACACCTTTGTTCACTTCAGTGAGCCACTGTCACTGCGCGAACTGGCCTCAAGTGAAACTTCGTCAGAATTAATATCACGTAAACTGGCCCGGGTTTTACGTGTACACAATCGCCAGATAACACGATCGGTACTCGGTCCCGAGCTATCACACCGGCGCACACTTGTTCACGGCATTCCTAACCGCCCGATGGTACGCGCGGCTATTGAAGAAGAAATGGCAGCCAATGGCACCAGCCGCGAAAAACTCCGCGCGCGTGCGCTGCAGTATGCCGATGAAATTGCATCGAATATTTCATACACCAACGTCCGCTTCCTCGACCGGCTACTCACCTGGGTCTGGAACAAAATCTATAACGGCACCGAGATCCATAATATTGATCAGGTAAAAGATGTAGGTAAAGACAACACCATCATCTACGTTCCCTGCCATCGCAGCCATATCGACTACCTGCTACTTTCTTACGTGCTGTATCACAAAGGCCTGCAGCTTCCGCAGATTGCCGCCGGTATCAACCTGAATATGCCGGTCGTTGGTTCGATCCTTCGTCGCGGCGGAGCTTTCTTTATGCGCCGCACGTTCCGCGATAATAAGCTGTATGCCGCTGTATTTGATGAATACCTGCACTCGCTTTTTACCCACGGATATTCGTCAGAGTATTTCGTTGAAGGTGGCCGTTCACGCACTGGCCGCACCCTGAGCCCGAAAGCTGGCATGCTGGCGATGACAGTGCGCTCTTATCTGCGAGACTCACGCAAGCCAATGGTATTTATCCCGGTATATACCGGTTATGAAAAAGTCTTTGAAGAAAAAAGCTACCTTGGCGAATTGCGCGGTAAAGCAAAGAAAAAAGAAAGCCTTCTTGATGTACTGGGTACTCTGCGTTCATTTAAAAAGTCTTTCGGTAAAGTGAACGTGACTTTTGGTGAGCCGGTTTATCTGACCCCCTTCCTTGACGAGCGTCAGCCGGGTTGGTCAGAGCAGGATTACTCAGACTGCAACTATCGCCCGGACTGGGCACCAGAGCTGGTTGATGATCTTGCACGTACGGTTGTCACCGAAATCAACCGGGCTGCGTCGGTCAATCCGATCAACCTGGTGGCTCTGGCTATCCTGTCGTCACCGCGTCAGGCAATGGATGAAAAGCAGTTAATTGAATTAATGGAAGCCTACCGTGACATGCTTGCAATGGCGCCTTATTCAAATACTACGGTACTACCCCATGGCAATGGCGACGATTGGCTCGCCCATGCCGAAGAGCTGGGTTCGGTCTCACGCAGCACACACCCAATGGGTGACCTGATCCAGACCAATGAGCGTCAGGCGGTTACACTGACTTACTACCGCAACAACGTCTTACATGTGTTTGTACTGCCGTCGATTATTGCCTGCCTGGTACTGACTAATCGCCGCTGCTCTGACAGCGACATCGTTGCGGCCTGCCGTGAGCTCTACCCATTCCTGCAGGCAGAATTTTTCCTTTGCTGGGACGCCACCGAGCTTGAGAACGAGGTTAAGCGCTGGCTGGATGTGCTGACTGAGCGTGGTTATCTGGAACACCACACAGATCATTACCACGCCCAACAATCAGGGGTAGCATTACCCCACCTGCAGTCTATGGCGGAGCCGATGACTCAGACCCTGCAACGTTATTTCCTGGCCATATCACGCCTGAAAACCCAGGGTAGTGGTAACCTCTCAGCCAAGCAGCTGGAAGAGCAATCAGCATTACTTGCTCAACGTCTGAGCCTTTTGCACGGCATCAATGCACCGGAATTCTTTGATAAAGCGCTCTTGCGGCATGCCGCAT
>JAYNJA010000061.1:0-10744 GCA_038109705.1 Thalassolituus sp. | reverse complement strand
CAGTTAATCCGTAGCGGGATGAGTGGTACCACCAGTGATGACAACCTCTCATTTGATGACGGACTCAACCCCCTGACTGATATTCTTGAAAATGTGCTCGACGCAGGCCTGCGTCAGACGATTCTGAGTAGTATCTGACACCAGATACTACTACTTCCTGATAGCGCCTTTTCTGTCGATCAAGAAGTAGCCGAGCGATCCAGCGGACTCAGTCTTCCGCTGGCGCTACCTTTGCCAAGGCGTAAACATCAAACCGATTCGACTTCCCGATAATGCTATACGACGGCGCCTGACCATTAAGTGGCTCCGCCTTTCTTGCGCGTTTAACAACCACACGACAACGCGCAGCTGCAAGTGCAGGCCCTAACAGATCATCGCTGTCGGCATCCTGCCCTACGACGCTACGAAATGCCTGCATGTCTTTCTTTACTGCCGCTTTCTGCTTAGGATCATGGTCAAACATCGGATCGAGATAGATAACATCAGCAACCGGCTTTTCAGCCGCCTCTGTCAGCCAGCAATGACTACTGTTATGGACCAGATGGATACGCTCAGCAATAAATTGCACATCCGCATCCTGATTCGCCCGTAGCAATCCATCCTGCAGCAGGGCTGCAACTATGGGCTGACGCTCAATCGCAGTGACCTGACAGCCAAGAGTTGCCAGTACAAATGAATCCCGGCCAAGACCCGCTGTTGCATCAACGACAGACGGAACATAGGCCGACGAAATGCCTACAGCCTTGGCTATATCCTGGCCCTTTCCTCCACCAAAGTGGCGACGATGCGCCACCTTACCAGCACAGAAATCGACAAATACCCGTGTTTTTGGCGAATCACCCTGAACCAGGAAAAGCAGATCATCCTGGTAGCAGAGATAAAAACCTGAATTTTTTGGTGGCTCATCGTTATTGAGCACAAAGCCAAACTCATCAGCGATGATCTGGGCCTGCGATTGCTGAGCCACATCAGAACAAAATAACTGAGGCGTCACGGTGGGTACCAATCAGATAAAGAACAGTCAGATAAAGAACAGAATGAGGATAGCCCCAAGAATCAGGCGATAAACCACAAACGGCATCATGCCAATGCGATTAATAAAGTCGAGTAAATAATAGATACAGATCCACGCACTGACCGCTGAAATAGCGACACCTAAAATAAGCGCCTGCCAGTCGACAGCTATTGAACTCTGCAGCAGATCGAGCGTCTTCAAGCCACCGGCCGCCAGAATCAACGGAATAGATAACAGAAACGAAAAACGCGCGGCATCGACGCGGGCCAGGCCGAGAAAGAGAGCGGCGGTAATGGTAATACCAGAACGGGACGTGCCTGGCACCAGGGCAAACATCTGTGCAACACCAATAACCATAGCCGTGAGCAAAGTCATTTCCGCAAGCCCTGCGGCCCCCTGACGAAAGCGATCCGCTACACCAAGCAAAATACCAAAACCGATGGTTGTTGCCGCAATAACGGCAGTAGAGCGCAGATTAGCCTCAATCCAGTCATCCAGCAGCAAGCCCGCAAGACCTGCAGGTACGGTCGCTAATGCCACGTACCAGGCCAAACGACCGTCGGCATTCGGATGACGTGAAAAACCGGTGGTGACCCACCCCGTAATCAATCGATAAATATCCTGACGAAAATAGATCATAACCGCAGCCAGCGTACCGACATGAACGGCAACATCAAATGCCAGCCCCTGATCATCCCAGCCAAACAAGCGGGACGGAAGAATCAGATGAGCAGAACTACTGATTGGAAGAAACTCTGTAAGCCCCTGCAGTACCGCCAACACAACAATTTCAATCAGATCCACAGGAACATCCCTCTCGTTCTAAACCAGGTAAACTATAAAATCAGCTGCGTTTAAGCAGACTTGGTTGCTCATCAATTTTTTTCCACGCCACTGACTGTCGCAGGTAAACAGGAGAGTGCTCCTCTGGCTCACCAAAGCCACCACTCTGCCACTCACGGGCCGCCAGCGCAGCCATAACCCTTGCCTCAGGCCGGATGATAAGTCCGTCACTGATGTATGCTTCAAATGGTGTCAGCTGCAGGCCATCTCCCGCCACAGTTCCGGTAAAAGAACTCAGTGCATCAATGCAAGCCTCCGGTGCAGAAACGTGCTCAGCACTGATGGGGTGAACGAGGTTACCCTCGCGCTGAAAAGCCCCCCAGAAGACCTCTCCCATATGGGCGTCCATCAACGTCAGGAACTGCTGTTCGTCACTTTCTCTGCTTGCAGCTAAAGCTATTGCCTCCAGGGCAGATATTCCGCACACCGGAATATCGAGTCCCAGCGACAGCCCGTGAGCTACGGCGACCGCGATACGTATTCCGGTGAAAGACCCGGGACCACGACCAAATGCAACACCGTCCAACGAGTTTTTACTGATACCACTATCGGCAAGTAGTTCATCAACCATTGGAAGAAGTCGCTGTGCATGGCGACGAGGCTGATCTTCAGTGCTCCAGTTCAATTCAGTGCCGGTATCAAGGGCAACAGAGCAGAGTGATGACGAAGCATCAATAGTCAGAATGACAGGCATGGGAATTCCGGAGGTATTATCACTGTTCGGGAGTATACCAAGAATACGCTTCGACAAAGAATAAACACGTCATCGGGAAGTCGCAGATACAAAAAAGCCCGGCATATGCCGGGCTCTTTATTGAAGGCAGATCAGGACTCTTTTGGAGTCTCACTGGCTGGGGTAGCAGGTGCTGGAGTTGGAGCCGCTGCTGGAGCCGGAGCCGGAGCCGCTGCTGGAGCCGGAGCCGCTTCAGCGGGCTTCGCTTTTGCAGGGCGACCGCGCTTAGCTGCTGGCGCAGCCTTTGTGGCCGCTGGCTTTTTCGCTGCAGGCTTCTTAGCCGCTGTTTTCCCGGACACTGTTTTTTTTGCTACCGCTTTTGCTTCAGCGGCAGGAGCGGCGGCCTTAGCAGGACGACCACGTTTCTTCGGTGCAGCGTTGTCTGCTGTTGCTGGTGCAGCCTTCGCAGGACGACCACGTTTCTTTGGAGCAGCAGTCTCTGCTTTTGCCGGAGCAGCCTTCGCAGGACGACCGCGTTTCTTCGGAGCTGCCGCTGGAGTTACTGCCGCACTTGCTTTCGCTGGGCGACCACGTTTTTTCGGTGCCGCAGCAGGTGTTGCTGCTTTTGCTGGACGACCACGCTTTTTAGGCGCTGCCGTGGTAGTTGCTGCCGCCTTTGCAGGACGACCACGTTTAGCAGCTGGCTTTGCTTCAAGTGCTTTAATCGACTGATCGAGTTTCTTAGCAGCCGCAGCCACTTTCTTATCTTCAGCTACTTTACGGGATTTAACTTTTTTCTCATCAACGCGTTTGCGTTTCGCGCGCCACTGATCGGCAAAACGGGTAAGTGCTTTTTCGAGTTCGGCTTCTGCTTTATCTGCCAACGTTGAAGCAAAACTTGCCAGCGCCTCTTCTGCTTTCGCTGCAGCAGCTTCGGCACGAGTACGCAGTTCAACAATTTTCAGTTCTTTTTTCGCATCAGCAACTTTCTGGGTCAGCTCGCTCAATTTCTCTTTCTGAATCTTTACAGCATTTGTAGCTGTAACTACAGCGCGCTTGGCAGCAGCCGTTGCCTTTGGTGCTGCCGCTTTTTTGCGGGCATCCTGGAGTTTCGAATTAGCGGCATCTACACGTTCTCTCTGTTTAGTCTGAGCTGCTACCGCTTTTTCAACGGCTTGCGTTGCTTTAGCAACGGCTGCAGGTACCGCAGATTCAACCGGCTTTTGCGCCGCTGGCTTGCGACCACGTTTGACGGGTGCTTTGGTTCTAGCCATGGGTATTTCCTCGTTCACTTACCTGTTTATAAAAAAGCGGGGGCGCACTGCCAGCAGTAACCCCGGAGCCGCATTTATATGTACCGAATATAGTACTGTTCAAAATGCAACCTCGTATCAGTATATAAAGTAACCGACGGAATAATAGTATTTTTATAAAAAAAAACAAAAAAACTGGCTATTAAATGGATTTTTCAATCCGTTCTGGCCTTTTATGAGAGAAATGTACGTATTGATTTAATTAGTGCAGCCACAAACAGGGAGAGCATATAGTTTTGAACAGCTATAAAAAAAGGAGCCCGCAGGCTCCTTTTAAAAGTAATGTAAGTGCTCAGGAGAGAGATGCCATTACCTTTCCAGTGATATCAGCCAGTGAGCCCACGCCCGGTACGTGAACATATTGCGGGGCAGAATCACCCTTTTCTTCACGCAGTTCTTTATAGAAGCTGACCAGTGGCGCAGTCTGATCGTGATAAATGGTCAGACGCTTACGAACAGTATCTTCATGATCGTCATCACGCTGAATCAGATCTTCACCTGTTTCGTCATCTTTGCCTTCCACTTTGGGCGCGTTATAAAGAACGTGATACACGCGACCTGAACCTGGGTGTACACGACGGCCACTCAAGCGCTTAACAATTTCTTCGTCATCAACGTCGATTTCAACAACGTAATCAATATCTACGCCTGCCTCCAGCATCGCTTCTGCCTGAGGAATAGTGCGAGGGAAACCGTCGAACAGGAAGCCATTCTGACAATCGTCCTGCTGGATACGTTCTTTAACCAGATCAATGATGATTTCATCAGAAACCAGGCCACCGGTTTCCATGATTTCTTTCACCTTTAGTCCAAGTTCACTACCGGCTTTAACCGCTGCACGCAGCATATCTCCGGTAGAGATCTGCGGAATAGAGAATTTGTCACAAATGAACTGGGCCTGGGTACCTTTACCCGCACCCGGAGCTCCTAACAGAATGACGCGCATGAATATGCTCCTACGATTAACAAAACCGGCTATGCTGGCAAGCATTGTTCAAAAAACAACCAGCCAGAAAGAAAATAGGCCTAACCTTACTCTTTACCCAGCTATAGCTCAAGTGATTCTAGTTCAAATACGGTTAGGGGCCAGCACGACCTTGGTCGTGCATGGCCCCAACTTAGTCTGACAGGTTTGCCTGGCGGGACGACGCACTCTGACATCCCGGTTCACCCAGTATTGCGCATCCCCGCAGCGATACCCGCCATCGTCACCATCAACGCCTTTTCGACTTCGGTACTGATCACGTCGGTGGACAATCTTTCCCGATATAATAGTTCTGCCTGAAGATAATGGAGTGGGTCAGTATAAGGATTACGAACCTGCATTGAATGCTGTAATGGTATATTGTCCTCCAACAGACTCCCCAACTCCTTCACTCTGAGTACAAGACTGGTGACAAGGTCCAGGCGTTGTCTGAGTTCACTGCCGAGTAGTTGCATTTCTGCTGGTACAAGAGTCGCTTCGTAATAACTGAAAATGGCTTTATCAGTTTTCGACAATACCATCTCAAGCATATCGATATAGGTCCGGAAAAATGGCCACTCACGGTACATTTCGCGCAACGTATCGAGCTTTTCTGCAGAGATCTGATCTTTAAGCGCCTGATCTGCCCCCAGCCAGGCCGGTAGCATAAGTCGGATCTGCGTCCAGGCAAAAATCCACGGAATCGCTCGTAATGTTTCAATTCCACCACCCGTACGGCGACGCGCCGGGCGACTTCCCAATGACAGTTTGCCAAGTTCCTGTTCCGGTGTTGCAGCACGGAAATAACTGACGAATTCCGGGTTGTCACGAACCATCGCCCGATAGGAAGCAACGCCAGCCGTTGCCAGTTCATCCATAGTTTTACGCCAGCTTTCAGGTGGCGCCTGGGGAGGCAGAATATTCGCTTCAAGAACGGCCGCGATATAAATTTTCAGGTTACGTTTGGCAACCTCGGGCAAGCCAAATTTAAAGCGGATCATTTCACCCTGCTCCGTGACGCGGAGGCCACCTCGAACCGAGCCAGGTGGTTGCGCGAGAATCGCACGATGAGCAGGACCACCGCCGCGACCAACGGTACCTCCGCGGCCATGGAAAAGACGCAGGGATATGCCCTGTTCTGTCGCTACCCGGGATAATGTTTCCTGTGCTTTGTATTGCGCCCAGACGGCGGCCAACTGACCTGCATCTTTAGATGAATCTGAATATCCGATCATAACCTGCTGGCGGCACTGACTGTATTCACGATACCAGGGCACCTGCCACAGTTTCTCCATCCGGGGGCCAGACTGTTCCAGGTCAGACAGGGTTTCAAACAAAGGCACGACAGGCAGACGGTTTTTTACTCCGGAAGCCTGTAGCAGGAGCGCGACGGCGAGGATATCTGAGGGTTCACTTGCCATAGAAATAATGTAACAGGAGACGCCACTACCGATCGGATGAGACAGTACTTCAGTGGTTGCCAGAACTTCAGCCACCTCGGCAGATGGCTCCCAGTCATCAGGAATTAGTGGACGACGGGATACCAGTTCGCGAAGCAGAAATTCCTGCTTTTCGTCCTCGCTCCAACTCAGATAATCCCCCCAGCCATAGAAGTTGCAGAGTTCAGAAAACACGGCGGCATGACGACCCGATTCCTGACGCACATCGAGGCGCACCAGACTGAGACCAAAACAAGCACAGCGCCGCAGCGTATCCAGTAACTCGCCGTTGGCAATAACATCCAGTCCGCAAGCGATAAGGCTGTCATAGCATTTTTGCAGTGGTGCAACCAATTCTGCATCATCCAGTAGCGGCTGCGCTTCAGTATACTCTCCACGAGCTTTCGCCTGCGCCCAATCACGGGTTTCCAACAATCTGGTACGCAACTCATGCAGACATGTCCGATAAGGTTCGTGTCCTGGATATTGGATCAGAAATTCATGCGTCGCCGAAGACATCGACAACTGACTTCCAAGCACTTCAATATCACGTAGTAAAAGATCCGCTGCCATCCAGCGAGCCAGGTACAGTACCTCCTCTGTCACTACGGAGGTTACGTTTGGATTTCCATCCCGATCGCCCCCCATCCATGAAGAAAATCGTACAGGAACCGCAGACAAAGGTAAGGCCGGTGCATTGCGGGAAAGAAGATCTTTATCGAGGCTGCGAAGCATCGCAGGAATCGCATACCAGAGTGAGTTTTCAATAACTGCAAAGCCCCATTTGGCTTCATCAACCGCAGTCGGTCTCACCTGACGGATTTCATCGGTATGCCAGATTTCATCAATAAGACGACTGATATTCCCCTCGATGGCACTGATCTCTGGATGACCATCCCTTAAGTCATCCCGTCGTTGTAACAACCGGGATACCTGGTCGTATTTCTGGATCAGGGTACGGCGGGTAATTTCCGTTGGATGCGCTGTAAGCACAAGCTCGATATTTGCATTCGCGACTTTATCTGTCAGCGCCTGACCTGAAACACCCGCCTCATCGAGACGTACAATCAGATCAGCAAACATTTCGTCCGGGTTACTTTCATCGAGAACGGTGCGCCGCCAACTGATGCCATGCTGTTGTTCGGCAATGTTTGCCAGATTAAGAAATTGGTTAAAACCCCTGACCACAGGAACAAGCGATTCGTCGGATAAATCTTTCAACATCGCCAGCAATTTGTCGCGCTCACCTTCATCACCACTACGGGCACGCTTCGCCTGTTTACGTATTTTTTCAATCAGCTCAAGAGTACTATCGCCCAGGTGAGCCTGTATGGTTTCTCCCAGGGCGTTCCCGAGCATTCTTACCTTGTCACGCAACAGGGCATCAAGTTCTTGCATCCAGCGTTCCTCACGGTCGAGTGTCTTATTTCAGTTTGCGCTATTTACCCCGAAACTCAAGTCGACCAAATGCGCATGTGGGAATATTTGCACGATGGGTATTTCATCGGTGTGCCAAAGTTTCCAGAAGGAGATGCAGACAACTGTATTTTTTGCCATAACTTAAACGGTCAGATACCGAAGCAGGAGATGCGTATGAGAGTTTCAGATCTTATGAGTCACTGGCAGGCGGAGTTCGGCGCGGAAGTTACCGAACAGGTGTACGGTTTACCGTTACGGGTCCACGATGCTGCCAGATTGGAAGCCCTCGTTGAGCTATTTCCGGAAATGACGAGAGAGCAGATTCTTCGGGATCTGGTCAATGCGGCGTTAGACGACCTGACGTCGGGCTTTCCTTATATTGCTGGTGATAAAGTCATTGCCGAAGATGAAGAAGGCTTTCCGATGTACGAGGATGTTGGGTTCACACCCAGGTTTCTGGCGCTGGCGCGTAAGCACATCGACAACCTTGCGAAAGAAAAGCACTGATGGCTTAACAGATACGTAGCCGCCGAAGACAGTCAGTGATCACAGAATCAGTGACTGTTTTTCATCAGCTTCTGTTTTGCATCCTGCCAGGCTGCTTCCATCTGCTCTGCCGTAAGGTTATCCCAACCACCCTTTGCACGAGCATGTTGTTCAACCAAAGCAAAGCGCTCATAGAAACGTTGGTTCGTACCACGCAGCGCAGTATCTGGATTAATTCCTTCGTGTCGTGCGAGATTTATCACTGCAAAAAGAAGATCGCCGATTTCTTTCTCCAGTTCGATGGAATTGCCGGAGTGCATTTCAACCAGCACTTCATCGAGTTCTTCACGGATTTTTTCTACCACGCCTGCACTGTCAGGCCAATCAAAGCCAACAGTCGATGCTTTTTTCTGCAGTTTATAGGCACGGGTAATGGCCGGAAAAGTTTCTGGCACCTGATCCAACAAACCTTCTTTTTCGGTAGAAACACTTTCCCCTTTGGCTGCCTTTTCTTCCTGCTTAATTTCTTCCCAGCGCTGATTGATCCAGGCCTCATCGGGTTCTTCACCTGCTACTCTTTCACTGGTGATGGTCCCTGCCGGAAACACATGCGGGTGACGACGAATTAATTTCGCCACAAGGCGATCAATGATGCTGTGTAAATTAAACCAGCCTCGTTCATCTGCCATCTGACCGTAAAAAATCACCTGGAATAAAAGATCACCCAGTTCTTCTTCAAGGTGTGGCCAGTCCTTGCGTTCAATCGCATCAGCAACTTCATAGGCTTCTTCAAGCGTGTGCGGGAGTATTGTGGCGAAATCCTGCTTCAGATCCCATGGACACCCTGTCTGCGGGTTACGCAGACGAGCCATGGTATACAAAAGATCATTGATATCGTAAGCCATATCAGGCTCCGGCACGAATACGACGGGTATTAATCACGTTTGGTAGCTGTTCAATCTTGCTCATCACACGTGCCAGGCGCTCGAGACTATCGACTTCAACAGTCAGACTCATCGCTGCAGTATTTTCGCCCTGATTCGAGCGTGTATTTACCGCAATCACATTGACCTTCTCGTTAGCTAACAATGCACTCACGTCACTTAACAGACCTGTCCGATCGTAAGCATTAATCGCCATTTCCACCGGATACATTTTCCCCGGGCGCTGGCCCCAGCTAACCTGAAGCACCCGGCGTGGCTCAACTGCAGCAAGGTGCAGCAGGTTTTCACAATCGCTACGGTGTACATTTACACCGCGTCCCAGTGTGATAAAACCGCGAATGTCATCACCGGGCACCGGGTGACAGCAATTCGCCAGTTGTGTCATCAGATTACCTACACCTTCGATATAAATATCGTTGGCCATGTCGGTGTGCGCTTTCGATTCCGGGCGACGCAGCAAAGGCAGTTCCTGCTGACGATGACTGCTGGTGTCTGCCTGCTTGAGCAGCTGGTGAACAATCTGCCCAAGGCGTAGATCACCGGCACCAACAGCTGCAAACATGTCGTCAATTGAACGCATGTTAAATTGCTTTGCTATGTCGTGCAGAGGTTCATCACCAAGATCCAGGCGATCAATTTCGTGAAGTACCAGCTGACGGCCTTCCTCAATATTCTTATCACGATCCTGAAGCTTGAACCAATGTGCGACTTTTGCCCGAGCACGGGACGTATGAATATAGCCAGACTCCGGATACAGCCAGTCGCGGCTTGGGTGCGCTGCCGGATGAGTCAGGATTTCTACCTGCTCCCCAGTTTTCAGAATATAGGTCAGCGGAACAATACGTCCATTAACCTTAGCACCGCGGCACTTGTTACCTACCTCTGTATGAACCCGGTAGGCAAAATCGACCGGTGTCGCTTTGGGCGGCAGATCAACGACGTGACCGTCTGGCGTAAAGACATATATACGATCCGGGTTAATATCTGCACGTAATTCACCAATAAAGCGTGGCAGATCGTCGATATCTTCCTGCCACTCCATTACCTGACGTAGCCAGGCAATTTTCTGTTCGTAGCCCTGATCTTTAGCGTTGGTATCAGTTCCTTTGTAGAGCCAATGCGCACATACACCCAGCTCGGCATCTTCATGCATAGCGTTGGTACGTATCTGGACTTCAAGCACCTTACCTTCAGGACCGATTACTGCCGTGTGCAAAGAGCGATAACCGTTCTCTTTCGGGTTCGCAATGTAGTCATCGAATTCATTTGGAATATGACGCCAGAGCGAATGAACGATACCGAGAGTGGCGTAACAGTCTCGAACTTCCGGCACCAGAATACGTACCGCGCGGATGTCATAAATTTTGGAAAAGTCGAGATTTTTCCGACTCATTTTCCGCCAGATGCTGTAGATGTGCTTGGCTCTTCCATACACATCGCACTCAATTCCAAAAGCTGTCAGTTCATCACGCAGCGTCTGCACTACTGTTTCAATATAATCCTGTCGCGCAAGTCGTTTCTCATCGAGTAACGTTGCAATTTTCTTGTAGGCTTCAGGCTGAAGGTAGCGGAAGGAGAGGTCCTCCAGTTCCCATTTCAGATGACCAATACCCAGGCGATGCGCCAGCGGGGCATAGATATTGAATAC
>JAYNJA010000060.1:0-13249 GCA_038109705.1 Thalassolituus sp. | reverse complement strand
AGGTTGCGTGTCAGTACCGCATTGCGTTCGAGCATGCTGCGGGCACTCTGTTCGAGCGAGTGTTTCAGGGTAGTTTCCTGTTGCTCGAACTGAGAGTAAGTCGCACTGACGGCATCTAAAAGCTGACTAAGCTTCTCCCGAAGTTCCGGGTGGTCATCAGTACTTTCTTTAAGGTGCTCTGTGAGCTGTTGCTCCAGACGTGGGTGCATAATATCTGCCGTTAATTATTGTATTTATTCTAACGGCAACAGCATCGCTCTGTCAGGATGGTATGACGGCGTGCTGTTACCACAGCATTGCATCCAGGGTAGTGGCTACCCTTGTGACATTACAGGGCTTTGAGCTCCTCTGAAACTCCTTCTTCCTCGGTTTCTGTCAGGTCTGTCGGGCGGGACAGGGTCTTTATATGGTTATAGTGGCCTTTCAGAGCTGCCCAAAGGGTCGGATACGAACGCAGTTCGTAACCCAGTTCAGCCGCTTTAGCTTTTACCAGCGGGTGCAGCTCTGGGTAATGAACATGACTGATCCGCGGGAACAGATGGTGTTCCGCCTGGAAGTTCAGGCCACCCAGCGCCCAGGTCAGAAAAGGGCTGTCGGTAGCGAAATCCACTGTGGTGCGCATCTGGTGTACGGCCCATTCATCTTTCATCGTGCCTGTGGAATCCGGACGCGGAAACTCAGCTTTATCAACCACGTGAGCCAGCTGAAATACGACCGCAAACAGGAAGCCGAGAAAGGCGTGCATCAGCAGGAAGCCCCATATCGTAGCTTCGGCTCCCAGTGCCGCTGCCGGAATCAGCAGGTACAGGGTCAGGTAAATCGCTTTCGATGCCCAGAACTCAACGTGGTCCGCAAACTTCATGCGGTGGCTGTAGTCGCGGCGAGCGATTTTCTGGCTGTGGTAGGCCTTGAAGTCGAGTGCAAAGAACCAGAACAGAGTGGTGATCAGATACAACGCCCAGACATAGTAATGCTGGTAACGATGGAAGAACCGATGCTTCTGATGTGGGCTCATTCGGAAGAGGCCCAGGGCATCGATATCTTCGTCGGCTTCATCCACGTTGGTGAAGGCGTGATGATTACGGTTGTGCTTCTGCGCCCAATAGTAACGGTTGCTGCCTATAAGATTAAAGGTCAGCGCCATCAGACGGTTAATACGACGGGACTTACTGAATGACTCATGCGCGCCATCGTGCATGATGTTGTAACCGACCAGTGCCGTTGCTACGCCATGAAATGCCCATGCCAGATAGCTGAGCGCGCCCGGCAGCATAAAGATTGCAAAATAGCTTCCCGCATATAAAGCGGCAATGGTCAGCGCTTTGCGGTACAGGCGGTCGTCGCCGGTTTTATCGATGCCCTGCGTTTTGAAGTAACGCGAGACCTCACCGGACAATTCCTGATAGACCGGTCGTTTGCCAGCCTGAAAATGTATATTCGACATGGTGTTTGTTCTTCTTCGCTGACGCGCTGGTGTTCGCGCGTATTACTTATTCTTAGACAATCAGCGCCTAAAACATACCGTTAGTATACAGGTGTTGTGAAACTAAAGTTGATAATACTGTGATTCACGACACATGTTTGGTCAGTTTTCTGTAATTAAGTGGGGTTATTCCCATCCATTTACGAAAGGCGCGCACAAAATTTGAAGTATCGGTGTAACCGAGATCGGCGGCGATCTCGGCGACGGGCAGGGAAGAGTTCGCAAGCAGGCGGGTAGCCTGTTCGCGTCGTACTTCTTCTACGATGCGGCGATAGCTGGAATTAAGCTGAGAAAGATGCCGGTTGAGAGACCGGCTGCTCACCCGCAGGCGTTCTGCTACCTGCGTTAGCGGCATTCCACTGCCGTAACTGATCAGCATTGCCCGGACCCTTGAAGCCATATCAATATGGTCTCCCGGTGTTTCTGCCAGTAGCCGTTCGCACTCCTTTTCGGCGTTATGGCGGGCGACGCTGTTCGCTGTCGAAACTTCGAGGCTGAGAGCAGCCTTGGGCAGCAGAAGTTCATAGTGTTCGCAGGAAAAACTCACTTTGCAGTTGAGCAGTTGCTCATAGAAAGCCGGGGAGCACTGCGCTGGCTCAATAAGACGTATCTCTGGCTGCAGAAGCCCGCTGTCTCGGGTAAGAAAGCGCGCGATGGTAATCAGGGTCGACAGGATATTGTGTGCCACAAACGGGAAGGAATCTGGTAATGCGGCCGATCTGATGACCTGCAGTGAGCAGGAGTCTTTATCCTGGCTGAAGCGGATCTGAGCGAGGCTGGTGCGTGTACCCGCATAACGTACAGCCAGAGACAGCCCATCGCCCAGGGTTTCGCTGGCCATCACCGCAAAGCCAAGAAAGCCATGGCTGGCGATACTCATACGGCTGCCATGCTCGAGCCCCAGTAGTGGATCATTGGACAGCCGATAGGCGTTGCGGATGATCTGGTCGTAATCGAGTACGCTGATGCGGCTGCCGGGCTGTGTCAGTGCCATAGGCCCGACGCGGGAACCCTGAACCAGCTGTGCTGCTGTGACGCCTCGGGTTGTCAGCAGTTCGGTCAATGGGGCCAGATATTCATTGGCAAACAGGGGGTGAACGCTGGTCTTATCGGAGCTCAGAGGCATAGTTCGAAATCGTCAGAAACCTGATACAATGTATGGCGATAAATGACCAAAATGATGTCACGAATATCACTTCCGCTCAATCGACCTTTGGTTCATAGTGCGGCGGCCTAAAAAAGAACAGATTAACAGGGGAATTACCTATGGATGCGTCTTACTGGGACGGCAAACGTGCGCCAGGTATCGCAGATACCATCAATGTAAATGAATACGACTCTGTCGTTGATTGCATCGACAGCGCATTCAAACGCTACGCAGATCGCAAAGCGTTTACCAGTGTTGGCTACACTCTGACTTTCCGTGAAATCGACGAGTACAGCGCTGCATTCGCATCCTATCTCCAGAACCACACGTCACTGCAGCCAGGCGACCGCGTTGCGGTTCAGATGCCTAACATCATGCAGTGCCCGATCGCTGTATACGGTGTTCTGCGTGCCGGTATGATTCTGGTGAACACCAACCCGCTGTACACCGAGCGTGAGATGCTGCACCAGTTCAATGACTCGGGTGCCAAAGCGCTGGTATGTATGGATATGTTCGCTAAGTCTGTGCAGAACATCCTGCCAGAAACTGGCCTGAAGCACGTTATCGTGACCAGCCTGGCCGACATGCTGCCTTTCCCTAAGCGTCAGCTGATCAACGCTGCTGCTAAGTACATTAAGAAAATGATTCCGGATTACTCACTGCCAACTGCAGTGCGTTTCCGCAAGGCTCTGAGCCTGGGTAAATCTGCAGGTGCCTACAAGAAGAACCACATCACTGGTCACAACAGCACTATCGTGCTGCAGTACACCGGTGGTACTACAGGTGTGGCGAAAGGCGCTGAGCTGACTAACCTCAACCTGATTTCTAACATGCTGCAGGCGCGCAACAACATGGCGCAGGTAGATGACAACGGTAAGCCGCTGAAGCCAGTTGATGGCGCGACAGTTGTAGCTCCGCTGCCGCTGTACCACATCTACTCTTTCACCGTGCACCTGATGGCGATGCTGGATTCCGGTGACCACAGCATCCTGATCGCGAACCCACGTGACCCAGGCATGTTCATCAAGATGATCTCTGGTCACAAGCTGGATGGCTTTGTTGGTCTGAACACGCTGTTCGTTGGCCTGCTGAACCACCCTAAATTCAAAGAGCTGGATTTCTCTCACCTGAACCTGACTCTGTCTGGCGGTACTGCGCTGATGGACGACACGGCGAAGCGTTGGAAAGAACTGACCGGTTGTGGCATCTCTGAAGGTTACGGCCTGACTGAGTGTTCTCCGATTGTTGCTGTTAACCCAGCTGGTGGCCTGGAGCGTCTGGGCACGGTAGGTCAGGCGGTACCGGGTACTGCACTGAAGTGTATCGACGATCAGGGCAACGAAGTAGCTCAGGGCGAGCGCGGCGAGCTGTGCGTTAAAGGCCCACAGGTAATGAAGGGCTACTGGAACCGTCCAGAAGCTACTGCCGACTCTTTCACTGCCGATGGCGAGTGGCTGAAGACCGGTGACGTTGCCGTTATCGACGACGATGGTTTCGTGAAGATTGTTGACCGTATCAAGGACATGATTCTGGTATCTGGCTTCAACGTTTACCCGAACGAAATTGAAGAAGTCGTAGCAAACCACCCAGCGGTTGAAAACTGTGCTGCGATTGGTGTGCCGGACGCGAAGAGCGGTGAAGCAGTGAAACTCTTCATCATCTCTACTGATCCGAACCTGACTGCAGAAGACATCAAGGCTCACTGCCGTGAGAACCTGACTGGTTACAAGCAGCCTAAGTACATTGAGTTCCGTTCTGAACTGCCAATGACTCCGGTCGGTAAGATTCTGCGTCGTGAACTGAAAGACGAAGAAGCTGCAAAAAACAAAGAAGCTGAGCCAGCGTAATAGCGCATCTCATCTCTTTGCTTGAAACAGCCCCTCTCACAGGGGCTGTTTTGTTTCTTGATCTGCCTCAAGAATCTTTCACAAACCCCTCTGAGTTACCTTTCTGACACCTCTTGTTGGTCATGGCGGCCAATGGCGCGCTACACCTCTCACTGAAAGAATGCTGACTGTCTGTTTTTTCAACAGCTTGTTTTTTATTAGCGAGACAGTTTCATGATTCAATTTAAAGCACCACTGCGCGACATCAACTTTCTGATTAACGACGTATTCGATTATCAGACTCACTACAAAAATATTCCGGGCGGCGATGAAGCGACACCTGACATGGTTGACGCTATCATCGGCGAAGCCGCACGTTTCAGTGAAGAAGTACTGTCTCCTCTGTATCAGGTAGGCGACGAAGGCTGTAAGTTCGAAGACGGTCAGGTAACGACTCCTCCGGGCTTTAAAGAAGCCTACCAGCAGTACATGGAAGGCGGCTGGCAGGGTATGTCTGCGCCGGTTGAATACGGCGGCCAGGGCCTGCCTCTGTCACTGGGTGTGATCAAATCTGAACTGATCGGCACAGCGAACTGGGTGTGGGGCATGTACCCAGGCCTGTCACTGGGTGCGATGAACACCATCTACCTGCACGGCACAGAAGAACAGAAGCAGACCTTCCTGGTACCTCTGACCGAAGGTCGCTGGACTGGCACCATGTGTCTGACCGAACCGCAGTGTGGTACTGACCTTGGCCAGGTAAAAACCAAGGCTGAGCCAAACCCGGACGGCAGCTACAACATCACAGGTACCAAGATCTTTATCTCGTCTGGTGAACACGACTTCACCGACAACATCGTTCATATCGTTCTGGCTCGTCTGCCTAACGCACCAGAAGGTACTAAAGGTATCTCTCTGTTTATCGTTCCTAAACTGAACGTGAACGAAGACGGCAGCAACGGTGATGCGAACAACGTGACCTGTGGTTCTATCGAACACAAAATGGGTATTCACGGTTCTTCTACCTGTGTAATGAACTTCGATGGTTCTAAAGGCTTCCTGATCGGCCCTGAGAACAAAGGCCTGCACTGCATGTTCACCTTTATGAACACTGCACGTCTGGGTACTTCTATTCAGGGTATCGGTGCGGCTGAACTGTCGTTCCAGGGCGCACTGCCATACGCTAAAGAGCGTCGTTCCATGCGCTCCCTGAGCGGTAAGAAGAGCCCGGATAAAGTGGCTGATGCACTGATCGTTCACCCGGACGTACGTCGCATGCTGCTGACTCAGAAAGCTATTGCTGAAGGTGGTCGCGCGATGCTGTATTACGCGGCGACTCTGGCTGACAAGATGATGGCCTCGCACGCGGCTGGTGATATGAAAGGCTACGAAGACTGGGACGACAAGCTGGGCTTCCTGACGCCAATCATGAAAGCGGGTCTGACTGAACTGGGTTACGAAGCGGCGAACCACGGGGTGCAGGTTTACGGTGGCCACGGCTTCATCAAAGAGTGGGGCATGGAGCAGATCATCCGTGATACTCAGATTGCTAAGCTTTACGAAGGTACGACGGGTGTTCAGGCACTCGACCTGCTGGGTCGTAAGATTCTGCTGGGCCGTATGAAGTCGTTCGATGATTTCCGTGCTGTAGTGAATCAGTTCATCAAGAACCACAAGAACACCAAAGAAATGAAGCCATTCATCAAGCAGCTGAAGCGCGCAATGATGGCATGGCGCCTGAACACTTTCCGTATCGCTTTCAAAGCGAAGAAAGACCGTGACATGGTAGGTTCAGCGTCAGTCGATTACCTGATGTATTCCTGCTACATCGTGATGGCGTTCTTCTGGGCGAAGATGGCCGACGCGTCGTTCACGAATATCGCTGCTGGCAAAGACGTCGACTTCCATAAGGCGAAGATCCAGACGGCTGAGTTCTACTACGATCGTCTGCTGCCGCGCGCCAAGGCACACGGTAAGATGATGCTGAAAGATCCTAAGACGGTTATGCAGATGGACGAAGAGCACTTCTCGTTCCTGTAACTCTGGGATCTGAAACAATAAAAAACCCCGGCATGCCGGGGTTTTTTATTGTCTGCTCATATCGTTGGCAGATTGTAGAAATTGCCGGTGCTTTAATCAGGCAGCTGTTCTTTTTCCAGCATAATCGTCAGCTCGATACGGGTTTCATTCTCTTCGGTCCGTTCGCGGGTCAGCTGGCCGCTGAAGCGGGTACTGACGATGTAGTCCATCAGGGTGTGATACGGGTGCTCTGACTCGATTGGCTGTGTCTGTTTGAACAGGAAGCACACTTTGGCGGCTTCATCGTCGACATCCGCACTGATAGTCAGCTCAGCACAGTTTTCCAGAGCTGGCTCGCCTTCAAGGATGTTACGGAATACATAACTCAGTAAGCCCGCAGGTTCAGATACCACCAATGAGAAGGGCAGTCGTGTTACGGTTTTTACCGGCTTCAATACAGGTGAAGAGTGCAATACACGACTGATCAGCGCAGGCAGATCGACAGGTTCGTGGCGCTCATGCACGCAATGCCAGAGATATTCGCGTAGCAGTGGCAGGCGACCCGGCAGATCATCCTTATTCGGATAGACCTCATCGAACTCACCCAGAACCCAGGCTTTGAACACATTATTCGCCTGGCGCGTCACCATCTGCTGGCTACGTTCAAGTCGGGTTTCCAGGCGGCGAATCGTATCGCGTGCTTTCTGTTGCTCGGTGTAGAGCATTTCGGTGCGCTCGGTCACCTTATTTTCCAGAGAGGCGGCCAGTTCGTGGGCACGGCGAGTCGCCGTTTGTTCACGGGTTTTATCGAGCAGGCAGATCAGTACCTCACGAGGTCGCGATTCGCTGAACTGCAGAGTCTGCATGGTAATGTCGAAATAGCATTTCTCGTTACGGAAATTGGCGATGGTAAATTCGCCATGTAAACGGGAGATGCGACCAAGCAGTAGCTGATTAATCTTCTCGCGCTGTTCTGGGCCCTTCAGGCCGGTGATCATGTCACGCAGGCGTTCCATGGCATTCGGGATACCTTCAAGCTCCTGCCGGGTCGTAGCCAGATGACGTGCGAAATGGTTGTTGCATTGAAGGTGATCTGATTCTGGTAAGTAGCGGGCGAAGCCAAGCAGGGCGTTGTCGATGGCTACTGTCAGCTGTTCTTTCGCTTCGACCAGTTGCTCACGCGATCGCTCTCGCTCCTGTGCGTCCTCTCTGAGTGTTTCCCGCATGCGGTTAATGGCATGGGCCACCATGTCCAGTTCGTCGAACTTAGCCTCGCTGTTGGCGAAGCGCAGCGGCGTATCCAGATTGCTCAGATTAAAGTTGTTAGCCCACTGCGCCATGGTTTCGAGGCGACGGGTAATCAGCAATCTCACCATCACCAGAATAAACACCGACACCGAGAAGGTTTTGATGAACTGAGTGCCTATGATGGTCAGAGCTTTGTGTTTGAGATCTTCGTAGAGACCGGTGTAGTTCAGGTTCAGGTAGAGATTACCCAGATGGTATTCCTGCGAAGCGCTCTGATGCGTCAGGGGGAAAGAATATTGCAGGTCAGCGGCGGTATAGATATCACCAGCGCTCTGGACCATTTTGTCGCGGCTTTCGATATAGACGTAGACAACACCCGGGAAGTTGAGAATGCCATCAAGCTGAGATTCGATCTGGCGGTTATCGAAGTTCCAGAGGCTATAACTCACACTTTGCTGGTAACTGGTGTGGATCTGCTCAAGATTGGCGCGATACTGATCTATGCCGCGCCGGTAGTCTGAGTACAGGACGAAGCCAGAGGCGAGAACACTAACGATAAAGCTGAATGCAAGAAGGTATGAGAGCAGTCTGACACCGACATGACTCTTCTGTGCGAATTCTTCGTTATACAGCGGGCTGGTCAAAGTCCGTTTTCCTGGGCCAATAGACAATTAATGCTTGTAACTATAGGCCAGAACGCAGGTTTTTACGATATGCATGCATATTTCCTGCAGATTCTGGCGTGTCGGGTCATCCATCTTACCCTAATTGCCGTCAAGTTGACTTATGTCTGTATCCCAACTGTCCCGGTTCACTGCGCGGAAGGTAATTTGATCTGAATCAAATGACAGCTTTGTCATTATCGTAGTCTGGCGGTGTTTCCTTACAGCACAGTTTAAGGAGTGCATATGAAACTGATGAAAACCCTGATCGCTGGTGCAATCTCTCTGGCCGTTATTCCTGCTATGGCATACGAAGCAGGCGACATTATGGTTAAAGCCGGGGTGATTAATGTTTCACCAAAATCTGACAGCGGTGTTGATGGTGTTGAAGTTAAAGATGATACCCAGCTGGCGATTGCCCTGACGTACATGGTGACCGATAAGGTCGGTATTGAGGTACTTGGCGCGACGCCATTCGAGCACGACATCGAAGTGAACGGTACCAAGGCCGGTTCAACTAAACATCTGCCACCAACCGTTTCTGCACAGTACTACCCGTTAGAGCCGTCTTCCGCGATTCAACCTTATGTGGGCCTCGGCATTAACCACACCTTTTTCTTCGACGAAGAGCTGGGCGGTGCCGACATGCATCTTGGCAAAAGCTGGGGTTTGGCATATTCAGCCGGCTGTGATTACAACTTTGATGACAAGCTGATGGCCGGTATTGCGATCTATAAAATGGACATCGACGCTGAAATCGGTGACTCAGGCACGGATGTCGAGATTGACCCTACCGCCATCATGATTACAGGTGGCTACAAGTTCTGATATCTGATCAGAATAAAAAAACCGGGCAGCGCCCGGTTTTTTTATGCACGTCCTGGAGCTGTATGCCCTGACTACAGAACAGGGGCAATGAGTCGCAGCAAACGAGCAAGCAGCTGTTTCCACCATCGGTCATCAACGTGGGTTGATTCACATTGGCTGAGATCGTCCAGCATCATCTGTTCGATTTCAGCGGCAAAGTTCTTGTCCTTCACCAGAGCGGCAATCTCGAAGTTAATACGCAGTGAACGGTTGTCCAGGTTGGCACTACCAACACTCGACCATTCATCATCGATTAACATCACTTTCTGGTGCAGGAACCCGGGCTTATAGGTGTAAAACTGAACCTGCGCTTTAGACAGCGACGCTACATAGGAGCGATTCGCCTGAGCAACCATCCAGTTATCCGAGACGCCGGGCAGAACGATACGAACATCGACACCGCGAAGTCCGGCCAACTGCAGGGCAGAATAAACTGTCTGATCGGGGACAAAATAGGGGCTAACCAGCCAGCAGCGTTTTTTTGCTGAATTGATCAGATGAGTAAAGTACAGGCTGGCGGACTCGTAGTAATCCGCAGGGCCTGCATTGATGCACATGATTTCTTTCGCACCCGCAGCCTTGGGTGCATCCCAGATCAGCTCGGGTTCTTTGCCTGTTGCCCAATACCAGTCTTCGGCAAAAGACAGTTGAAAGGTGAGGGTGGCCGGGCCGACGATACTCATATGGGTATCGCGCCAATGGCCGAATTCCGGATCAAGGCCCAGGTACTCGATACCCACGTTGTGGCCACCAACGAAGGCCGTGTGATTATCAATAATCACCAGCTTGCGATGATTGCGGAAGTTCAGGTTGGTTCGGTTGCGCAGGCGGATCGGGTTAAAACGCGAGACTTCAATACCTGCATCTGTCATCTGCTGCAGAAAGCCTTCATCAAGGCCGCCCGAGCCTATTTCGTCGTACAGCAGGTAAACGCGCACGCCTTCGGCGGCCTTACCACACAGAATGTCGGCAAAATGCTGACCCAGAGCATCATCGCGAAAAGTGTAAAACTGCACGCAGAGGGTATGTCGGGCAGTTTGGGCTGCATTCAGAATTGCATTAAAAGTAACTTTGCCGTTAATCAGCAGTTCTGTTTCGTTGCCCGACACCATTGGCAGCCGGTACAGACGATTGAGTGGGAAGGTAATTTCATCGGGATTCACCACATGTTCACGCAGTTCACTGCGTATGTGGCGCTCGATGGCTCCGAGCTTACTGTCTTTACGACGACGTGAGCGACGGTAGGACCCAAAGCGGCGACTACCAAAGAAAGCGTAAAAAGGAAGGGCGAGTGCCGGCATCAGAATGAGTGCCAGTACCCAGGCCGCGGTTCCTTGGGCGGTGCGTCCTTGCCAGAGTGCATCAATCGCCGCGAGAATCCCGGCGGTGTACAACAGCAGTGGCCAGATCCACCATTCAACCGAGGCCATAGCCCTCCTTATTTACTGCGGTAGCTTCAAGACTTAATAAGAAAGGTACAGATTACATACCAATCAGGCGCATGAACTCATCACGGGTCGCCTGGTTTTCGCGGAAGTCACCTTTCATCACTGATGTACGCATCATGGAGTTCTGCTTCTGCACACCACGCATCATCATGCACATGTGCTGGGCTTCCATGATCACACCTACGCCACGGCAACCGGTAACTTCTTCAACGGCTTCGGCGATCTGCTTGGTCATGTTTTCCTGGATCTGCAGGCGACGGCTGAACATATCGACGATACGTGCAAACTTGGACAAACCAAGAACCTTTCCGTTCGGCAGGTAGCCAATATGGCAGCGGCCGATAAATGGCAGAACGTGATGCTCACACAATGAGTAGAACTCGATGCCCTGAACCACCACCATTTCATCGTTGTCGCTGGTAAATACCGCGTTGTTAACGACTTCATCGAGTTGGGTTTCGTAACCGCTGGTCAGAAACTGCATTGCTTTGGCAGCTCGTGCCGGGGTATCGAGAAGACCTTCACGGTTAACGTCTTCGCCCAGTCCCTTCAGTACGTCGCGGTACAGCGACTCAAGTTCAGCCATGTTTATTCCAGATTATGTTTCGGGTCGGTAATTCCGACTATTTTACTCAAATTAAGGAAAGTTATACAAAGGAAATTATCTTGTATAACTTTCAGTTAAAACGCTCTGCCTGTTTCAGATGACCTGTATCCGTCAGATAGCGGATCACCCCAGAGGGTTCCTCGAGGCCTGTCCAGTGCAATGAAACAGTGCCTGTACAGTGCAGTAAGTTATCCGGCAGTGAGTTATCCGTTTTATCTGACAGTTGCGGATACACGCGCACAGTCTGGCGGGCCACAGCCTCACCGGAGTCAATCCAGTCGGTATCTGGCCACAATTCCTGCAAAGCATCCGCTAATAGCGGGTAGTGCGTACATCCAAGTACCACCCGCTTCATGGCAGGGTGCTGTGTCAACCAGGGCCCGATCAACTGCTGCAGTTCTTCCCGGATATCTTCACCGCATAGTGCAGCCTCTGCGAGATTGACCAGACCAGCTACGCCGAAACGTTCAACCTGCAGGTCTCTGGCAAAGTCGTCGATCAGTTGGTCGGTATAGGCACGGAGTACCGTAGCCGGCGTTGCAAGCAGGCCTACACAGTGCTCATGCTGTTCTCTGGCGCGATTAGCAGCGACACGAACAGCGGGAACTACTCCTACTACCGGAATGTCGACACGGGAACGGACATCGGCAAGCGACAGAGTGCTTGCTGTGTTGCAGGCCAGTACGACGACTGCCGGAGTAAAGGTTGCCACGGCACGTGCGCACAGGTCGGGAATACGCTCCTGCAGACAGGCATCATGCTGCTCACCGTACGGAAACAATGCAGTATCCATCAGGTAATGAATATCTGTTCCGGGGAGTTGCTTGCGGATCTCGTTAAGAATCGAGAGACCGCCGGCGCCGGAGTCGAATATTAATATGGAATCAGCCATAACCAGGGGAGTTACTACCCGAAGGTGAACAGGGAGTTAGTCAGTTAAATGCGTATCTTACCAAACAAATTATTCTGTTGCCGGGCAAAATCTCAGACTCCGTCTACACTGAGTGGAACGGGAGAGGAGCATATTTACTCTTGGAACTGAAGGAACTGCTGGAGAACGCGAGGCGCAATGAAGCTCTGCTGAAGCGACTCCAGGCATTCGAACTACAACTGTTATCGGCCCAGAACTGGCAGGATTTTCTGACCTTAATACTGGAAGCTTTGCCGTCCCAGTTTGATCTTGATGCCGTGGCGTTGCGGGTATGCGACCCCGACGGCGATCTGAAAGCCTCTATGTTGCAGTCGCTGGACATCGACCAAGGCAGTCTGCTGAACCAGATCGAATTCAAAACGAATTTACCTGTGATCCGTCCCGGGGCCATTGAGCCGCCACCGCCGTGGCGCTCTGGGCTGCGCCTGCCGCTATTGCGGGGTGGAGAGTATCTCGGCCAGCTGTGCATGTTCTCTACAGATCCTGCGCGCTTCACAGAAGGCATGGCAACTGACTTTATGCAGCACCTGGCAGCTGTCATTGCGGCTTGTCTGGTGATGGTAAAACAGACAGAGCAGCAAGCCTTACTGGCGCTCACCGATCCCTTAACGGGCGCTGAAAATCGTCGTGGCTTTGAACGTGTATTCCGCCGGGAATGGGCGCGGGGACAGCGTCAGCACCATGTCTTTTCTATGCTACTGATGGACATCGATCACTTCAAAAAGGTGAATGATGTGCATGGTCATGGCACGGGTGACCGCGTATTACGTGCGCTTTGCGACACTTTACGTGGCACCTTGCGCCCGACCGATCATATTGGTCGTTTGGGAGGAGAGGAGTTTGCTCTGATCCTGCCTGGCTGTCAGGCGGATCAACTGCCAGCAGTTGCTCGTCGTGTGCAGGAAAATATCCGGTCGATGCGTGTTTTCAACGACCTACAGAAGCAGGTGCCGGTAACAGCATCGGGTTCGTTTATGTCGGTGATTCCGCGGCCGCATCAGGACCTGGGGC
>JAYNJA010000059.1:0-13343 GCA_038109705.1 Thalassolituus sp. | reverse complement strand
GCCAGAGCCTACGTTCTCAGGTTGATAGAAGCCCGGCCCAGCACCTGCACTGATGCGGTAGCGGTTTCCATTAACGTCTTCAAACTCGTAGCCAGCCATAGCCCATAATTCCATGATTTTTGCAGGCGTCTAATTTAACAGTTTGTCCTCTTAGAATTAAGTGACAATTCTCAGAATAAGGACGCCCTTCCCATGCTGAGCGGCCAAATGAACTGGAATGCTGGTAGATTAAGGCTGATTATCACGAAATGTCGCAGACCGACTGATTACAAGTCTGGTGTTCTGAAAGCGAAAAACCCCAGCAGAGCTGGGGTTTCTATTTGCATCAGAACCTACGATTAGGGTCCCAAGTAGGGATCATCCCTCTGTCTTCTATATGTCGAAGCTGCTGTTCAACACTCTCACTTGCAGCACTTCCCTCATCAACTACGTGAGAAGCAAAAGCGCTAATAAAGACTATCAGGGAGACCATTAACCATCGCATTACTTCGCGCGCTCTTCCAGAATCGCTACTGCAGGCAGTACTTTGCCTTCCACGAACTCGAGGAATGCGCCACCACCGGTAGAGATGTAAGACACCTGCTCAGCGATTTCGTACTTATCTACCGCTGCCAGAGTGTCACCGCCACCAGCGATGGAGAAAGAATCAGATGCAGCGATCGCCAGAGACAGTGCTTTGGTGCCTTCACCGAACTGATCGAATTCGAATACACCCACTGGGCCGTTCCAGATAATGGTTTTGGCTTCTTTCAGCTTTTCTGCCAGTGCTTTGGCTGAGTCTGGACCGATGTCGAAGATCATGTCGTCGGCTTCAACGTCGTCAGCAGACTTCAGAGTCGCAACGGCAGTTTCGGAGAATTCTTTACCGCACACGACGTCGGTTGGTACTGGAATAGAGACTTTTTCCATCAGCTTCTTCGCTGCTGGAATCAGGTCTTCTTCGTACAGTGATTTACCGACAGGCTTGCCAGCTGCTGCCAGGAAGGTGTTGGCGATACCGCCACCCACGATGATCTGGTCACAGATATCAGACAGGCTTTCGAGAACTTCCAGTTTGGTAGACACTTTAGAACCACCAACGATAGCAACGAGCGGGCGTGCTGGGTTATCCAGTGCTTTGCCGAGTGCGTCGAGTTCTGCCGCCAGCAGAGGGCCTGCACAAGCAACCGGTGCGAACTTAGCGACACCGTGAGTCGATGCCTGGGCGCGGTGCGCAGTACCGAATGCATCCATCACGAAGATATCGCACAGCTCTGCGTAGGCTTTGGCCAGTTCGTCTTCGTCTTTCTTTTCGCCTTTGTTAAAGCGTACGTTGTCGAGCAGTGCCAGTTCGCCGTCCGCCAGTTCGATGCCAGCACGGAAGTCTTTAACAACGTTTACATCGCGACCCAGCAGGCCAGCGAGGTGGTCAGCCACTGGCTGCATTGAGAACTCTTCAGCGTATTCGCCTTCAGTCGGACGACCCAGGTGAGACATAACGATGACTTTTGCACCGGCTTCCAGAGCGTGCTGGATGGTTGGCAGTGACGCGCGGATACGCACATCAGAAGTTACCTTGCCGTTTTTTACCGGCACGTTCAGGTCTTCGCGGATCAGAACCCGTTTTCCTTTCAGGTCCAGGTCGGTCATTTTCAAAACAGTCATAGTCATGTCCCAGTTCGATTTCGACATATAGGTTATAAATCGCGCGGGAGTATACCAGCATGAACAGTGCGTTTCACCGGCTGCGCCATGACAAGTGAGCTGACAATCAGCAAGATAAGACGTAGCCTGATTTCATTACTGTCTGTTGAGAACTCCCATGCTTCGTTGGCTCTGGCAATTTGTACGCCCTTATAAACTTCGCCTTAGCATTGCCATCGTTGCGTTAGTAACCACTGCCGGCCTGACACTTAGCCTGGGGCAAGGTGTGCGCTTGATGGTGGATGAAGGCTTTGCTGCCAGCTCAGTTGACGGCCTGAAAGATGCTGTGCTGTTCTTCTCTGTTCTGGTCGTCGCCGTGTCAGTAGGTGCTTACTTTCGCTTTTACATGGTGTCATGGCTCGGTGAGCGAGTTGTCGCCGATATCCGCAAGCAGCTGTATCAGCACCTTGTTACTCTGCCCCCCTCTTTCTTTGAAGATAATCTGTCTGGCGAGATTCAGAGCCGCATCACGACGGATACCACTCTCTTGCAAACAGTTATCGGCTCATCATTCTCGTTCGCCCTGCGTAATGCGCTGACCTTTATTGGCGGTATTACCCTGATGTTTATCACTAACCTTAAGCTCAGCCTGATCGTGTTAATTGCTGTGCCTTTGGTTGTCTTTCCTATGGTGTTTTTCGGACGCAAAGTGAAGAAGCTCTCCCGCGAAAGCCAGGATAAAGTTGCGAGCGTCGGCGCCTGGGCGGGTGAAAGTCTGCAACACATCAAAGTGGTACAGGCATTTACCCGGGAAGACAGCGTGAATAAGCAGTTTGGTGACGCAGCCGAATCTGCCTTTGATGTTGCTCTGCTGCGTATCCGCCAGCGCGCACTCATGATCGCGCTGGTCATGATTCTGGTGATGGGGTCGGTCGCAGGAATGCTATACATCGGTGGCCACGACGTCATTACCGGCAGCCTGAGTGGCGGCGACCTGGCGGCTTTTGTGTTCTACGCCATTATGGTCGGTGGCTCGCTGGCTGCGGTGACCGAAGTGTACGGTGAAGTGCAACGCGCCGCCGGTGCGGCAGAGCGAATCCGAGAGCTGATGGCGGCCGAGGCGGATATCCAATCGCCATCAGAGTTGTCAGCAGAATCTGTGCAGCCAACCTATTACAGAGCAGTACCTCAGATTAGTTTCCGGGGCGTTACGTACCACTATCCTTCCCGCCCAGACCGGGAAGCACTCAGCCAGCTGAATCTGGAGGTTAAGGCCGGTGAACGTATTGCCCTTGTAGGACCATCAGGTGCAGGGAAATCGACCATGTTCGATATGCTGCTGCGCTTTCGTGATCCGCAGTTCGGCGAGATAGCGCTGGACGGAAAGCCATTACAGCAATGGCAACTTCAGGACCTGCGTAGTCAGTTTGCGCTTGTGCCCCAGCAACCCGTGCTGTTCAGCACCAACGTACTGGAAAACCTGCGCTACGGACGCCCAGATGCAAATGAGGAAGAAATTCTCGCAGCCGCGAAAGCAGCCCACGCGGATGAGTTTATCCAGCAGCTGCCGGAAAAATATGAATCGTATCTGGGAGAAGGTGGGGTGAAGTTATCCGGGGGCCAGAAACAACGCTTAGCTATAGCCCGGGCGATTCTGCATGACCCGAAGATATTACTGCTGGATGAAGCCACCAGCGCCCTCGATGCCCAGAGTGAATATCTGGTACAACAGGCGTTAGATAAATTAATGCAGAACCGTACCAGTTTTGTGATTGCTCATCGCCTGTCGACGATTAAACACGTCGACCGGATCGTTGTGATGGATCAGGGAAGAATCGTAGCAACAGGAACTCACGATGAACTTCTGAACTCCTCGCCGCTTTACAAGCGATTAGCCGAACTTCAGTTTCAGACGTAATCGCTTCCTTCTGATGCTATCAGTATAGATAGCCACACTTTACAGTATTGTCAGACACAATACGCCTCCCTCCCGGTCAGACCCGCTGCGCCATCTGGTTACATATTGCACAGTTTTTGTAATCCAATGTAAAATCCCGACACTAAATAATAAATAAGTACCAGACACGATACTTAACACAACAAACCCGGAAAGGGGCCCTCCCCCGCCCTATTTTCAATAAAAACGAGAACTTACTATGCTAAAGGCTAGAAGTCTGGCTCCGGCCGCACTGATTACGCTTTCGCTGCTGACGCAGGGATGTGTGTTCGAACAGGATAAGTTTCCGAAAACAGAGCAGCAAAAAGCAACCGAGCTGGTTGATGAGGCTCAACGTAGCGGTGGCGCGGCAGTTACAGTTAATGAGAATGGCGAAGCTTCGTATACCGATGCAACAACCGGCCTGACAGTATCTGTTAACGCTTCTGCGGTAACAGGCCTTGAAGCTGGCGATAGCTTTGTTGTTCAGGTGATTCCTGTTGCAGATACAGACGTTCCGGGTATCTCCAGCAACATTGAAATTGCGGGAAAAGTCTACAACATCAAAATCCGCAGCGTTAATACTGGTAGTGAACTGCAGCCAAGCGGTGGTATGCAGATTACTCTACCTTACGGCAGCAGCATCAATGGCACAGACATTCAGAAGCTTGCTATCGCAAACTACCACAACAACGAGTGGGTAGTATTTGCAGCAGATTCTATTGATGAAGTTAAAAAGACTGTTACAGCAACAATTACTCAACTCAGCCCGGTAGCTGTTGTTAAAAATAACGCAGCTAACAGTGCGCCTGTCGCACCGGATTACGCAGGTACTATCACTGAAGGTGGTATCTATGGCGTGAAATTGAACGCGACTGATGCCGATGGCGACACACTGACTTACTCGTGGTTGGACGGAACTACTGGCGGTAAGCCAGCTTACAGCGCCGGCCTGGATGCCGAAGGTAACTTCAACTACCAGCCACTCGAAAACTTTAATGGCGAAACCGTTCTTTATTACAAAGTCACCGATGGTGAGCTTAGCGATACCGGTAGCATCAGTATCACCGTTACCGCTGTAAATGACGCTCCAGTTGCAAACGCAGCGCTATTTGATGCGACGGGCAACCTCGGATCACAAGGTGAGTTTGCCGCGTCAGACGTAGATGGTGATACCTACTTCACCTTCACTATCGTTAAGCAGCCAGAACATGGCACTGTCACCATTTCAGGTAATACATACACCTACACGCCTGATACAAACTATGAAGGTGAAGACAGCTTCGAGTTCGTTTCTAATGACGGATCCGCTGACTCCGCTCCAGCCACCATTCACGTTTCTGTGACGCCGAACTATCGCTACGTTCTGGAAAACGGCACTGGCGATGGCACCAGCTGGAACAACGCAACCTCATCAGTTCAGTCAGCAATTGATGCTCTTGTTGCACTCGGCGGTGGCCGCGTACTGATTGGCCCGGGAACCTTCTACGCAGACGCAGCGAACACACCGGTTGCGCGCATTCCTGGCAATGCAAACGTCGAACTTTACGGTGGTTTTAATGGCTACAACCTGACGTTTGCTCAGCGCCCTGAATATATGGTCGCTGAATCTATTTTGTCGGGTGACTTTGACCAGAGCGGTGATTTCAGCGAAGGCGACTCACCGAACGTCGTCTTCACTTATGGTGGCCTGATTGACGGCGTGACCATTTCTGGTGGTAACGGTACCCGCGGTGCCGGTATCTTCGTTAATGACGATCAGGGTGACGTAGACGGTTCTGTGACTCTTCATCATGTGACCGTATCCGGCAACCAGGCAAGCGAAATGGGCGGTGGTATTTATGCCCTGCGTAACAACAGCAAAAATGCTGACACTGGTGAATACCTGTACGACGCTTATCTGGTCATCAGCAACTCAACAATTTCTGATAACACTGCACAACATGGCGGTGGTATTTATAACGTTGCTACTGATCTGACAATTACCGATTCAACGCTTCAGCGTAACTCAGTAACTGAGCTCGGTGGCGCTATCTACTCGGGTGGTACGCTGTCAATTGAAGGCAGCAACATCAGCGATAACACCTTTACCGTTAGCGGCCCAACTCCAGAAGAATGCCAAGCAGCTCAAAGTTATGAAGAAGCTCTTGCTCTCGGCTGTATTTCAGAAACCTATGCTGCAGGTGGTGGTATTTACCTCCTGAATGCTTCTGCAAACGTCACTGAAACTCAGATTGAAAATAACACCTCAGAATGGGGTGCTGGTATCTACCTGGCAGGTCAGCCAAGCCTTACTCTGAACAAGGTGTCGGTATCTTCTAACGAAGCAACAGAAGCCGCCGGTGCTATCTACAACGAGTACGGCCTGCTGACCATCAGTCAGTCTCAGATCAACTACAACACGGCTGAGAATAACGGTGGCGGTATCTACAACGCTGCTGAAAATGAGCAGGAATCTGAAGAAGAGGAAGAAGGCCCTGGCGAAGAAGGCTGCCTGGGCATGTGTGAAGAAGGTCCTATTGAAGGTCCTTATGAGGGTCCTATTGAAGGTCCGAGTGAAGGTCCAGGTGAAGAATGTGGCCTCGACTGTATGGAAGGCGGTTCAGAAGAACCTGAGCTCACTGTCTACGAGCAGTGCGACTATGCGGAAAGCCAGGAAGAGTACGACGCACTTGATTGCGATACCGTCTTCGAAAACTATGAGACCTGTGACGAGCTGGATCTATACAACCCTGCCGATATCGCAACGTTTAGTGAACTCCAGTGTGCAGAACAGTTCCCGAGTGAATTCAGTACGGACGACATCCCTGCTGTTTTCCAGAACTGTCCTAACGACTTTGCTACCGTGAAACTGACGGACTCTGAACTTGTTGGTAACGTAGCCGGTGCATCAGCTGGTGCCCTCATGAACTATGGTGCTATGTGTGTAACAGGTACCAGCTTCCGTCATAACTCTGCATACGCGGGTGGTGCAATCCGGAATGAATATTCGGGCGATGGCAGTTCTCTGCTGGTCACGAACTCTTCATTCATGGACAACACTGCTTCTGGCTCAACCACAAACAGTAACGGTGGTGTTCTGTACAGCATTGGCTACGACAGCGACAGCGTAATGCAGAATATTTCATTTAGCGGAAACTCCGCCGAATCAAACGGTGGTGCTATCTGGGTTTATTCGAACGCGACATTACGAATCAGCAACTTCAGCTTCTATGGTAATAGTGCGATAGAAGGTCAGGATGTTTTTGTGGGTGGGATTAATTCCTCAAACTCGTTTAATGCTGTAAACATGGGACTGAGCTATGGTTGTTCTGAGCAGGACCTTTCAGCATACGCAAGTAGCTACAACCTGTTCTCATACGCTGGAGATTTTGCTGCGGAGAACACCGTCATCACGGCATCTCCATTTAACACAGCGGCAAGTGGCGAGCTGTTTATGGATCAGGGCAGTCCATGTGCGGATGCCGGTCTTGCTGATGCTGCAACAGCGGCATTCGGTAGCCTGGAAGCATGGAGTGGCCTGACCTCAGATATCGAGTACTCGGTTACTCAGGAAGCCAGCGGTATGGTTGCGGCAGGTGCGTTGTATAACCCTGCAGATCTGTGGATTACATCTTTCTACTCGACTTCCAGCGGAATCGTCTTCAGCACCAATCAAATTGATGCCAGCTGTGATCTCTACGCAGACGGTGAACTGGTTGCGGAAGACGTTCAGAGTGAAGATGCTCACAACCAAAACCAGGGGACTGAGCTGAATCTGGTATGTGAATCACCACTGGGCAACACCAAGTCTGCAACAACAATTGCAGGCGGCCTGATGGTGCCTTGATGTCTGTCTGTTCAGAGGAGTGTAGTTTGCTCCTCTGATAACAGAAGCAGAAACAAGAAGCCCCGGTATTTACCGGGGCTTTTTTTGCACCAAATAAATTGGGTATTTCGAACTATTTTCTACGAACGTAACCCGCCTGCATATCGAGATCGGCAAGGCCACTCACATCATCGAAACCACGAACAACACCATAAACAAAAAACATTACTTCTTCGCCGTTTATAGTCCCGATCGTCGGTTCTCCTATGGCGATGATATTTCCCACCTGCTGGTCTGAGCTGGCCAGAAGAACCCGAACGGGTTCGCCCCACAAAGCGGTATTACTGAAGTCAACCTGGGTGTGTGTACCACTGTATTGCGACACCCAAACTGCCGGTAACTCAGTGTCATTCGAACGGGTAAAATACAGTTCGTTGCCGGTAAAAAATGGCTGAATTTCCTGTGATGGGTCAGCAAGGTTTACAGGCTCTGGCAGTACAACTTTCTGCCAGCTTGAGGACGGATAGCTGTCCGTCAGGTTCACATACACCGAAAGCTCACCGTGGTCGCTGCCCGCGCCTTTCGCGTCGTATTCATCATCGGTCCAGATGCTGCTTACCGTGGATGATTGGCGGTATAAATGCGGATTACCCTGCGTACCAGCCAGCCCCTCAATACCGGTCGATGAGAACCCTGCTTGGGTCAGTTCAAAGCTACTGTCGCGCTGAGGCGGCGTACCGGGTGTGCCGGAGTAATTGAAATTGCCGAGATTTATCGGCTCACCCAGACTGCTTTCCAGCGTATAAATATCCAGCAGGCTTTCAGCATCGTCGTTACCATCGCCATCAAAATCTACGCTATTTCCATCGTCCGGAGCGTTAAACGACAACGCCAGCAGGTAATTATCTGAACTGCCGTAGTCGGGTAATACGCTTAAACCAAATGGACTACTGATACCATCGCCTTCGTCATCGAATGCGACCATAAAAGGCTCTCGATAGCTGCCGTCGAACTGACGTTTAAAACCGTAAAATACGTTAGATACACTGAACAGTGTGAGCGTCTCATCGCCCATTCCCCAGGAGGCTGAGTTATGCCGCCAGGTGCCGTCACTATTGATACGCGCAGTGAAGAAGTCCGGGCGCTCTGGAGCACTTACCGGACCGATGGTGTTATCTATCCAGGGGTGCGTACAACGCTCAGGAGAAAGACGGTCACCGCCGCAACCACCCTGCGCCCGCGGGAAATTAAACAGAATTAACCCACTGAAATATGCAGGTGAATATTGCACAAACAGGTATTCGCCATCAGGCGAGATCGCTATACCGTCTTCGTAGCCATCAGTGTTCACCAGACCTTCTACCATCATAGGCTGGCCCCAGTCGTCGTGAACGTCGGCCAGTACCAGCGGATGGAGTGTTTCTGAAAACCCAAACAGTGTGTTCTCGCTGACGGTAATTTCAAACTCACCGGTGCGGGTAGGCGTCAGTAGTGCCCGGTAGATTCCGTCCTCTATTTCAGTAAAATCAGAAGCCGTTATTTCTGTTGGCAGGGTAAGCGCCAGTGAGTCTGACAGTCCCGTTGCTGGCCGGGCCCCTCGCAATAACTCAACAGTTATTTCTATCTTATCCAGGCCGTCAGAGTCATCCTGACGACTGAGCTGAACAGACATGGAGGGATCATCAATACCTACTGGAGGAAGATCACAACACGGTTCGCCCTCAGGCTCAGTAGCATTATTTTGCTCGCAACCAGAGATAGCCATGACACTGACCATAACAGCGGCATAAACAACGAGCTTTGCCTTACCCTTTTGCGTCATTCCCACTCCTTCGGTTTAATACTTGCGCTACTCAACCAGACTGCCCGGCGGGTTTCAGTCCCGCTTATTTTTCAGTAAGGCTCATCATCTCACTGGCGGTATCCAGCATACGATTAGCGAAGCCCCACTCGTTATCGAACCAGACGAGCAGCTTAAGCAGTCGTCCGCCACTGACCCGGGTCTGGGTCGCATCTACAATCGCTGAGCGAGGGTCGTGGTTAAAATCGATGGAGGCATGAGCTTCTCGGGTCAGGCCAAGAATGCCATTGAAGCGGTCATTCGACGCAGTGGCTAACAATTCGTTAACGGCATCGGCGTCTGTGTCGTCAGACAGTTGCAGACTGATGTCGAGTGCCGACACATTAATCGTCGGTACACGCACATGCAGGCTTTCAATCTTACCGGCCAGTTGCGGCATCAGTCGCTCGATTCCAGCAGGGAGCCCGGTATCTACCGGAATAATACTCTGTACAGCTGAGCGGGTACGGCGCATGTCGGAGTGGTAAGCGTCGATCACGGGCTGGTCGTTCATCGCCGAGTGAATCGTCGTAGTGACGCCGGCTTCGATGCCGTAGGCCTGGTCAATTAAGGTAAGCACCGGAATCAAGGCATTAGTCGAACAGGAACCGTTAGAAACAATGCGCTGATCCACTGCGAGCGAATCGTGGTTATGACCATAAATTACGGTGTTATCCACGGCGCTATCGGCTGGGTTCGAGATGAGTACTTTTTTCGCACCGCGGTTGAGGTGTAATTCTGCGTCTTCGCGGCTACGGATCTGACCACTGCATTCCAGTACCAGGTCAATATTCAATGCCGCCCAATCCAATTCTGCCGGATCACTGATGTGGCACACCCGGATACGATCTCCGTTGACCATCAGATGTTGCTCGTCAGCAATGCTCACCGTACCGCTGAAGCGCCCATGGGTACTGTCGTAGCGCAGCATATAACTGAGTGACTCAATATCTGCCAGCTCGTTTATTGCTACGACTTCCATATCCTGCCGGTAACCGTTTTCGTAGAGTGCACGCAGCACACAGCGGCCGATACGTCCGAAACCGTTGATGGCGATACGAGTGGTCATGAATTGCTGAGCCTCATTTGTCTGCGTCCTATCCAATCTGCATACCCCGACCTGGATAGTGAGTACAGAAACTGGATACTATGTGCCCTATTGTCGCGGAATTGCCGGCCTTAGGCAAAATGCACTCAACGGAAATACCGGAATGTCTCACCCCTCCTGCCCTTTGTGTCACGAATCAGCGCAGATTTGTGTTCTTGAAAGCGCGATGCCGCGCCGTTACCTGAGTTGTGATAGCTGCGGGTTGGCGTTTATGCATCCCGCTGACTATCTGTCGGCCGCAGACGAGAAGGCGTACTACGCCACGCACGAGAACAGCATTGAAGACGAAGGCTATGTCAGGTTTCTCAATATCCTGCTGGAGCCGCTGCTGAGCTGTATTGCGGGCAAACAGGACCTGCACGCCCTTGATTACGGCTGCGGCCCCGGCCCAACATTATCGGTGCTGTTAGAAAAGGCGGGAGTTAATTGCGATAACTACGATCCGTTTTTCTTTCCGCAGGCAGTGACGCCTCCGTACGATGTAATTACGGCAACCGAGTGTTTTGAGCATTTTCACCGGCCAGAAGAGGAGTTAAGTAAATTGACTTCGTGGTTAGATGAAGAAGGAATTCTGGCATTAATGACCAGTCGCTGGGATACGCCAGAAAAGTTTATGCACTGGCATTACAATCGTGATCCAACCCACGTAATTTTCATGCACGATAAAACAATTAAATTTATCGAAGAGAAATTCGGTTTAACCTGTATTTACCGGGATAAAAAACGCGTTACTATCTTTAAAAAAATCGGAATTAATTAATAAAAAGCAATTAACGCTCAGCAAACTAACGTGCTGCAAATTCCCTGGGCGTCATCCCATACTGCTGATGGAAGCGTCTGGAAAAATGACTCGGGTTTGAAAAACCCAGCTCATAACAGGCACTGGTAATGCTATGACCGCTGCGAATCAGCTTACAGGCCTGTTCTAAACGGCGCTGCTGTTGGTACTGAGCCGGGCTGCAGCCAAGGCTATTCTTGAACTGCTGAAACAATTTCGTACGCGACATACATGAAATACGAGCGAGCTGATCGATATCTACCGGCTGCGCAAGATTCTCTTCAATGTGCGCGACGGCATTGGTCAGGCCTGATTGCGTTGGGTTCTGCTGCACACAGCGCAATAAAAAATCCCGCCCCTGCTGGCGCAGCATTCTTGCCACCAGCTCATTCACACCAAAGTTAAGCACCAGGTCACAGTCGTCTTCTTTCTGCACATGGCTCGAAACAATGCGCTCCAGCAATTGCTGTGTTGCATCGGTGTGAGACAGGTGCCACTGGCGCGTCTCAACTTCCCATTCACCGAGATCTTTCGGGCGTTCACTGACGGTATTGAGCTGATCGCAGACCTTGAGGAGTGTTTCACGGGGAATTTCCAACGTCATACAGGTCGTTGGTGTCTCCATGCAGGCTTCGGGAAAGTCGATTTCGACATACTCGCCCGGTGCAACCACGAAAGATTCATGGGGAAGGAACTCGGTCGAGAAACCATCCATGCCGTGCATGACCTTACGGCCAGTCATCATTCCGCAATAGAGCAGTTCTCCGGCATCAAGGCGAACCCGCTCTGCCTGCTCGTAGGTGTCATACACAGACAACTCGGCCAGCGTGCTGGCATAGACAGTGCGATTTTCTATCAACTGGCTCGGTGCCACCTTCTGGCGATGGGTACCGGCTATGGCAGACAGTGTTCTTGTTCTTGATTGTATGGCCATGGGAGTGTGCCTCGGCTTTGGTCTGCTTGGCTCTCTGTACTGCTACACATGCACAGCTATCGCTGTGTAATTTCGGGCCAGTTACACATTCTGACACCACCGGGACTCAGAGAACATTCTTGCGGACTCTCGTGCAAGTCATCGAACCAATAGACCACATACTCTGGAGTCACACAACAGAAAACGCCGGCATATCAGGCCGACTAAGACTTTAGTCGTAGCATGGATATGACTGGTAAGAATAACAAACGGAGATAACAAGATGATCTATGCAAATCCAGGACAGCCAGGTTCAGTAGTAACCTTCAAAGAACAGTACGGCAACTACATCAATGGCGAATTCGCTGCCCCTGTAAATGGTAATTACATGGACAACGTCAGCCCGGTTAATGGTGAAGTATTCTGTCGCGTAGCCCGTTCTGACAACGCAGACATCGAAAAAGCTCTCGATGCTGCCCACGCAGCCGCACCAGCCTGGGGCAAAACCTCAGTACAGGAACGCTCTAACATTCTTCTCAAGATCGCTGACCGAATGGAAGCGAATCTGGAGATGCTGGCTATCGCCGAAACCTGGGACAACGGTAAAGCCGTACGCGAAACGCTGGCGGCGGATATTCCACTGGCCGTTGACCACTTCCGTTATTTCGCTGGCTGTCTGCGCGCGCAGGAAGGCAGCATGGCTGAGCTGGACGAGACCACTGTGTCTTACCACGTCCATGAACCTCTGGGCGTTGTTGGCCAGATCATCCCATGGAACTTCCCGATCCTGATGGCCGCCTGGAAACTGGGCCCAGCACTGGCGGCAGGTAACTGCGTAGTAATGAAACCTGCCGAGCAGACGCCTGCATCCATTCTGGTTCTGATGGAGCTGATCGGTGATCTGCTGCCACCGGGTGTGGTAAACATCGTTAACGGCGTGGGTGAAGAAGCCGGTCAGGCGCTGGCCACCAGCAAGCGTATCGCCAAGCTGGCATTCACAGGTTCAACACCAGTAGGCCAGCACATTCTGCGCTGTGCGGCAGAAACTCTGATTCCAAGCACCGTTGAACTGGGTGGTAAATCACCAAACGTCTATTTCGAAGACGTCATGCAGATGGAAGACGATTTCCTCGATAAAGCAGTTGAAGGTACGGTTCTCGCCTTCTTCAACCAGGGTGAAGTATGCACCTGTCCTTCACGTGCCCTGATTCAGGAAAGCATCTACGACGAGTTCATCGCGAAGGTTGTTGCCCGTGCTCAGACCATCAAGCGTGGCAACCCACTGGATACCGACGTTCAGGTAGGTGCTCAGGCATCTCAGGAACAGTACGAGCGCA
>JAYNJA010000058.1:3909-13404 GCA_038109705.1 Thalassolituus sp. | reverse complement strand
GTAGAGGGCCCTAGATCAATCTCCTATCGATTTGATTCATCCCCCGTCATTCCAGTGATGACGGGTTCTATCACCTGATTTCCAAAAAAATCCAATATTTGGCACGCTATTGGCTAATCAGTGTATACACGATTGTATCCAATCCTGATATTTTTCGTGTACTTCTACCGTTGCCCAGTGACGGAACTGAAAATACAGATAGGAGAAAAGCAATGTCGGGAACACAATCGGCAGCCAGTTATGATCTGGACGTCGGCAGCAAAAACAGCGTGCCGGCCAGTGAAAATACATCAGGTAAAGCAATAGGAAGTGAAGACCTTGCGCCCCAGAAAGAGCGCATCATGGGTAAGCTTTCATACTACTTTGCCTGGACCGGGGGCTGCGTCTCTATTGGTACCTTTACTATGGGCTCCAGCGTGGTGGGTACGCTGAACCTGTTGCAGGCGTCTCTGGCCATTGCCATTGGTTGCCTGGTTATCGCTCTGGCGCTGGTGATTAATGGCGCAGCGGGCTACAAGTATGGCATTCCTTTTATGGTGCAGATCCGCAGTTCATTCGGCTTCGCCGGATCACGGTTGCCAGGGCTTGTGCGGGCTGTGCCTGCCATCGTCTGGTATGGCTTTCAGAGCTGGATCGGCGCCGGGGCACTGAATGCGGTATCGGATACGCTGTTTGGCTACAGCAATCTGATTCTCTTCTTTGTGGTATTCCAGTTCCTTCAGATTGGCCTGTCGATGCTTGGCTTTAAGGGCATTAAATGGCTCGAAAACGTCGGTGTGGTGTTTATTCTTGGTTCGCTGATCTACATGTTCTTCAGCGTAATTAACCGCTATGGCACTGCCATTACCGAGCAGCTGGTGAATATCGAAGGTACGTGGGGTATGCCTTTCTGGGGGGCGACCATGCTGTTCCTTGGTATTTACAGCACTATGATGCTGAACGTCAGTGATTATTCCCGCGAGCACACCAAAGGCAGCGGTTCATCCATGCTGACGACTATCTACGCATTTTCGATTCTTCCTGTAACCCTGTTTATGGGCCTGATCGGTCTGATGGTATCTGGCGCGACCGGCGAAATGGACCCGATTAAGGTGTTTGCTAACGCGGTAGATAATCAGCTGCTGATGGTAATTACGCTGCTGTTTATTGCCTTCGCACAGGTCACTACCAACGTATTGAATAACGTCATTCCACCAACCTATGTGCTGATGGATGTATTCAAAATGCCATTCAAACTGGCCACCGTGCTGGTGGGCCTGGCAGCGTTTGCAACCTTCCCGTGGGAGCTGGTGAAAGACGAATCGGCGTCAGGTCTGCAGTTATTCGTACAGATTTACTCTGCCTTTTTAGGTCCGATTTTCGCCATCATGGTGGTGGATTATTTCATCATCCGTAAGCGTGAACTCTCTCTCGAGAACCTCTACAACCCGAATGGCCCATACGCCGGTATGAATCCTGCTGCACTCATTGCTGCACTGGTAGGCGTTGGCGCAGCCTTTACGTTCCCAGCGGTTTCCTGGTACGCCAGCCTGATTCCAGCAGGCCTGACTTATTACCTGCTGATGAATTACTGGTCTGCCTGCGCGCGCTTCCGTCAGTGATTGCTCCGCTTGAAGACACTTTTTAATTGCACTTTTTAATTGCAACAAATAGCACAGAGAGAAAACACATGGCCCGTATTCTGGTAATCAATCCAAACACCACCGCCAGCATGACCGAAACGATCGCTGTCGCAGCCCGCTCAGTGGCAGCTGCCGATACTGAAATCGTGGCGACTAATCCAGTCGATGGCCCGGTATCTATTGAGAACCATTACGACGAAGCCATGAGTGCGGCTGCCATGCTGCAGGAAATCCGCCGCGGTGAAGAGGCGGGTTTTGATGCCTACGTGATCGCCTGTTTTGGTGATCCGGGTTTGATGGCCGCCCGCGAAGTAGCAACGGGCCCAGTGATCGGCATCGCTGAAGCAGCAATGCACGCCGCCAGCTTTATCGCTACGAAATTCTCTGTGGTCACCACGCTTTCCCGTACCTGCGTCATTGCTGAGCATCTGGTGCGTAATTACGGCATGGATCACTTCTGTGCCGGAATACGTGCCTGTGATGTTCCGGTTCTTGAGTTGGAAAACGAAGAGAGCGGAGCCTACCAACTGATCCGTGAAGAATGCATGCGCGCAATAGCAGAAGACGGCGCGGGCGCCATTGTTCTGGGCTGCGGCGGCATGGCGGATCTCACGAAAAAACTGCAGGCCGACATCGGTATTCCGGTCATCGACGGCGTGACCGCCGCTGTGAAGTTTGCTGAATCCTTAGTTGGCCTTGGGCTGAAAACAAGTAAACGCGGCGACCTGGATTATCCGGGGCCTAAGAAATACACCGGTGCGTTCGCTCAATACGCACCCGGAAAAACCTCTTCTTAATGAATTAAATACTTTTTAAAAATTAAAAATCTTATTGGAGAACGATTATGAAAAAGAACACCGTAAACCGCCTGACCACGTGTATTGCAGCTGTAATTGCCACGGCCGCAGCGACGCCAGCACTGGCTCAGGTTGAGGTAGGAAATGGCCTGGGGATTACCGGTCAGTTTGATGCGGGCTACCGTTTTACTGATCGAGACGATACCGAGCAGGAGCAGTCGTTCTCAACCAACGAATTTCAGCTCGATGTCGATTACACCCACGCAGACACCGGCCTCTATGCGCACCTTGAATTAGAAGGTCGCACCAACGACAGCAGCGCTAATCAGTTCCGTACCGAGGCCGCCTTTATGGGCCGCAACTTCGAAAACGGTGCTGGTTTCAAACTGGGTAAATTTATCAGTCCATCCGGTTATGAAGGTGCAGAACCATGGGATCGTTTTGGTCGCACCACGGCATTCGGCGGCATCTTCGCTTATCTGCAAAACGGTGTGGCTGGTTACTATCAGAGCGGTATTTTTAACGTATACGGCGCATTTGTTGACGGTACCTGGACCGGCGACAACGACATCACCGACCCGGGTGTCGAAGTTCAGTTTGGTATTACCACTGACAATACCGTCACACGCCTGACGATGGCTTACGAGAAATACGATAGCGAAGACACTGATAACGATGGCGTGGCTGACACACTCGAGCAGGACCGCTCGATGGTAAACCTCTGGTCGCAGTACACCATGGGTGATCTGACGCTGGCAGCCGAATACAACTACCTGACGGATATGAACCGCGCGCTGACGGATACCACCACCGCTTGGGACGGCCAGGCCTATATGGTGTTCGCGAAATACGACATCAGCCCGACCTGGAAATTCGGTGTGCGCTACTCAGAAGCTGAATATGAAGACATCGACGGCAATACCGTCTCAGACTCGTCTGAAGTCACCTTCACCCCGCGTTATCAGGTGCTCAGCGGTGATGTGAACTGGGATTTCCGTGCCGACTTCCGCTTCCAGGATGGCGATAACGAAATCGCTGGTGTGCAGGACGGCTTCCTGTTCGAGCTGGGCAGCACACTGAAGTTCTGAAGCCAATAAACACGTTTGACCGTAATATTTTTCAATCTGGAGAGCCCATGCGCGGTGATCATTTAAATACCGAAAATTATCCACGCGATATGATCGGTTATGGCAGTAAGACCCCTTCAAATCCGTGGCCGGACAATGCACGGATCGCAGTGCAGTTTGTGCTGAATTACGAAGAGGGTGCTGAGAACTGCGTACTGCACGGCGATAAAGGATCAGAAACCTTTCTGTCTGAAATCGTCGGCGCTAAATCCTTCCCCGCCCGTCATATGAGCATGGAATCTATGTACGAATATGGCAGCCGGGCAGGCTTCTGGCGTATTCATCGGCTCTTTGAAGAGAAAAATATTCCGGTCACTGTTTACGGTGTCGCGATGGCGCTGGCGCGGAATCCAGACGCTGTGGCAGCGATGAAAGCCAGCAATTGGGAAATTGCCAGTCACGGTTACCGCTGGATTGATCATCAGTTTATGCCAGAAATAGAAGAGCGCCGTCATATCCAGAAAGCCATCGCGATTCATACTGAAGTCACCGGGTCCCGGCCATTAGGCTGGTACACCGGACGCGACAGTCCGAATACGCGCAAGCTGATATTGGAAGAGGGCGGCTTTCTCTACGATTCTGACAGTTACGCGGATGACCTGCCGTACTGGACGGGCGATTACGGTGATCCACATCTGATTATTCCGTACACCTTAGACACCAATGATATGCGCTTTATGACCCCGCATGGTTTTCATAACGCTGATCAGTTTTACGCCTATCTCAAAGATCATTTTGATGTGCTCTACGAAGAAGGCGAATCGGCACCGAAGATGATGACCATTGGTCTGCACAACAGGATTATCGGTAAGCCTGCGCGCTTTCGGGCACTACAGCGTTTTATTGATTACATCCAACAGCACGACAACGTATGGATCTGTCGTCGCGAAGATATCGCGAGACACTGGCACTCAAATTTCTATCCGGCGTAAGCGGCGGATCAAACTATTAAAACTGCACATTAAAGCTCATCAGGAGGCTTTTTATGTCTACTCACTACGATGCCGGAGAGGCGGGTCTGCACAATGACTCGCTGGTACCACTGAAAAAAGAAGAACAGACCTGGGGTTGGTTCGATACCTTTAATATCTGGGCAAACGATATCCAGAGTCTGTTTGGCTACTCGCTGGTCGCGTCACTGTTTATTGCCTACGGCGTAACGGGCTGGACCGCTTTTGCTGCACTCATCGCTGCGGGATTTCTGGTGATGTTTCTGGTCAATATTTCCGGCAAACCGGGGCAGAAGCACGGTATTCCGTATCCGGTTCTGGCACGCGCCAGTATGGGCGTTGCCGGATCAAAATTACCCGCCGTTTTGCGGGCTGTTGTAGCGGTGTTCTGGTTCGGCGCTCAGACATATTTTGCATCTACCGCGCTTGAGCTCTTTATTGTGTCAGTGACCGGCGCAAGCGGCGGTACTGAATATCTGGGTATGACCGTCATCGGTTGGGTCAGCTTTTTGCTGGTCTGGGCGTTTCAGGTGGTGTTGTTCTCACGTGGGATGAGTTGGGTCTCTGGCTTCCTGAATTTTGCTGGCCCGGCAGTCTATCTGGTCATGGCTGGCTTACTGGCAGTCCTCTGGATTGAATCTGATGGCCAGTTGCTCAGCGCTGCGCAGACAATATTTGCCCCAGAGAATCCGACATTTTCTACTGAGCTGACAGGCTTTATCGCCATCGTCGGTACCATGGTCGCGTACTTTGCCGCGGTCATGATCAACTTCAGCGATTTCTCGCGTTATTCAAAATCAACCAGCGCTATGAAAACCGGCAATCTGGTTGGCTTACCGGCAAACATGGTGATTTTTTCTGCGCTGGCATTACTCATCACGGCAGGCGCTGCGGTGGTGTACGGCGAGAAACTGACCAACCCCACAGAGATCGTTGCGAAAGCAGACAGTCTCGTTCTGAGCGTGATTGCTGCCTTTACCTTCTTCGCGGCCACTGTCGGGATTAATCTGGTCGCGAACTTTATTCCTGCGGTCAATGGCATCGCAAACCTTTCACCATCGCGTCTTAACTTCAAACGCTCTGGCTGGGTGACGTCGTTGTTCGCGCTGGTCATTGGTGGTCTTTGGGTCAGTCTGATCAGCCAGATCGGTATCAGCGGTTTCGTGAACACACTGGGCGCTATGCTCGCACCGCTCTACGGCATCATGGTTGTCGATTACTACTGGCTGAAGAAACAGCAACTGCATCTTGCAGATCTGTATAGCACTGATCCGGATGCGGCCTACAGCTACGGCAACGGCTGGAATACCGTTGCTCTGTATGCGTTCGCCATTGGCGCTGTGTTTTCAGTCGCGACCGTCTGGGTTGAGCAGCTTCAGTTTCTGAGTGGCTATGCATGGCTGCTGGGCGCGGGCATTGGTGGCCTGATGTATAAGCTTCTGTCACCTGCAGCAGTTGCTCAGCCTCTGGCCATGAATGCTCGATAATTGTATTCAATAAGATATTTAAATTGTATACAATCATAAATCAATATGCCGCCCCGGTCCCGGGGGTCTGCATGACAACCACAAAGTTCAGGGGCACTGCTCAGGTGCCCGGCTTTGTCTTTCTGGAGAATAACCAATGAAAGTAACCGCAGTCGCACCCGATCTGATTCATACCCACATCGACCTGTTGGGTGAAAAGTACGGTGGTCAGGCGCTGTCCTGTAATGACGAGTTCTTTGCCGAAGCCAGTAATCTGGTAAAACGCACAGAACCAGTATTCCTTGTTGATGAATATACCGACCGCGGTAAATGGATGGATGGCTGGGAAAGCCGTCGTCGCCGTACGCCTGGCCACGACTGGTGCATCCTGCGACTGGGTATTCCGGGGCAGATCAAAGTATTCAATGTCGATACGACACACTTCCGTGGTAATGCCCCAGCACGTATCTCAATTGAAGGCTACGCAGGCACAACAGACCCTGACGAGAACGCGGTATGGCAGACCATCATTGAAGAGTCCGATGTAAGTGCGAATAGCCACAACTTTTTTGAGCTTGAAGATGGTGCCCGCTGGACGCACCTGCGCCTGAATATCTTCCCTGATGGCGGTGTGGCTCGTCTGCGTGCGTATGGCGTACCGCTGCCTGACTGGTCAGATCTGCTGCCGAACGAATTGATTGACCTGGCGGCCTGCACGAACGGTGGTCGTGCGGTTGCGTGTTCCGATATGTTCTTCAGCCCGATGAACAACGCGCTGGCACCCGGTCGTGGAATTAATATGGGCGACGGTTGGGAAACCCGTCGTCGCCGTGGCCCGGGGCACGACTGGTTGGTTGTCCGTCTTGCACAGCCGGGTACGATTGCGCGTCTGCTGATTGATACCTGCCACTTTAAAGGCAATTACCCAGACACCGTTTCTGTTGAGGGCACGGTTTCCGCATCCGATGACCTCACCGGCGATAACGTTGAATGGGTACCCGTGCTTGGGCAGGTAAAAACACAGGCGCACACTGAGCACTACTATCAGAACGAACTTCAGAACACCGACGTGAAATTTACCCACGTGCGTCTGAATATCTACCCTGATGGTGGTATCAGCCGTTTGCGGGTGTTCGGTTATCCGGAGCTTTAATCACGATGGTTGAAATAAAACCGCTAACCGCCGAAGGGTTCAAACCCTTCGGTGACGTTATCGAAGCTGGTAAGAAAGCGCCGATAGGTATTAATTATGGTTATACCGAACGCTTCCATGATCTGGCCAATATTGATGCAACGACAGACGGAGGCCGGGCGGGTGTCAGTATCTTCCGTTCTCAACCACTCCCAATGCCCATCGCCATTAAAATCATGGAGCGCCATCCGCTTTCCAGTCAGGCATTTATGCCTCTGTCAGACCAGCCTTATTTGGTGGTGGTTGCACCGGCAGGTGACTTTGATGAATCTGCTATCGAAGTCTTTCTGGCGCAACCGGGGCAGGGCGTAAATTACGCTGCTGGCACCTGGCATCACTTCTGTCTGGCGTTGAATACGCCTAGTGATTTTCTGGTGATCGATCGTATCGGACAAGGAAAGAACTGCGATGAGGTGGAGTTACGGGAGCCGAAGTCGATTATCGTGTAGACTTTCTGCACATTGAATAGAAGGAGCTTTCATTGTGCTGAAATCACTGGTGATCTTATTTTCGGTTTTGCTTGGTATCGGCTTGATCGTTATCGCCTGGTTTTTGTTTCACCTCTTCAAAGGCGCTGGCGGTGATGGGTATACGCCAGTCGATAAAGAGATAAGCGATCAGTACTACACAAAGGATAGTCAGGCTTATTTCGTCATGATGGGTAACTTTTTCGAGCTGGGCGCTCAGTTGATAGACGGTGCCGATGTTTCGACTTTCAGCGTGCTGAGTAAGGAATATGCCCGCGATAGTAAACATATCTACTTCAACGGAAAAATCGTTGAGACTATTGATTACGACAGCTTTGAATTACTTTCACGCTTATATGCCAAAGATAAACATGCGGTTTATATCTACGGAAATCGAGAAGAACGGGCTGATGTACTGAGTTTTGAGGTGCTGGGGTTTGATGTCCCCGGCTCTGAGGCTCAGGGCGATAGCTACTACGCTAAAGACAAGAATGCTGTCTGGTACTTTCACGATGTTCTTGAGGGTGCCGATCCAGAGTCCTTTGAAGCGTTTTCCGATCCAAAATCAGGCAAGGATGACCGTCATTTCTATAATGACGGTCATGCTGTTAAGCAGATTTGAGTTGGCCGGTGTCTGACACCGGCAGGCAAAGGATTTAAATCGCTATCATCGCTGATCAGTTGGGATGTTTACTCCCGTTCCATGTAAACCGCAGAACCGCTCAGAATTGTGCCGCGATCGTAGAGTCTTTGCTCTGAACAGGATGTGCAGCCAGGGTAGGTTAAAACGATCTGGTCTGCGCCGTATTGATAGACGCCACTCGAAGAACCCGAGAAGTTACCACTAGGGTTATCAGGGTAGGTAATCTCTGCACTTATAGTAAAACTACCGTTATCTTCTAGTTCCAGGGTCGTGAGACGGCGCATCGACAGTTCCTCTCCACCGGCCTGATATTCACGGTAGTCATTGAGGTAAACCAGAGGATCTTCGCTGACCAGTACAAAGTTCTCTGTATATTTTTGATATGCGGCGAGAATTTCTGACGTGAAATTATCATCACAATGAACGTTGTAACCTCTGAAAACCAGGCTGTTGATATCCCAACTCTGAGGTTCTAATTCAGAGCGAGCATCGTTTAATGTCCCGTCTTCTGTATCCCCCGAAACTAACGAGCTTTGAAGTAGATCCGAAAGCAGAAGCACGTCACCCTGCGTTTTCCAGGCATATACCGTTACATGTGCGGTATATGGTTCATAGTTAAACTCAGTAGGCGATGAAGGAAAGAAGATCTTATACAGATTACCTTCTACGTTGTCATAGAGTTCCTGAAAGTACGAATTGTATTTAACGTACTCAACCTGAACGTATCCATCGTTAGAAAAGCTGATGGTTCCGTTAGTTGTGAGTTCATTCGCGAGAGTTGATGTTTCAGTCCAGTCACCGGTAACACAGCTCTGTATATCGGTTGCTCGGGAATCGAATGTTAACTGATCTTCAGCACCGCAGCCGGTGAGAATGGATGTAGCGAGTGCAAGTGCGGCGTAAGTATAGCGAGCCATAACAGTTCCTTCTGATAGTTGTCTATAGCCGAATCCTACTGCCACTTATCTCCTCGGTATAGGACTTAACAGACAAAAGAGAATGTGCCTGTTACGCCTCTACCATACAGATCTGAATACGGAAACCGCTCTTCGAATAGTGACCTTCTGTGGGGTATACTCAGGCCTAATGGATTTCCTGCTAGATCAACGGATGATTACTATGCCTTATCAGTTTTCTTTCCCTGTGTAGTATCTATCACGTAGATTCTTTCTTTATTAATGTGTTCGGAACAATAGCCTGTAATGATTCATTACGTAAATAACCTTTCCAT
>JAYNJA010000058.1:0-3899 GCA_038109705.1 Thalassolituus sp. | reverse complement strand
ACCTACACCTATGAAACGCCAGAAATATCATTAATCGGCTCGGAGCAGAGCTTGTGATTATGCATTACGTAAAAGGCCTTTCAGAGCTAACTACAGGGCGTACAAACCAGATTATCTTCTTGATAGCGCTGGTTGCTCCAATTAAGGTGGTAAAGGCGATGGAGCCTGAAGCCCTGCAACAACGAATGGATGTACTTGAGGTGTCCGCAGACGCGGGTGATCGCGAAGCGCAAAGAGAGCTTGGCTACATCTACATTGAAAATCGTGAGCTTGAAAACAATTACGAGAACGCCGTTAAGTGGCTGACCATGGCTGCCGAACAGGGGAGTCCACGGGCTCAGTTAACCCTGGCACAGTGTCATCGTAAAGGGCGGGGTACTGAGCGCAATGAAGACACGGCTATTATGTATTACAAGGTTGTTCTGTCTAACCCAGAGGCAACAACTGAGCATTTGACTATGGCGAACGAAGCTTTAGCATCGATGCAGAAGAATGAAAAACAAATGTTCTATTCCGGGGTTGTGACCTGGGTAGCTAAGGTTGGCGAACTACTCGCTGCAATATTTTAAATATCCATGTCGAAAATAGCTTTAAGGATGAAGGAGATAACTATGTCTGTGCTAAATAAAATTCTACAGAGTGCCATTGTTCTGTTTGTACTTGGTGTGTGTCATATACACGCAGAAGAAATAGCATCACTCGACAGCCTCGTTGCGTCAAAAGCCAACGCCGATGAAATCTACGCGGAGGGTTATCGCCAGTTTGAGGCTGATGCAATGAGCGGTGATCAGAGTAAAGCACGGAGCTATTTTATAACGGCGGCAGAAGCCGGTAGCCGTGATGCTCAGAAAATGCTGGGTGATATGTACGGCTTTGGCATTGGTGGTACGCCTTCAAGCTACGAAATTGCTGCAAAATGGTATGAAATGGCAGCAAAGCAGGGCGATGCTAAATCACAGCTCTACATGGCCGATTTATATGCTTATGGTCTGGGTGTAACAGCTGATCCGGCTTAAGCACTTAACTATGCGACGCTTGCGTCTCAAAACAAAGATGCAGATCCAGAGACAAAGAGCAAAGCGGAGCGACGCCTTCAGTCACTTAAGATTCAGTGATTTGTCCAGTTAGGATATCTTCAGGTAATGCGCACAAAGATCGGCAACTATAAGCTCAATTATATAGACCGTAAGCGTAAAGACTGGCGCAGAGCAGCACTGACTCAGCTAGGACTACTGGTAAATGCATGGGTCAGTACATTTTTTGTGCCTGTATACTGGCTGCGGGATTCTGAGTACGGTATCTGTGTAGCTGTTGGATCTGCCTTAGCATTAAGTCTGATGTTCTGCATTGGATTACATCGCATCAGAAATTCTCCAGTGCGCGAATCGTTCTGGGTATCGAAGATTCCCTCGATAGCCATAGAGTTTTCTATACCGTTTGTCGGCTTCTTCTTCCTTATCAACTTTCTGGTGACTGGCAGCCATCCGATTTTTCTATTTGTTCTTGCCATATTATATGCACTGCCTTTTGTTTATGAATCAGTTCTTCCCCGTCCTGCTACCACCGCAGAAACACTTTATATGCCAGATCTCAGTTATTCCTGGAAACGCTGCTGGAAGGGAATAGGTGCTACTTCCGACGGTGAAATGCTCAAGCAGGCTTTAGTCACTGCTTGGAATGAAGCTCAGCGTAAGTACCACACAGAACAACACTTGCGTGAATGCCTGGTACTATTTGAGGAATTTCAGTATCTCGCAGAGCACCCTCACGAAGTTGAACTTGCGATCTGGTTTCACGACGCCGTGTATGACGTAAAAGCCAAAGACAATGAGTTGAAAAGCGCGGAATGGGCGCGCACAGAGTTGTTGTCTGCTGGTGTCAGTAAGGAACAATCTCAGCGGGTCTATGACCTGATTATGGCTACAGAACACAGTGCAATGGATACGCTTGATACATTAGATAAGCAGCTGCTTGTTGATATAGATCTCGCGATTCTGGGTAGTTCACCAACAAGATTTGCTGAGTATGAACAGCAGGTCAGAGCAGAATACAGTTATGTTCCGAGTTTAATCTTCCGTTGGAAGCGCAAGCAGGTATTAGGGGGATTTCTTAAACGAGACCCTATATACCAGACACCTGATCTGAAGCTGAGATTTGAGCTTCAGGCCAGACTAAATCTCAGCTAGTGTACTTCCGATACTTAGCCTGGTTGTCGCATACTGATAATTTAATATTATATGTTTATGTTATAAATAAGATGAAAGCAATGAATAGGATTCCCCATATGGAAGTGAAAAAAATACTAGCATTCTCTGCCGTCTTGGTGCTCACAGGTTGCGAGGTCGAACTACAACTTGATTCGGCGAACGAATCTCTGGAGTTGTCGGCAGGAGATAAACGTCCCCTTGAAATTTCTGGTAACTGGACTCGATCAGATGAGCGAATGCCAGTATTTGTGCGCCTGTCGTCATCAGACGGGTTGATTCAAGAGTCGATTGTTGATGTTACAAACACGCCTGACTTCACTGTCACTGCAGTGACAAATTCTGCCCTTACAGCAGGCTCCTATATAGGCCAGGTGCTGGTAGATGCATGTGCTGATCTTGATTGTGTCGATGTATATCCTGATTCTCAAGTTGCGGTGCAGTTGAGCCTCACTGTCGCTGATGTGCCGGGGTGGACTACTCACCAGGGAAATCCGCAGCATACTGGTTACTTTCCAGTCTGGATCAATCCTGAAAATATTGAGTTGGCGTGGCAGTGGTCGGCAGATGATGTTGGTGACCCAATTGGCGGGGTTAATATGCCAGTAGCTAACAATGGCCTCCTTTACATTTCATCGGATGTATTCCTTTCTGATGCGTACCTTTATGCTATTAATCCTCTGGATGGCACTGAAGTTTGGCGCTTCGCGTTCGGTGAGAAGCCGGCACTTAATCCACCGGCGGTAGACGGGAACAATGTTTACATCTCGACTTCCGGGCATGATGATACCTTTTTATGGGCAATCAGCGCAGATGAAGGTAATTATGTTTGGAGTTCCCCCTTCAGTTCACAATGGGGCAACTATTTGGCTCCCGTTGCAATTGATGGGGAGGTGTATCAAACAGGTGGCTACTCTGGTGGCTACACTTACAAATATTCTGCTGAGAATGGTCAAGCATTGTGGAGCGCAAATGCAACTACCTCATCAGGGCATGACTCAGTAGGGGTAATGGGCGACAAGGTATTTGGATACAAGAATAATGCACTGGCTATTATTGCCAGGGATACAGGTACGTTAGAGCAAACTATTAATGATCCACTTGGTGACACCGATCGCGATTATCATGGTGCTCCTGTTATCGTCTCTGAAGAGCAAATCATTCTTTTTAGTGGCGGGGCGTTCAGTGGTAGAGCAAGCAGTAATGTTGAGCAATACGATAATCGCGTGATCAGCTCATTTGATATTGCGAATGGCTCCTACACTTGGAGTACAGATTTCACGTATAAAACGCACTTTGCATTCGCTGACGGTGTTCTATATGCGGGACGAGGGGCTAGTGCCATACTGGATGCAATCGACTTAAGCACAGGTGATATTCTCTGGAGCTGGACCGCTCCGGCAGGCGATTCAGGCTTCCACCGTAATATTGTTGTTACCGATAATCTTGTATTCGCAAGTACTGATCGCGCTGTATACGCCATCAATCTCGAAAATCACGAGGCTGAATGGACTTACCCCGAAGCCGGTATGATGCTGATCACGGATACACGAGAGTTGGTTCTAGTACCGGGTATGCGAGAAAGTGATGGCCGTGTACTTGGCTTTAGCACGGCTCCCTAAACTGTTGAGATCATTTCGTTGATTTCCACCGACACCGGCACTGATTTAAACGCCGGTGTCCGGCTACGCTGGT
>JAYNJA010000057.1:5827-13507 GCA_038109705.1 Thalassolituus sp. | reverse complement strand
CAGCGTTTGCAGACAGATTATGTCGACCTCTATCAGCTACATTGGCCATCGCGGCCTACGAATTATTTTGGTCGTCTTGGTTATCAGCATCAGGAGCAGGAAAGTGTTCCCCTTGAGCACACGTTGGCGGCATTGAAAAAAGAAATGGATGCTGGACGCATCCGTCATTACGGCCTGTCGAATGAAACACCCTGGGGGACGATGAAATTTATCGCCATGGCCGATCAGATGGGGATGCCTCGTCCGGTAAGCATTCAGAATCCATACAACCTGCTTAATCGCAGTTATGAAATCGGCATGGCAGAAATATCGCACCGGGAAGGTTGTGGTTTGTTAGCGTATTCGCCATTGGCATTTGGGGTGTTGTCCGGCAAGTATCTGGACGGCCAGAAACCTGCTAAAGGCCGCCTGACGCTGTTCAGTCGCTTCAGTCGTTATACCGGTGACATCGCCGAAAAAGCAGCGGGAATGTATGTCGATATCGCTGGCGAAGCGGGGCTTGACCCGGCGCAGATGGCGCTGGCATTTGTAACGCGGCAGGGGTTTGTGACATCCAACATTATCGGTGCCACAACAGAAGAACAGCTCATCTCAAATCTTGCGTCTGCAGAGATCACGTTAAGTAATGCTGTTATCGAAAGAATCGAAGCGGTGCATCGCGAGTTCTCGAACCCTTGTCCGTGACATGTCTTTAAAATAAACAGTGTCTGACCGTACTGAAATAAAAAAGCCCCGGAATAAACCGGGGCTTCTCGTTTTTAGCAGGCCTGGCTATGCCTTTCTTGGCTTGGCTTGGCTTGAATTGGCTTGGCTTGGCTTGAATTGGCTTGGGATTAATCGTGATCCACTTTCCAGCTGCTCATCATGCGCTTCAGTACTTTTGGAATAACCGTGATATTCAGCATAATCCACTGGAAACTGGACTTAGGCTTGGCGTACGCCGTGAGCTTCAGCATGTTGCTGTAACTCGCTTCATCAAATGGGAACCACCAGGCATTGTTTTTACTCAGCGTCGGGAACAGATCCCAGTTCACGATTTTTGATTCAGATACTTCGAGCAGACCCAGAGCACCGTGCGTGCGGCCGATACCAGACTCTTTCGGGCCGCCCCATTCGGTGTTGCTCAGACCGTGTGTATACAGATGGTCGTTCACAGTGACGGCACCCGCGTGAAGTTTTTTCGCAACTTCTTTACCGCGGCTGTTGCTGCCAGTCCAGACGGAGGCAGTCAGACCGTACTGGGATTTATTCGCCAGTTCGATTGCTTCTGCTTCAGACTTCACTTTTACCACGGGCATAAATGGCCCGAAAATTTCGTCCTGCAGGAATTCCATATCTGGCGTCACGTCAGTGATCAGGGTAGCAGGGAAGAAGTAGCCTTTCTGGTCACCAACTGGCTTTGACTGAGCGGCGATAGTTGCACCGTTATCCAGAGCCATCTGCAGTTCTTTTTCGAGCTGCTGGAACTGTTTCTCTGTAGTGACTGAGCCCAGGTCAGCGTCGTGACCGTTGTCGCCATGGCGCAGAGCTTTGGTTTTAGCGACGGCCATTTTGATGAACTCGTCGTACACTTTTTCGTGAACGTAAACGCGTTTCACGCCACCACACGACTGGCCAGCGTTCTGATATGCTGCCCACATGCCGCCGTTAACGGCGCGTTCAATAGGAGCATCTTCGAGCACGATCATGGCGTCGTTGCCGCCCAGTTCTAGGCTGCAAGGTACCAGGTATTCGGCACAGGATTTCATGACCTGCTTACCGGCGAAAGTAGAGCCCGTGAAGAAAATCTTCTGGGCGCCGTTTTCCAGCATAGAATTCAGAACTTTGGAGCCAGAGCCCACCACGTGAGTGAACAGGCCTTCAGGCAGGCCGGATTCTTTTACTACGCGCTCAATTGCTGCACCAACGATTGGCGTCTGAGCGGCAACTTTCAGAACCACCGCGTTACCCGCCATCAGTGCCATAACCAGTTCGCCAAATGGAATGCTGAACGGATAGTTCCACGGGCTGACGATACCCAGTACGCCGATCGGCTGGAATACACGCTTGGACCACTTGTTGAAGAACAGCATCGAGGCCGGAGGCAGCAGCTCGTCTTTCAGTACCTTCGGCGCGTTCTTCGCGTACCAGGTACAGCTCATGATCGACGGAATGATTTCGGTGTTCAGGGCGTCTATTTTAAGCTTGCCGTTGTCCTGGCTGATGATACCTGCCAGTTCATCTGCGTTATCACGGATGTAGTCAGCCATACGCAGAATATATTTTGCACGTTCTTTGTAAGAAACCTGCGCCCATTTTTGCTGAGCTTCGCGTGCGCGTTCAAAAGCGGCATGGAATTCTGCTTCGGTAGTCAGTGGCAGGCGGCCGATTTCTTCGAGGGTCGCCGGGTTGATGCTGACTTCGTATGCTACTTCGGTGCTGGCTACGTTCATGGGGTTACCTGTTGTTATTAAATGACGCATAGCGCGGATATAAAGTGCCGTATGGTAGCACACGATTTCGCCGGGAATAACGTGATATCAAGCCAGAGATTGCACCTTGGCCCGTAGCCAACTGACCGCTCCGTCACCGGCGCGTTTCCCAGTGGCAAAACAGGCGGTCAGCAGGTATCCACCGGTTGGCGCTTCCCAGTCAAGCATCTCTCCGGCGACGAAGACGCCGGGCATTTTTTCCACCATCAGATCGGCCGTAAGTTCATTGAGGTGAATGCCACCTGCGCAGCTGATGGCTTCGTCGATTGGTCGGGTGCCTGTGATGGTGATCGGCATGCCTTTTAATGCTTCGGTCACGGCAACCGGATCATCGCGGTCGAGATCTGGGCAGCAGTCCCGCAGCATTGTGTTAGTGATGGCTGGCAGGCGCAGTTTCTTGCGTAGCAGGTTGGAAAACGACATGCCTTTGCGAGGCGCCTGCAGAGAGCTCAGGACTGCTTCGCCATTCATATTGGGTAGCCAGTCCAGCCGCAGATGCGGGCCTTTCGGTCGATTCTCGATAAGTTGTCTCAGCGGTGCACTGCAGGCGTAAATCAGACTGCCCTCAACCCCGTACTCACTGATAATGAACTCGCCAGTACGGCGGAAGGGCTTGCCGTCGACACCTGTCATGCTCAGGGCGACCTGCTTGAGCGGAGTACCGCCGTAATTCTTTGCTAAAAAATCTGTCCAGTCAGCAGTGAAGCCGCAGTTCGTTGGTTTCAGGGGTGAAACTGCAACGCTTCTTTCGACAAATGGCCCGGTCCATTTGCCATCGGAACCCAGCTTGGCCCAGCTGCCTCCGCCCAATGCGAACACCACCGTGTCTGCTTTTACCGTGATGTCTCCGTTGGGGGTGGTAAAGTTCAGAGTGCCGTCATCAGACCAGCCTGTCCAGCGGTGGCGGGGATGGAAGGCGACGCCACTGTTCACCAGGCGGCTTTTCCATTTGCGCAACATGGGGGCGGCTTTCATTTCTTTCGGGAAGACGCGACCTGAAGTACCGATAAAGGTCTCAACACCGAGCGCATGAATCCATTCGCGCAGGTCGTCTGCAGAGAAATCGGACAGCATGGGTTTGAGCCAGTCACTGGCCTCACGGTAGCGCAGAACAAAGTCTTTGAATGGCTCTGAATGGGTGATGTTCATACCGCCGATGCCCGCAAGCAGAAACTTACGCGCGACACTGGGCATAGCATCGTAGACATCGACACTGAAACCAGCGTTGGCGATCTGTTCGGCAGCCATGAGGCCCGCAGGGCCAGCGCCGATAATGACAGCTTTAACCACTGGTTCAGAAGTACTCTCGGGAGTGGTCTTTTCGTGATCTGAAATATTGTTCATAAAGAAGACTGTTCCGTTGGTGTACTGGTGCTGCCAGATGCTTTATTTACTGCGATATTCGCTGCGCTTGTGGTTCCGCGTCTGGAAATCACCGCGAGGCGCCAGAGTAACGCAGTGGCAGCGAACCCCAGGCCGGCGATCAGACCGATCCAGAAACCTGCAGCGCCCATCGGCTCTGGCAGCATGTACGCGAGATACCAGCCAGTGCCAAAACCCGCAACCCAGTAAGCAATAAAGGTAATCAACATCACTACGAAGGTGTCTTCGTAGGCGCGCAGTGAGCCTGCGGCGGCAATCTGTATCGCATCCGGGATCTGAAAAATTGCCGCATAAAGTAACAGGGCAGTGCCAACAGCAACCACTGCCGGGTCTGGAGAATAAATGCCAGCGATATACTCCCGGCCAAGCAGAATTACCGCTGCGTTCAGTAAGGCGAGAATCAGATTCAGGCGAACTCCTAACCAGGCGCAACGTTTCGCTGCTACAGTATCGTGCGTCCCAAGGTGATGTCCGACCCTGACAGTTAATGCCATGCCCAGGCTTAATGGCAGCATAAAAGTGATCGAAGAAACGTTAAGCGCAACCTGATGGCCGGCAACGATCACCGGGCCCAGATCGGTCAGGAACAGGGCGATTGCAGTAAATAAGCTGACCTCAAAGAAAATTGCAACGCCAATCGGGATGCCGACTTTGGCAAGACTTAATACCTGAGGTATGCGCGAGAACGACGGAAAACGAAGAATCGGAAAACTTTCACTGTTGCGGAATTTACGGCTGTCGAGATGCAGTGCAATGGTCATCAGAGTAACAACAATGGCGCTGCCTATACCGCATCCAACGCCGCCGAGGGCGGGAAGTCCGAACCAGCCGTAAATAAATACAGCATTAATCGGCACGTTCAGCACAAGACCTGCAAGCATAATGCGGGTTACATGATGCGCCTGGTCAACAGCTTCAGCGTGGAAACGATGCGCAAGGAATATTCCAGACGCCGGCATGGCGCAGGCGATGGCATACAGATAAAGCTCTGCGGTGTGTGCAGTCTGCTGATCATCGACAAAGCCCGGCATCAGATAGCCTGCTGTTGTTGTGATAATGGCCAGCAGAGTGCCTGTGATCAGGCCGAGGGTTATGCCTGACCCAAGCAGTTCAGCCACTTTGTGGCGACGCCCAGCAGAGGCGGCTCCGGCAATCGCAGGGGATAACGACAGCATTACACCTGCCAGAAATAACCAGACGGGCGTCCAGACAGCACTGCCAATGGCAACGGCTGCGAGATCGCGGGTGCTGACGTAGCCCGACATCAGGGTGTCGATCGTGCCCATGCCAACCTGAGCCAGCTGGGTAGCTAGAATTGGGCCGGTCAGGCGCAGAAGGGCGCGTGTTTCTGTGCGGGTAAAAGACATACCTGGATCAATTCGCCTTAAGGGCTGTAAAACGTATAATGCGGGGCCGGCTATTGTGCCGTTATCTTTGTATGACAACCAGAAAAATATGCCTGCAACCTCAACCTCAATCCCCGTTAAGACGAGTGCTTCAGCGTTGGCCATATCAGCCACTGAGCAGTCTGTAGAGTCAGCGCCAGCTGAACTCTGCCCGGATGATCTGATCAGTCTGTTTAATACGCTTTTCAGTACCACTGAAAACACCCGCCTTATCGCGGGTGGTAGTGAGCCTGAGTATCTGCCTGCGGATGAGAATTGCGATTACCACCGGGTTATATTTGCTCATGGTTTCTATGAGTCGGCGCTGCATGAGATATCACACTGGTGTATCGCCGGGCCGCAGCGGCGGTTGTTGCCGGATTTCGGCTACTGGTACGAGCCTGATGGGCGTTCGGCACAACGCCAGCGCGAGTTTGAGCAGGTAGAGGTCAAACCGCAGGCGCTGGAGTGGATTCTGTCTGAGGCCTGTGGCCGGCGCTTCCATATCAGTACCGACAACCTTGACGGCGACCCTCAGGAAGTCGAGGCGGGGCGGGCGGCATTTGCCAAAGCAGTGCTCGCTCAGGCAGGTACTTATCTGGCCAATGGCCTGCCTGCGCGCGCTGAGATATTAAAACAGGCGCTGTTAGATTATTATCAACGCCATAGTGAATTTGGCGCACACCTGTTTGTGCCGGAAAGAATCTGATCGGAGTTAGATTTGTTAAAGAAGTTCTTTAACCGCAAGGGCGGCAATACCCCTTCTGCACCTGCGGGAAAGTCAGCGGCGAAATCAACGTCCAGACCCGCGTCAAAATCGACGGCCTCACCTCAGTCGAAAGGATCGCAATCGAAAGGTCCTCAGTCGAAGTCAGACAACGGCGCTGGTAAAAAACGCAACAACAATAGCAATGCCCACGGTGGTAAGCGTCAGTCACATCAGAAAGCGGCTCAGGCAGTACCAGAAACTCCGTGGACACTGGCTGATTTTCAGGTTGAGCCTGCCGAAGGAAAAACCCGTTTTCACGACCTGCAGCTTCCTGACAGCGTTATGCGCGGTATTCACGATCAAGGGTTCCAATACTGTTCGCCGATTCAGGCAGGCAGTCTGCCCGCAGCGCTGACAGGTCGTGACATTATTGGTCAGGCACAGACAGGTACCGGTAAAACCGCCGCGTTCCTTCTGACGATTCTGAACCGCCTGTTAACTGTTGATGCCGGTGAACGTTATGCTTCTGAGCCACGGGCTCTGGTGATTGCGCCAACCCGTGAACTGGCACTGCAGATCGGTAAAGACGCAGAAGGTCTGGCGAAACACACAGGTCTGAACGTCGTAACTGTCGTTGGTGGTATGAACTACGAATCGCAGCGCCAGATGCTGCGTGATCATGTAGTTGATATTCTGGTGGCAACACCAGGCCGTCTGATCGACTTTATGCGCAGCCAGGACGTTTATCTGGATCAGGTCGAAGTACTGGTTCTGGATGAAGCAGACCGTATGTTGGATATGGGCTTTATCCCGGATGTTAAGCGCATTGTGCGCGGTACACCGCCGAAGACCCATCGCCAGACGTTGCTTTACTCAGCGACGTTTAACTTCGATGTTCGTCTGCTGATTGACCAATGGACGACGGAACCGATGAAAGTCGAAATTCAGCCAGAGCAGGTAACGACAGATCGCGTCGATCAGAAACTCTATCTGGTTGCTGAGTCAGAGAAATACTCTCTCCTTGAGCGTGTGCTGGCGGATGAAAAGCCAGAGCGTCTGATTATCTTTGCTAACCGTCGTGATCTGACCCGTAACCTGTGTGACAAACTGAATAAGAACGGCCACGTTGCTGTGCTGCTGTCTGGTGAGGTCAGCCAGGACAAGCGCGTGCGTACGCTTGAACGCTTCCGTAGTGGTCATGTAAGTATCATGGTTGCAACAGATGTCGCTGGTCGTGGTATCCACGTGGACGGTGTGAGTCATGTAATTAACTACACCTTGCCAGAAGATCCGGAAGATTACGTACACCGTATTGGTCGTACGGGCCGTGCCGGCGCTAAAGGTGTGTCGGTCAGTTTTGTGTCGGAAGACGACGCGTTTGTATTGCCGGATCTTGAAAAATATCTGGGTACCAAGCTGGAGCTGACTCAGCCCTGAAATTAAGTTTATTCAGGTAAACCAACGCCCCGGTGAGTTGTATCGGGGCGGCATCGGTTAAAGGTTGTAGCTTAAATGTTGTGGTTTAATAGTTAAAACAGACATCAGGCTGGAATGCTGATGAGTACGACAAAAACAAAAACAAAAACAAGAAAACAGCCAGAAACAGAAGCACACAAGTTATCGCCATCGCACCGAGCCTGGAGTTACTGGCGTCGCTTGTTTTATACGGTTGCTGCGTTTCTCTGTCTTTTTACGCTTCAATCGACAGCGCTGGAACCTCAGGATGCGGCGT
>JAYNJA010000057.1:0-5817 GCA_038109705.1 Thalassolituus sp. | reverse complement strand
TATCGCGAGTCTGGCGGAGTGACGCCTCAGCAGGCGGAAGAATACCTCGAAACCCGCAAGTCCCCGCTGATCAGTAATAACGACGCTGATCAGGTGAACTCCTATTACTATTTCGGCGTTTTTGATGGCCGTACGCTGATTGGCTTAGAACGTGTGCGTGCCGATGACTACTCCCAGCACTTCAGTCTGCTGGTGTTTGAAGGGCATGAGCTCCTTGGGTATTACCAGGGGATTGCCAGTCTGCCGTTATTTATTGAATCAGACGGGCAGTTATCTTTCCCGCGTGGCAGTGAACTGCTGGGGCAGATATATATTCAACAGGAAGAGTTTCCTCAGCTTTGTCTGAAAGGGCGGGCGTGTATCGACTGGCAGTCAGCTGATATTGCCGCGGATACTCTGCTCTAACCAGTCAGGGGCGTCGACTGGCAGATCGTGCCCGGCATCCGGATGCGTGAGCAATGGCTTGTTCCAGCGCAGAGCGATGCGGCGGGTGCAGTCAGGGCGGACCAGTCTGTCTTTAGCGGCGTTGTAAAAAAATACCTGTTCAATCGGCGCTGTTACCGGTCCGCGATAGCGGCTTGCGGCAAATAGCTGCACGAAGACATTACGCCAGCGCAGCGGATGTTGTGCTGCGAAGGTCAGCCACTCATCTTTTTCCTTTTTAGAAGTGTCGCGGTTGATCGTCAGGCGGAAGATCGTACGTTCCAGGCGTAGGCGTGCTCCGGCGCAGGCCAGTAACTTGAAGAATCCAATGGCGGTCATACGTTCCCAAGGCAGCGACATATTTGCCAGACTGGTATTGATCTGATGCATCGCCAGGATTTCATCGGGGTACTGTCTTGCCCATTCCGTCGCAATCATGCCTCCCATCGAAATCGCGATGAGAATAACGGGGCCTGTGTGCTCTTTTCTTACCTGCTCCCGTATTTCCGCCATCATGGCGGGGATGTCTGCAGGCGTGGTTTCGGCGTACAGATAACCGTTGCCCGGAAGCTCCGGTTGAATGACCTTGTGATCTGAAAAACGCTCCGGAAATCCTGCCCAGTGGTAGCGACTACGGATCAGTCCGCGCAGAAAAACCAGTACAGGCTTGTTGTCCACAGAGCTTACCAGAGGCGGAAATAGCGATGAGCGCTGAACTGGAACGTCGTGCCGGCATCAAACTCACGTCCCAGATTAGTACGGTCCAGTGTCAGACGATAATCCCAATGGTTCCAGGTGCGTGCAGCTCCTACGCGGAAGTGCCAGTAGTCATCGGCATTGGTGCTGCCGAAGTTGGTGGTGTCATCAGTACCATCGAGTCGGTGGTTGGCCAGATACAGTTCAATCGAGAAAGTGCCACTCTGGAAAGTGTAGGCAGTTTCCAGTGTGTGCAGGTTGTAGTCGCTGCCATAGTAACCGTCACCCACGCGATATCCGGCGGTAAAGTGGTTATCCCAAAGCAGACGGATCGATGATTCGTTATAGGCGTCGCCTTTGAGGTCGGCATCGCCATGAAAGGTGAATCTTGTGATGCTGGTATCGAACGACCAGGCACGCCAGAGAGGGAAGTTTGCTCCGGCGTATGCATCCCATTCTGAATGGAGGTGATCATCGCCACCGTGATCGAGGTTGCTTCCCCAGATGCCAGCATAGAGGCCTGAATTGTGTGTGGCTGTCATGCCAGCCTGCCAGGCGGCTTTACCACCGCTCTGACTGATGCCGTCGCGGACGAATTCTGTGGTGGCACCGACATCGGCGCTGATATCAGCAACGGCGACAGAGGCAGTTAGGCTACAGAACAATACAGGAAGCAGGGTGGAGGTCAGGTGACGCAGCATGAGGTCGATCTTTTTCCATTAATAAGAACAGCGGCCGACAGTGTAGCGGATGCCGCGCCGCGTTCACACTGCTGTAGTGATATTTCCACCCATATCCGGGTACCAACGGGCTAATGCCGCATTCATTGCTGCAGCCCGGTCGGTCGCACTGGCGGGAGCCCACTCAGGCATGGTTCGGGTCGCTGACATAAGAAAATCGAACAACACCAGATGCCTGCGCAGAATACGCTGATGACGGTGGGGGAGTACCGGGTTAAAGAGTCCGTGATAGCGGAACAGATGGCGAGGGTTCTTTTTAACCCACAACCAGGAGCCCATCTCCAGCGTGACCGGGATGAAACATCCGTCAGGTTGTTGAACTCGATAGCCATCATAGAGGTGATCCCAGAGATCTCCATTCGTCGTATAACTATGTGCCTGAGGCTCAAATAAGTACTGGTCGTGATGGGGGTAACTGTGTTCGAACAGCTCAGTGAGAACATGTGCTGAGCCGATTTCTGGCCAGGGTGCAGTGCTCTTTGCGTACGGGAACCAGAGCCGGTCACGTGTGCCGAACCCAGAGTGGCAATCAAGGCTGATGCAGTACTTCTGGTCTTTTAACGCATGATGAATGGCATCGCACAGAGCCTGACTTTCTGCCTCCATCGGAGCGCCTGCAGCACCACGGTACCATGGTAATGAAGGACTGATGCGCTGGCCGCCGACAAGCCATGGTGTTTTACCTTCGGCCTCAACCGGTGCGTTACGCATCAGATCAACGCCGTTTGGGTTGCAGCGGCTGTTCTCTGCCATGCCGCCCGGGTTAACGATCGGGATGACCAGTAGTCGAATGTTTTCGAGCTGTTCGCGCACAATCGGGTCCCAGTGTAGTCGTCGGATCAGGCTCTTCAGGAACGACAGAATGACCTGCGTGCCGATGCGTTCAACACCATGTACGCCGCCAACGAGGGAGAGCACAGGGGCATCCTTCGCTGTACTGCCCATTTCCAGGACATAAAACGGCAGGTGTTCACCTTTGTACGGGATATGCGCAGGAACCCTGATGCGCATGTAATTTTTGCCTTCCTCGAGAAGACGCTCCAGTTCAGCAAGTTCTGGTAAAGCTGCGTTGAGGCGGGAAATGCGTTGAATCACAGTAGTGTGGACCTTATGCTCGGTGCCTTTCGTCTATTACTACCAGAGTAAGCTGATAATGAGAAGTTTCCATGCGCCGCCAGCGGACATGCCTGACAAATTGCGTATTCGTCGCTGGTTAACCACGCTCTGGCCCTTTGTGTTGGAATACCGTGGGCGCGTTGCGGCAGCCTTGGCCTGCCTTCTGTTGGCCAAACTGGCCAGTGTGGGTATGCCTTTCCTTCTCAAGTATCAGGTGGATCATCTGGATCAGGCCGGTGTTGTTGATGACTGGTGGGTCGCTTTCCCATTGCTGCTTTTACTGGCCTACGGTGCAGTAAGGTTTATGACTGTATTTGCAGGTGAGCTGCGCGACCTGCTGTTCGGTCGGGTGACAGAAAGGGTGATGCGGCGGATGTCGCTGACCCTGTTCCGGCATTTGCATAAACTCAGTCTGTCCTTTCACCTTGATCGACAGACCGGTGCGCTGCAGCGTGATATAGAACGAGGCACAAATGGCATCAGTTTTCTGATGCGCTTTTTGATTTTTAATATTATTCCGACGCTGCTCGAGCTGCTGCTCGTTATTGTTTTGTTACTGGTGAATTACCCACCAATTTTTGCCCTGATTACCCTTGTAGCCGTTGTTCTTTATATAGGCTTTTCGGTTCGAGTGACTGAGTGGAGAACGCGATATGTTCGTGAGGCCAATCAGATGGACTCAACGACTCATGCCCGTGCCCTCGATAGCTTGTTAAATTACGAAACAGTTAAATATTTTACGGCGGAAAATCGAGAGGCAGAGGCTTACGATGAATCGCTGGCGCGTTGGGAGAAGGCGCGCCGGATGAATCGTTTTTCCTTGTTTAGCCTGAATAGCGGCCAGGCGCTGATTATATCGCTTGCTATGGCGGGTATGTTGTTATCCGCAGCGCATTATGTGTTGATCGGCGAAATGACGTTGGGTGACTTTACTCTGGTAAATGCCTTTATGTTTCAGCTTTTTTTACCGCTGAATTTCCTTGGTTTTATTTACCGTGAAATCAAAGCGTCGGTGGCAAATATCGAGCGTATGTTTGAGCTGCTTGATGTCATTCCTGATGTGCCTGATGACGGTAAAAATGAACTGAACGTTACAAAGGGGCGTGTCGAATTTAAACGGGTCAACTTCCACTACGGAAATGGTCGTCAGATTCTTAACGATCTTGAATTTTCATTATCGCCGGGTAAAACACTGGCGCTGGTTGGTGGTAGCGGCAGTGGCAAATCCACCATTACGCGCTTGTTGTTCCGTTTTTATGACCCGCAGGACGGGCAGATAGAAATCGACGGTCAGCCGTTAGCATCGGTAAGTCAGGATTCGTTGCGCCGCCATCTCGGTATTGTGCCGCAGGACACTGTGCTGTTTAACGATACCCTGAAAAATAACCTGCTTTATGCCTGTCCGGAGGCGGACGATGAGGCAATTGATAACGCAGTTCGGATGGCCAGCCTGACGCGTCTGGTCGAGCAATGTCCCGAGGGGCTGGAAACTGTCGTTGGTGAGCGTGGCCTGAAGCTCTCTGGTGGTGAGAAGCAACGTATCGCTATTGCCCGCATGTTGTTAAAAAAGCCGGCGATAATGGTATTCGATGAAGCGACTTCATCACTCGACTCTGAAACTGAGCGATCAATTATGAAGGAAATACGGGGTGTGGCCGAGGGACATACTGCGTTAATTATTGCGCATCGGCTTTCGACGGTTGTGGATGCCGACGAAATTGCGGTGCTCGAAGAAGGTAAGGTTTGTGAACGCGGCACTCACGCTGAGTTGCTTAAGGCCGGAGGGCGTTACGCCAGACTCTGGTCTGCTCAGCAGGAGCTGAAGCAAGGGCCAGAGTCAGAGCCTGAGTTAGGGGATCGCCCAGAAGCAGAAGGGGACGCAAATGCAGCTCCTGATCATTGATGCGATGAATCTCATACGGCGCGTTTACGCCGCCGCGGAGGGCAGTGAGGCCGCATTTGATGCAACCTGTTCTCGCGCTTTGAGTATTATTCATTCAAATGCGAAACGCATTAAAGCCACCCACTGGTTGATGGTCTGGGAAGATCATGAAACTACGTGGCGTCATCGACTCTGGCCTGACTACAAGGCCGGACGCTCGCCGATGCCTGAGGCGCTTGCACGTTGTTTACCGGATATCCGTCGCTACCTCGAAGCGAATGGTGTTCATGGCTATAACCTCAGCGGTTGGGAGGCCGACGATATCATTGCCAGTGTGGCGGCTAAGGCTGCTGAGCGCGCTATTGGCGTCACCATCCTGTCTACCGACAAAGGCTTCTGTCAGTTAGTCAGCCCAGTGGTTCATGTTCTGAATCACTTTGATCGCCTGCTCTGGGATGTTGAGCAGGTAAGGGAGCGCTGGGGGGCTGAACCTTCGCAGTTGACCGACTATTGGGCATTGTGTGGCGATCAGACGAATCACCTGCCCGGTGTTGCAGGGATCGGCAAGAAGGGTGCGGGGGAAGTGCTCGAGCTGTGTGGCTCCCTGGATGTTGCCCTGGGGTGGCCTGAAAAGCTGCCAGAGCGATTGAGAAAGCTACTGTCAGAAGACACACAGTCAGCACTGCAGAGCCGTGTACTGGCAACACTCCGTACGGACGTTACTGTCGGGTTGAATCTGGGTGCGTTGAGGGCCCGGAGCTGATCCGGTAAAATGCCCGCCTTCTTATATTCTGTTAATTAATCATCAATACCATTCGGAGCACTCTGTGGCTGTTCAGATTCGTGTCCGGGGATATCACCTCGACGTATACCAGCATGTGAATAATGGACGTTACATGGAGTTTATCGAAGAGGCTCGCTGGGCCTTTATGGATGAAACCGGCTTCGCCGATAAAATTG
>JAYNJA010000056.1:3146-13570 GCA_038109705.1 Thalassolituus sp. | reverse complement strand
CTCATAGTCTGAACCTTGATGTAAATAATGAACTGGCGCGATTATATGCCATACGAAAATGAAAAACCGGTGAACAGGCGCCACTCAGTAGTGCGGAGGTGGCGGCTCGTCTGCTGGATTAGTAATTTCTGCGCCATTTCCCTGTAATTGCTCGACCTTGCGATACATCAATTGTAAGGCCTCCTTGGCAAGGCGATACTCACTTGCGAGAGTGGTGAGCTCGGTATTCAGTGTGTCGACCGTTTCCTCGAGGTAGGTTATCCGGGTTTCGAGCTCATTGATGCGGTCGTCGTGCTGAGATTGGGGTTCTTTTGTGGTTTTTTTTGTAGGTTCCTGGGCCATCGGGGCTGCGCCTCTCTGCTATCGTGTTGATTTTTTTGGTTAATTGGGCTTTCATAGCCCACTTGTCAATGGCCCGGCGCAAATTTTTGCTGTGTTTCCGGATAGCCCGCGTCTGGCCGGCATGATAACAATGAGTGAATCGGGATTACACATGGGTAAGTTAATGGTACGTAAAATTGTTGTTGCGGTAATTTTTGCCGCGTTATCGCCAGCAGTAGTGGCCGGCCTTTTGGTTGCGATGGGTTCTGATCTGCGCCTGACCGATGGCTCACCGCTGGCTTTTGATTCTTTGCTTGGTTCTGAAGGAATGGCAGCGGTTCTGGGTATTATCGCTGTCCTGGCTTTTCTGATCAGTTTTGTTTCAGCTCAGCTTGTTCCGGCACGTCGCCGCCGTCAGCGCAGTAGCGGCACCGTTGTTGAGAGCGACGTTGAAGATGGCCGCGAGCGCGGTGTTGTTAAGTGGTTTAACGTGAAGAAGGGTTTTGGTTTTATTACCTGGGATGAGGGTGAGGATGTCTTCGTACATTTCCGTTCGATCCGCGGTCAAGGACACCGGTCATTGTCTGAAGGTCAGCGTGTGAAGTTCAGCGTTGTCCGTGGTGATAAGGGACCCCAGGCAGAAGACGTTTCTGCTATACGCTGATGATGGCAAGATCGATCAACAAAAAAAGCGGCGTCTGCCGCTTTTTTTGTATCTGTCGGTTCTTCACTGATGTTGAACAGCTCAGATCGTCTTATCCTGATGCGATTCAAGGTAGTCACAACTCTGTGACTCGCCTAGCCAACAAAGAATCAACTGCAGGTATTTGGAAACCATAAAAAAACCTCCGTTCACTGATCTCAGTGTAGACGAAGGTTTTCCGGTCGCCAGTGGCGGTTTGTAACCTGTCTGGGGTTACAGCTGCAGCAGTGCCTTCAGCAGGCGCGGGTTAGCAACAGCAATGTTCGCTGGCGCGCTCAGGCGTGGTTCGCCATTGATGTTCGCCAGCAGACAACCTGCCTCTGATGCCAGCAGGTTGCCAGCATTCAACGAGATGGCATCGAGGTCGGCAACCAGAGCTGCCTGGAAGCGGTCTGCCGCAACATAGGCCAGGGTCAGTGCGCCGGAGCCAATGCTGCGAACATCATAGTTACCTTCCATCAGGCTCATGATCTTAGTGCGCTGCTGCGCTGCGTTTTCGTTCAGGCCCATTGGCTGAGTAAAACCGACGATGGAATCAGTGAGAGAATTCTGGTTGCCACAACGGATGCGACGGTTGTTCAGCAGGGCGCCGCGGCCGCGGGATGCACTGAATTCGTCACCATTCATTGGGTTTACAATCACGGTGTGCTCGGCACGACCATTATTGAGGCAGTTGATGACGATAGCGAAAGACGGAATACCTACGCGGAAGTTAGCGATATCGTCAATGACGCAGATCTGCCAGGTTGGCTGGCCATCTTTGCCTGCGTTCAGGCCGGTTTCACGACCTTCGTAGCTGTGTTCTGGCAGGGACTTCTTCAGTTCGAAGATAATGCCTTTCTCCAGCCCGATTGTGCAGTCGGCGATAAACTTAGCTTTTTCCTGGTCAGAGCTTTGTGTCGCATCGAAACGGTCAAGGCGACGAACCAGATCCTGACCCGCGTTGCGCGCAGCACGCAGCGCCAGATTCACCATGGGTTGCATAGGGTAATCCTGTCTTTATAAAGAACAATCGGAACCGGTTGATGGCCGATGCCGCAAAAATGGCCGCGCAGTATAGCAGTACAGAACTGGTTGGCGAAGCCCGTTTTGCGCTACACTGGCCACCTTTACATATCCGTCAACATTCCAGACAGAAGCCTGATTCCCGATGCTCGATCGAATCCGCATAGTGATGGTGAATACCACCCATTCCGGCAACATTGGTGCCGCAGCCCGAGCCATGAAAAACATGGGGCTTAGTCGCCTGGTGTTGGTTGACCCGATTGCCTCTGTTGATGAAGAGGCTGTTCAGCGTTCCTCCCGGGCTGAAGACATTCTCGAAAACGCAGTGATCTGCAAAACCCTGGAAGAAGCGATTGCCGGCTGCGGTCTGGTTGTTGGCACCAGTGCGCGCAGTCGCTCGATTCCCTGGCCTTTGATGAGTCCCCGTCAGTGTGGTGATCGTGTAGCGCAGGCGGTAAACGCTGAAAACGATGTGGCGCTTGTCTTTGGTCGTGAAAGTCGTGGTCTGACGAATGAAGAACTCCATATGTGCCATGCACACGTTCATATTCCGACAGACGAGAGCTTCTCGTCTTTAAACGTGGCGCAGGCGATACAGGTTATGGCGTATGAAATGCGCATGGCTGTTCTGACTAAGGAAGAGAACCCTGAAGCAGGCCGATGGGGTGTTGAGTGGGACTATCCGATGGCAACCCACGAACAGTTGAACGGTATGTTGCAGCATATGGAAGAAACATTGGTTGAGATTGGCTTCCTGGACCCGGATACTCCGAAGCAGCTGATGGCACGTCTGCGCCGTCTGTATCAGCGAGCTGCGCCAGACCGGATGGAAGTGAACATCATGCGTGGAATGCTGGCGGCTGTGCAGCGGACCGCAGCTAAGGCCAACAAAGAAGGGGAAGAGGATTGAGTATCCGACAGTTTCGTGAAGATATTGCCTGTGTGTTTGACCGTGATCCGGCAGCACGCAATACCTTTGAAGTTCTGACGACGTATCCGGGACTACACGCCATCATCCATTACCGCCTTGCTAACTGGCTCTGGCGTATCGGACTGAAATGGTTGGCACGCCTGTTATCGACATTCAGCCGCTGGATGACAGGCATTGAAATTCATCCGGGAGCAACCATTGGTCGTCGCTTCTTCATTGACCATGGTATGGGCGTGGTCATTGGTGAGACCGCCGAAATCGGTGATGACTGTACGCTTTACCATGGTGTGACCCTCGGTGGTACCAGCTGGAAGAAGGGGAAGCGACACCCGACTCTGGCTGACGGTGTCGTGGTTGGCGCCGGCGCTAAGGTCCTTGGGCCTATCACTGTTGGTAAGGATGCCCGTATTGGCTCAAATGCAGTAGTGAACAAAGACGTGCCTGAAGGTGTCACAGTGGTAGGCATTCCGGGACGTATTGTGCGTAAGGCGAGCACCGATGCAGAAAACCGCCGTCGTGAAATGGCGGCCAAAATCGGCTTCGATGCCTACGGCATGACCGATGATATGCCTGATCCGATTGCACGCTCCATCCATAACCTGATGGACCATATGCACGCGGTTGATGCCAAAATCGACACCATGTGCCGCGCTCTGAGTAATCTGGGGGATCACACCTGCGAAGATGCGCTGCCGGCACTGGAGAAAGAAACTTTTGTCAGCCTGCATGAAAAGCTCGAGAAACAAGAGCAGCAGGAACAACAAAACCAGGAAATGAAAGAAAAAGAGTCACGTGACTGAGGTCACGCTTATGACAGGATGCGCCAGTAAAAGTTGACTGCTTTACTCGGATATAAGCATAATTCAATGCCGTAAGAGAGAGGTTAGCTAATGCGTTTAACGACAAAAGGCCGCTACGCTGTGACCGCCATGCTGGATCTGGCGATACATGGCCGACAGGGCCCGGTCAGTCTGAATGACATCTCAGGTCGTCAGGGAATCTCCCTGTCCTATCTTGAGCAGTTGTTTGCCAAGCTGCGTCGCGGTGGCCTCGTATCGAGTGTTCGTGGACCGGGAGGCGGGTACCGTCTCAGTCGTGAGGATGCTGAAATAAACGTGGCCGAGATTGTAGACGCGGTCAACGAATCCATGGATGCCACCCGCTGCAATCGTAAAGGAGATTGTCAGGACGGAGTTGAGTGTCTGACCCATCACCTGTGGATGGACCTAAGTGATCAGATTCACGCCTTCTTGCGAGGCATCAGCCTGAGTCACCTGATCGAACGCCGTGAGATCCGCGATATTGCTGATCGCCAGGAGCGTATTGCTAAAAACCGTATTAACGCACTGTTCGCTATCGAAGACGAAGACTGAAGTATGAACAGGCTTACACAGCCTGCTTCAGCCATCCTTTTGTGCAGTTCGCACCACTTGTCTTGACCTTACCGTCTCTAAGCGGACAATGTGCCGCTGTTTGATTGAATACTGTCTGCGAAACGCTATCTATGAAAACCTTATACCTTGATTACGCTGCAACGACTCCCTGTGCACCTGAAGTTGCTGAGTTGATGGGGCAATGCCTGACGCTTGAGGGTAATTTTGCGAATCCAGCGTCCCGCTCTCATCGTTTTGGTTGGAAGGCTGAGCAGGCTGTAGAAACCGCCCGGGGGCAGGTAGCGGCAATGCTGGGTTGTGATCCACGGGAAGTGGTCTGGACCAGCGGCGCAACCGAAAGTAATAACCTGGCGATCAAGGGGCGGGTAGAGTGGTTGCGCCAGCAATCTCCAGACGCACCACTGCACATCATCACCTCGGCGATTGAACATAAGGCTGTGCTCGATACCGTTGCTTATCTTGAGCGGCATCACAATGTTGAGGCAACTTACCTTACCCCTGATGCCGATGGTCTCATCAGTCCGCAACAGGTCAGAGAGGCGCTGCGCGAAGATACCTGCCTCGTGACTCTGATGGCTGTGAATAACGAACTTGGCACGATTACCGATATCTCAGCCATTGCTGCGCTGCTTAAAGAGCACCCGGCGATGTTTCATGTCGATGCCGCTCAGGCGTTGGGCAAGATGGCTGTCAATGTCAAAAACTGGGATGTCGATCTGCTCTCTGTATCAGCGCATAAATTCTATGGCCCCAAGGGTATAGGTTGTCTGTATGTGCGTCGTGAACCTCAGGCACATATTGCCTGTCAGATGCACGGTGGCGGTCACGAGCGTGGTATGCGTTCCGGAACCTTGCCAACGCATCAGCTGGCAGGCTTTGGTGAAGCTGCAAGGCTGGTAAGCGCGCATCAGGTAGAAGACGAAGCCCGAATCCGTGGCTTACGCGATCGCCTCTGGGCGGGCCTGCAGGCACTGGGTGATGTGCATCTGAATGGTCATGATGTTCAGCGTGTTGCTAATCATCTCAACGTCAGTTTTGGCGGTGTTGATGGCGAGATTCTGCTCGCAAGTCTGGCCAAGGTGGCGGTGTCGTCAGGCTCTGCCTGTACCTCGGCCAGTGTTGAGCCGTCGTACGTTCTGAAGGCGATTGGCCGCAGTGATGAGCTGGCCCATGCGGGACTGCGTATGAGTGTGGGGCGGTACAGCACGGAAGAGGATATCGACTTCGCCATCGCTGAGATTTCCCGCGTGGTCGGTCTGCTACGTAAGCAGTGATTTACGCTGAATCTTTCTGGCAGTTCCTTTATACAACTTTCATCGAAAGGTGCGTATAATCCGCGGGTTTTGAACCTAAACCCTTAAACTTTGATTCTTTGGAGAATGAAAATGGCTGTTGAACGCACCCTGTCTATCGTTAAACCAGATGCAGTTGGCAAAAACGTTATCGGCGAAATCCTGTCTCGTTTCGAAAAAGCTGGTCTGCAGATCGTTGCTGCAAAAATGGTTAAACTGGACGACGAAAAGGCAGGCGGTTTCTACGCTGAGCACAAAGAGCGTCCTTTCTTCGGTGATCTGGTTTCTTTCATGACTTCTGGTCCTGTAGTTGTTCAGGTTCTGGAAGGTGAAAACGCTATCGCTAAAAACCGTGAACTGATGGGTGCTACTAACCCTAAAGAAGCTGACGCTGGCACTATCCGTGCTGACTTCGCTGAAAGCATCGACGCTAACGCTGTACACGGTTCTGACTCTGCTGCTTCTGCAGAGCGCGAAATCGCTTACTTCTTCAGCGCTGAAGAAATCTGCGCACGCTAAGTGACGCAGTGGGGGAGGCGACGCCTCTCCCGATTCACCCTTCCGGCATTGCCGGATCTGCACTTCAGGTATTCACAGATGTCCGACACTTCAGAAAAAATTAACCTGCTGGGATTATCACCTGCGAAGATGGAAGAATTCTTCCTGAGCATTGGTGAAAAGAAATTCCGTGCACAGCAGATGCTGAAGTGGATTCACCAGTACGGTGAGTCAGACTTCGAAAAAATGACCAATATGGGTAAGGCATTGCGTGCCCGTCTCTCTGAGCTCAGCGAGATTGTCCTGCCTGAAGTCGTGTATGAAGATTTCTCGAAAGATGGAACGCGCAAATGGGTGATGCGTATGCCGGGTGGCAGTTCCGTCGAGACCGTATACATCCCTGAAAAAGACCGGGGCACCCTGTGTGTCAGCTCGCAGATTGGCTGTGCGCTGGACTGCAGCTTCTGCTCGACCGGTAAGCAGGGCTTTAACCGCGATCTGACCGTGGCTGAAATCATTGGTCAGGTCTATGTCGCCGCCATGAGTTTTCATGCGCCGGGCGAACGCCGTGAACGTCGTATTACCAATGTCGTTATGATGGGCATGGGCGAACCACTGCTTAACTTCGATAATGTCGTTGATGCCATGAACCTGATGATGGACGACAACGCTTACGGTCTGTCGAAGCGTCGTGTGACTCTGAGTACCTCGGGCGTTGTGCCTATGATGGAAAAGCTCGGTGATGTAACCGATGTGTCACTGGCGGTGTCACTACACGCACCTACTGATGAGCTGCGCAACGTACTGGTACCTATTAACAAAAAGTACCCGGTTAAAGAGCTGATCGATGCGACTAACCGCTACCTGCAGAAACTCCCGGATAAGCGTAAGGCCACCATCGAATACACCCTGATTGAAGGGGTGAACGATTCTCTGGAACAGGCAGAACAATTGGCGCAGCTGCTGCGTAACACGCCATGCAAGATTAACCTGATTCCATTTAATCCGTTCCCGAACTCCGGGTATAAGCGCCCGAGTAATAACCGCGTTTATAAATTCCGCGATCACCTGATCAGCCGCGACTATATCGCCACTATCCGTTCAACACGGGGTGACGATATTGATGCTGCCTGTGGTCAGTTAGTTGGTCGTGTTGAAGACCGTACCCGTCGTAGTGCCCGCTACATCGAGGCGGTACAACTGGATAACGAACAGGATGGACGTTCTCAATGATCACTCTGTTTAAAAAAGCCCTGGTAGTGGTATTGCCGGCGTTGCTGCTCAGTGCCTGTGTTACCACCACTGAGAGCCGTTTTACGAAAAAAGCGTCACCGGATAAAGCCGTAGATAACTACACTCAGCTGGGGCTGGGTTACCTGCAGAAAGGCCGCCCGGACTGGGCTCGTGAGCGCCTGCAGCGTGCGCTGGAAATCGACCCGGATGACCCACAGGCGAACGATGCCATGGGCCTTGTCTGGCAGACCGAGGGTGAACTCGATCTGGCGGAAGAGTCATTCAAAAAAGCTCTGAAAGAAGACAACGAATTCACACTGGCGCGTCATCACCTTGGCCGCCTGTATTCGCGTATGCAGAATTTCAAAGAGGCACGTAAGCCCCTGGAAGAATCTGCTAATGATCGTTACTACAACAACCGCGTTGGTGCCTATAACGACCTGGCGTTGAACTTCTACCGTATGGGTAATTCGCCGGCGGCGATTGAAGCGTATTCCCAGTCTCTGCGTCTGGCTCCATACAATGTTGATGCCCTGGTGAACATCTCAACACTGATGTTTGAAGCGCAGCGCTACGAGGACTCTCTTAAATATTTCGACCGTTTTGACCGCCTGGTACAGCGCGATCAGACGGATCATACAGCGCACAGTCTCTGGCTGGGTGTGAAGCTGCTGACTATTCACCAGCAGGTGAACCGTTCAGTAGAACTGGCAACGGCGCTGAAACGTAATTTCCCGAACTCTGAAGAATACCGCATGTATCAGGACTCACTTTCTGATGCCCCGGTAGGTAGTAACTGAGCATGAATAAAAACATGGAAAACCCGATCAAACGTCGTAAGAGCCGTAAGATTTGGGTCGGCGATGTACCGGTTGGTGGCGATGCCCCAATTGCAATTCAGACCATGACCAACACCGAAACCACCGATGTGGCAGCAACCGTTGCGCAGATCAAACGCGCTCAGGATGCCGGTGCTGATATCGTGCGTGTTTCCGTGCCGACAATGGATGCCGCGGAAGCATTCGGTGAGATCCGTAAGCAGGTGACTGTGCCATTGGTGTCGGATATTCACTTCGATTACAAAATTGCACTTCGTGTCGCCGAGCTGGGTGTGGATTGCCTGCGTATTAATCCGGGCAATATTGGCCGTGAAGACCGCGTGCGCGCGGTGATCGACGCAGCCAAAGATAAGAACATTCCTATCCGTATTGGCGTAAACGCCGGTTCGCTGGAAAAAGACCTGCAGAAGAAATACGGCGAGCCAACGCCAGATGCGCTGGTTGAATCCGCTATGCGTCATATCGACATTCTTGATCGTATGAACTTCCCGGATTTCAAGCTCAGCCTGAAAGCCTCCGATATTTTTATGACGGTGGCGGCGTATCGCAAAATTGCTGATCAGATCGAACAGCCACTGCACTTAGGTATCACCGAAGCCGGTGGTCTGCGTGGCGGTACAGTTAAGTCATCTATCGGCCTGGGTCTGCTGCTGTGGGACGGTATCGGTGACACGATTCGTGTTTCACTCGCGGCTGATCCGGTTGAAGAAGTGAAAGTCGGCTGGGACATGCTGAAGTCACTGAAGCTGCGCTCCCGCGGTATCAACTTTATTGCCTGCCCAAGTTGCTCACGCCAGAACTTCGACGTGATCAAAACCATGAATGAACTGGAGCAGCGCGTTGAAGATATCCGTACGGATATGGACGTCGCAGTGATCGGTTGTGTGGTGAATGGTCCGGGCGAAGCGAAAGAAGTGGATCTGGGGCTGACCGGTGGCCAGCCAAACCTGGTGTACATCGACGGCAAGCCAGCGGGCAAACTGACCAACGATGGTCTGGTTGAAGACCTCGAACGTATGATTCGTGAGCGTGCTGCGGCATTGGATGAAGAACGCGCAAATCTGATTACCAGCGCGAAGTAATTAAAAGCAGGAACGATTTACAGATGGCTAAGAAAATTCAGGCAATCCGTGGCATGAACGATATTCTGCCGGCACAGAGCCCGGTATGGCAGTATCTGGAAGGCACGGTGAAAGACCTGTTGGCGGGTTACGGTTATGACGAAATCCGTATGCCAATTGTTGAACAGACCGCTCTGTTCAAGCGCTCTATCGGTGAAGTGACCGACATCGTAGAGAAAGAAATGTACACCTTCGAGGACCGTAATGGCGACAGCCTGACCCTGCGTCCTGAAGGCACAGCCAGCTGTGTTCGCGCCTGCGAAGAACATGGTCTGCTGTATAACCAGACTCAGCGTCTGTGGTACACCGGCCCGATGTTCCGTCACGAACGTCCACAGAAAGGTCGTTACCGCCAGTTTTATCAGATCGGTGTGGAAACCTTCGGTATCCCGACAGCAGATATCGACGCTGAACTGATCCTGATGACAGCTCGCCTGTGGTCACAGCTGGGCCTGAGCGATGCAGTGACGCTGCAACTGAACACTTTGGGCAGCAACGAAGCCCGCGCCCGCTACCGTGATGCGCTGGTAGATTATCTGTCTGCGCGTAAAGATCAGCTGGATGAAGACAGCCAGCGTCGCCTTGAAACGAATCCGCTGCGTGTCCTCGACAGCAAAGATCCAGCGACGCAGGCGTTACTGTCTGATGCACCAGAGCTGCACGACTATCTCGACGACGAAAGCCGTGACGACTTCGCCACACTGCGCAACATCCTCGATGCCGCTGGCGTTAAATATGAGATTAACCAGCGTCTGGTACGAGGTCTTGATTACTACTGTAAAACCGTCTTTGAATGGGTAACCGATAAGCTTGGTTCTCAGGGCACTGTCTGTGCTGGTGGCCGTTACGATGGTCTTGTCGAGCAGTTGGGCGGTAAGCCAACGCCTGCGGTGGGTTTTGCCATGGGCGTTGAGCGTCTGATTCTGCTGCTGGAAACGCTTGAAGTGATCCCGGCAGAAGTAATGCAGACCGTTGACCTCTACGTTTGTGGCGTTGGTGAAGGTGCTGCGCAGGCGTCATTGCTGCTGTCAGATAAGATCCGTTCAGAGCAGCCATGGCTGCGTGTGCAGACGCACTGTGGTGGCGG
>JAYNJA010000056.1:0-3136 GCA_038109705.1 Thalassolituus sp. | reverse complement strand
ACCTCTACCTGTGCGCCTTCGGCGAGGCGGCCGAGCTGGCCGGCCTCGGTCTGGCCGAGCGCTTGCGTGATGCTATCCCGGGCTTGCGGCTGCTGGTCAACAGTGGTGGCGGCAGCTTCAAGAGCCAGATGAAAAAAGCCGATAAGAGCGGCGCACTTTTTGCGCTGCTGTTAGGCGAAAGCGAAATAGAAGCCGGGCAGGTAGCAGTAAAAGACCTCCGTGGTGGTATGGAACAGCAGACTATTGACCAGGCATCTCTGGTACAGTGGCTGACAGACAACTTAAGCTGAGCTACCGCGAAGGTAGTGACACTAAACAATAAGAAAACCTTGTCGGAGACGAGAGAATGAGCGATTTACGTACGGACGAAGAACAAGCGGAAATCATCAAAAAATGGTGGGCTGAAAACGGTGCCAGCACTGTAACGACTATTTTGGTTGCGGCAGCCGGTGTTATTGGCTGGAACTTCTGGCAGGACTCTAAGCAGGCCACTGGTGAAGCTGCTTCTGCGACTTACACCCGTCTGGTAGAGCTGTCAGCACAGGAATCTTCTGCTAACAACACCGAAATGCAGACTCTGGCAGAACAGCTGCGTACTGAATATGCATCAACAGCATACGCTGATTTCGGCACTCTGTTTGTTGCTCGTCTGGCCGCTGATAACGGTGACTACGCTGCTGCAGCTGCAGAACTCGAGGCTCTGGTAAAAGAAGCTGACAGCGATGCGGTTAAGCTGGTTGCACAGGCGCGTCTGGCAACGGTCCTGATTGAGCTCGGTAAAGTTGATGAAGCTCTGGCGGCACTTCCTGTTCAGGCTGATCCTGCGTTTGCTCCTCAGATCGAAGAAGCTCGTGGTGATGCACTGTTCCGCAAAGGTGAACTGGCCGGCGCACGTGATGCGTATCTGAAAGCACTCGATGCAGCGCAGACTATTGGTCAGACCAATAACACCCTGCAGCGCAAAATCGACAGCCTGAATGTGGCTGAGGAAGCCTGATGCAGATGCGCCGCTGGTTAAAAGCCGTCGTAACACTTGGCACCGCTTCCGTACTGGTGGCGTGCAGCACTGTATCTGAAAATCGTCTGCCTGCCGTTTCTGGTGAGGCAGATATGTCTGTGCGCTGGCGAACTACCTTAGGTGAAGGGCCGGGCACAGTGTATACCCGCCTGAAAGCCGCTGTAGATGGCGATGTCGTTTACGCTGCTGACACCACAGGTAATGTTCTCGCTCTCGAGCTCGACTCGGGCAGTACTGTCTGGAGCCGTGATTTAGGCCAGCCAATTCTTGGTGGCGTACTTGTTGATCGCGGCCAGCTGTTTGTCAGCCTGCAGGAAGGTTCTCTGTTGGCCTTATCCGCAGAAACGGGTAAAGAAGAATGGCGTACGATGTTGCCTAGCGAATCGGTGGCCATGGCCTCTGCCGATCGTAACCGCGTTTTTGTTCAGACCGTTGACGGACGTGTGACCGCGTTAGAGCGCGATACGGGTGAACAGGCCTGGTCATATGAAGCGGGTATGCCAGTTCTGTCAGTACGCGGTACTGGCGCACCTCTGGTAACCGAGCGCCTGATTATTACCGGTTTTGCTACTGGTAAGCTGGTGGCGCTTGATAAGACGCTGGGGATTCCGCGCTGGGATGTTCGCCTGGGTGTGCCTGATGGCCGCTCTGAGCTTGAGCGTCTGGTCGACGTTGACGGCTCCCCTGTGTACGACAACCGCGTGATTTATGCAGCGGCATATCATGGCAAAGTCGCTGCCGTCAGCGAAATGGGCGAGGTCGTATGGCAGGAAGAAGGTTCCAGCTATACCAGCCCGGAATTGGCGTTAGGCAGTGTCTATCTGACCCTCGATAACGACCATATTCAATCTTACGACATGGTGTCTGGCGAGCGCGCCTGGCAGCAAGACAAGCTGGCGGGCCGTGGTCTGAGTCAGGTTACCGCTACCGGCACTTACCTGGCGGTGGGTGACGAAGAAGGCTATATCTATCTGCTCAGTCAGGTCGATGGCGAGCTGGTCGATCGCATCCTGCTGCGCCCACGTCCACTACATGTGAATTATCCTCATCAGGGTGAGGCGACCAACTGGCGTCTGTCCCGTGGCCGTGATTTTGGAATCCGCAGTAATATGCTGGATACCGATGAAGGCCTGCTGGTGTACACCAACTTTGGTGAGCTGATGCTCATCGAGGTCGAGTAACGCCCCACCTGATGTTAACCCGTTTGTTATCTGAGGTTGCCTGACATGGTACCTGTAATTGCTCTGGTTGGCCGACCGAACGTCGGTAAATCAACCCTCTTTAACCGTCTGACAAAGAGCCGTGATGCGCTTGTTGCAGAAATTGCTGGTCTGACCCGTGACCGTAAATACGGTGAAGGTAAGGTGGGTGACCATCCCTTTATCGTGATAGATACGGGCGGTATCAGTGGCCAGGAAGAGGGCATTGATGAGGCGATGGCGTCACAGAGCTTCCAGGCCATGAAAGAGGCCGATATTGTCTTCTTTATGGTCGATGTAGGTGCAGGTATTACTGCTGGCGACCGTATGATTGCTGACCACCTGCGTCGCAGTGGCAAGTCTGCTTATCTGGTTGCCAATAAAATCGACGGGAAAAACCCGGACGTTGTTCTCGGCGAATTCTATGAGCTGGGCATGGGTGAGCCGCTACCTATTGCTGCAGCCCATAACCGTGGTATATCGGCGCTGATCGAATACGTTATGGAAGAACTTCATGGCGTACAGGAAACCGAAACCGAAGAAACCGGCTACTACTACGAAGATGATGAAGACGACGACGCAGTTCATCACGAAGCTCTCGACATCAAAGGTATTAAGATCGCCGTCGTTGGTCGCCCGAACGTGGGTAAATCAACGCTGGTGAACCGTTTCCTTGGCGAAGACCGGGTGGTGGTGTATGACGAAGCCGGCACTACTCGAGACAGTATCTATATTCCTTATGAGCGTCATGGGCAGGAATATACGTTGATCGATACTGCCGGTATTCGTCGCCGTAAAAACATCTCAGAAGCTGCCGAGAAGTTCTCTATTATTAAAACGCTGCAGGCCATTCAGGACTGTAACGTCTGTATTCTCGTTCTTGATGCACGTACCGGTATTGTGGAGCAGGATCTGCACA
>JAYNJA010000055.1:9179-13586 GCA_038109705.1 Thalassolituus sp. | reverse complement strand
GCAGCTGACTGCCGCTATCGTCCGCGGTAGTGACCGGCTGTACTAAAAGACTGCCCCGGCGCGCAATTTCAGTACGGAGAATTTCGAAGTTATAGTCGACGTCATCCTCTGAAACAAAATTCCACATATCCGCCGTATTCATAGGCGAGAAGAGGTTGCCCGTGCGCAAGTTGGTTTCTGGTTGATTAAGCAGGTTGCCCTGACCTACGAGGTTCTTCACCAGACCGGTGTCAGACTGATCCGCACTTGTATCTGGCGATCCCATCTCAAACGAGAAATACCAGACGTTCTTACCGATGTCGGCAGTCGCACAATCGACACCGTTATCCGGGTCGTCGCAAGGCACGGATGCGACATCGATTTCATAACCAAAACCACCCAGTCCTTTACTCTCTTCTGCAACGATAACGACCCAGGCACCGACCGTATCTCCTGACGCATTCTTGCGTGCCTGAAGATTCATACGGGCACGCGAAGCCCCTGTATTAGCTACATTAGGCACACCTGTTTCGCTGACACAGATTTCCGTAGTTTCTTCATTCTGCCCAGTCGGAATGACCACGGTATCTGCACATTGATCCGCCAGGCCATAGGCTACTGCACTTCCAGTACAGTAAAGGTCATTCGTACCTTCGACATTACAACGGGCATTGTTCGTCAACCGCATAGGAACAGCAAACGGCACAAAGGCTTTGGGCTTACTTGTATCTTCGGCCCAATATTCCGCGAGAGACGCAACAGAACCGTCAGCTTTGATAACGGTTTCGTAATGCACCCATGGGATAAAGCTGTACCAGACATCCGTCTGATGACTGGAAATCGCACCGCTCCATCCTTCTCCCGGCCCCTCACCCTGACCAGATGCCAGACCGGCCGGGTCTTCCTGCCAGAGAATAGTTGCACCGGCACCAGCAACCATACCGACCTCGATACGGTTAACATCGCGACGACCGGACGTCAGGCGTTCCGGCTTGTACCAGACCACGTGTGTCGCCTCGGTTGCGTCAGCGGTACGCGGATCGTCGCCATCCATGACAACACCACGTGCGGTCCATAAACAATTAAATGGTACCTCGCCAATCGTCGGGAATCCCTCATCGGTGTAGTCCACCGAACCTTGAGAGCCAGCAACACCAAACGCATCAACAGTGTAGAGATCCGCCGCAGGATCAACACCAAGCGTAGCTTCCAACAGTTCCTGATCACGAGCGTAGGTAGAATCCGTGTCACCGGTATAGCCCGGGGAACCGGTCTGACAATAGCGGGACTGCCAGGCGACAAGAATACGATCGCCGGCCACCGTCTGGACCAGGTTGGTCACATCACCGGGATAGTCTGGCAGAGCGGTAGAGAATTTATCTGCCGACTCAGAAAGATTCGTTGTTTTCCAGGTCTGACCGTCATCAAAGCTGACGGCTGCATACGCATCGCGCTTCCCATGCCCGGTGAAGCCGCCCGTATTTTCATCGGCAACGGGCTCAGGCGAATCAACCGGGCCAAAGATATAGGCATTAATCAGCGGCTTGGCGACTTCTCTGGTTTTTACGCTGACAAGATCTATATCGTTATATGGAATTTCTCCACCAACTGTTCCGTCAGACGACTGAACAGGAACATAGCGGCGGATATATTTTACAAACGAATGCTCCGCTTCCGGTGGAATCCCCTCCAGAAATGCCTCATCCAACGACAGATTCTCTGATGGACTCTTTGATATCTGTTCGCCTGCAGCAGCATGTGCCCATTGCGGAAGCAAAACCGCGAGGCTGACGGACACCGCGGCTGCCAACTTCCTTTTTGTGATCGTTCCCATAACTTTCTCCCCTTGCCTGAAAATAAGAGCAAACGCCCTCAACACTGTCAGGATTACAGAAAGTTACAGAGTAGAAATTGCGCAAAATCAAAACGGTATAATTACTTAGGAATATTCGATCCAACCTTGCTGCAAATCAAAATTACCAGCCAGGAAACGACGAAGCGGCCAAATACGTTGACCGGACACAGTGCGCAAATCAACGCGTCAGGTATGATCAGCAGACGTGCTAACCACTCGACGACCGTCTCAATAACTCACCGTCTCAATAACTCAGGGCGAGCAAATGATCGGTAAAAAGCTTGAAAGAGCAGAATGCTTCCATGAGGCTCCGGCTAATTCAACATCCCTATCAAAGATGGCGATCAGCTCACTGCACACCGACCCACTATTCTTAGGAGCACTACTGCTACCAACGGTGGTCGCCGCTGTACTTGTTATGAGTGGTTATTCAGAGTTTTCACATCACTGGCTGGCAGACCGGCCGAAAGCGATTCTCTGGTATGTTTTGCTGTTACCTGTTGTTGAAGAGTTGGCCTTCAGGGGCTGGCTTCAGGGGCAATTAGGTAAAACAACCTATCAACGCTACGTGACGCTCCCGGGTCTGACGTTTGCAAACATACTGACGAGCACACTGTTCAGCTTACTTCATATTGTTCAGCAACCCAGCTTCTGGGCCGCCGCAACGATTTTTCCCTCGCTGATTTTCGGGTTCTTCCGGGACCGGTATCAATCAGTTATACCGGGAATGGTTCTTCACATTGTCTATAACACAGGTTTTTTATTGCTCACGTTCTGAGCTGACCATTATTGAGCATGCACAAAAAAGCCCGCATACGCGGGCTTGTTTGTACTGGCAAATAAATTACCAACCAGTAATTTCCTTCAGAGTCTTACCAATATCAGCCAGGCTCTTACAGGTAGCAACACCCGCAGCTTCCAGCGCAGCAAACTTATCTGCAGCAGTACCTTTACCACCGGCGATAATTGCACCAGCATGCCCCATGCGCTTACCCGGAGGTGCTGTAACACCAGCGATATAAGACACAACAGGCTTAGTCACGTTCTCTTTGATAAAGGCCGCAGCTTCTTCTTCTGCGGTACCGCCAATCTCACCGATCATCACGATCGCCTCGGTGGCTGGATCTTCCTGGAACATTTTCAGGATATCAATGAAGTTAGAACCCGGAATCGGGTCACCAGCAATACCTACACACGTAGACTGGCCAAAACCTTCATCAGTTGTCTGTTTAACGGCTTCATAAGTCAGCGTACCTGAGCGCGAAACAATACCTACCTTACCCGGCAGGTGAATGTGGCCCGGCATAATACCGATCTTACATTCTCCCGGAGTAATCACGCCCGGACAGTTAGGACCAATCAGCTGAACACCCAGCTCATCACACTTAACTTTGGCGTCCAGCATATCGAGAGTCGGGATACCTTCAGTAATACAAACGATCAGTTTGATGCCCGCATTTGCAGCCTCAAGAATCGAATCCTTACAGAAAGGTGCAGGCACATAAATAACAGACGCCTCAGCTCCTGTTTTTTCTACCGCTTCAGCAACCGTGTTAAACACTGGCAGGCCAAGATGTTCTGTGCCGCCCTTGCCCGGCGTTACACCACCGACCATTTTAGTACCGTAAGCAATTGCCTGCTCAGAGTGGAATGTGCCCTGAGAACCGGTAAAGCCCTGACAAATAACCTTGGTATCCTTGTTAATTAAAATACTCATTATTTGCCCTCCGCTGCTTTAACTGCCTGTTCTGCTGCATCCGTCAGACTGGTTGCTGCAATAATATTCAGGCCGCTGTCAGCCAGAACCTTCGCGCCGAGTTCTGCGTTGTTACCTTCAAGGCGAACAACAACCGGCACCTTAACGCCAACTTCTTTCACAGCACCGATAACGCCCTCTGCGATCATGTCGCAACGGACAATACCACCGAAAATGTTAATCAGAACGGCACTGACATTGTCGTCAGATAAAATAATCTTGAACGCTTCAACAACACGTTCTTTAGTTGCACCACCGCCAACATCAAGGAAGTTAGCTGGTTTACCGCCGTGCAGTTTTACGATGTCCATGGTGCCCATCGCCAGACCTGCACCATTTACCATGCAACCGATGTTGCCATCGAGAGCGACATAGTTGAGTTCGAATTTAGCCGCATGTGCTTCGCGCTCGTCTTCCTGAGACGGATCATGCATTTCCTGCAGATCTTTGTGGCGATATACAGCGTTGCTGTCGATATTAATCTTTGCATCCAGGCAGTGGAGATCGCCGTCTTTGGTAATTACCAGCGGGTTGATCTCGAGCAGAGCCAAATCCTTTTCATGGAACAGCTTTGACAGACCCAGGAAGATCTTAACAAACTGCTGTACTTGCTTGCCTTCAAGGCCCAGTTTAAATGCCAGCTCACGGCCCTGATAAGGCTGAGCGCCAACTAAGGGATCAATCACGGCTTTCAGGATTTTCTCTGGCGTCTCTTCAGCGACTTTTTCAATTTCTACGCCGCCCTCTGTAGAGGCCATAAAAACAACACGACGCGATGAACGATCAACAACAGCACCCAGGTACAGCTCCTGATCAA
>JAYNJA010000055.1:0-9169 GCA_038109705.1 Thalassolituus sp. | reverse complement strand
CTGATCAATATCCGTGCAAGACTCCACCAGAATGCGGGAAACAGGCTGACCATTTTCATCAGTCTGGTAAGTGACCAGGTTTTTACCCAACCAGTTATTAGCAAACTCGGCAATCTCTTCTTTAGAGTTAACCAGCTTCACACCACCGGCCTTACCACGACCACCTGCATGCACCTGTGCTTTTACGACCCAACGGTCACCGCCGATGGTATCGGCTGCTGCAGCTGCTTCTTCCGCTGTTTTGGCTGCCACTCCTTTTGAGACTGGCAGACCGTATTCAGCGAACAACTGCTTACCCTGATATTCGTGTAGGTTCATCGCTTTTGTCCTGTTTTTACAAGTTAAATTCTTTCTCTGTAGACGGCACCGGGCGTTCCCGGTTCCGGAAATCAGAAACATGTCTGAAAAAGATAGTCGGGTTTTCCCTACAGGAAATAATCCTGACCGATCCGGACCGCTTGTTACAGTTTAGACAGGTTGTAATAAAGCCACAAAAAAAAGGCCCGGTAAACCGGGCCTTAGTATTAGATGCTATTCAGTTAGCCTGAACGGAATCTTATTTCGCTTTCGGGCGACGATTCGCCTTATGGATCGCTGCGTTATTTACTGCCAGCGCCGCTTCATGTACAGCTTCAGAAATGGTTGGGTGTGCAAACACCATCATACCCACGTCTTCTGCACTTGAACCGAATTCCATTGCAATAACGAGCTGCTGACACAGGTCACCAGCATTCGGACCGATAACACTTGCACCCAAAATACGGTCTGTTTCCGCATCGGCAACAATCTTCACGAAACCATCGGTATCAGCCGACGCCATTGCACGACCGTTCGCTGCAAATGGGAACATGCCCACATTGTAAGACTCACCTGCTGCTTTCAGCTGGTCTTCAGTTTTACCGACCCAGGCAATTTCCGGGTGCGTGTAAATAACAGAAGGAATGCAGTCGTAATTCATCTGGGCTTTATGACCAGCGATTCGCTCAGCAACCATCACACCTTCTTCAGATGCTTTGTGCGCAAGCATAGGACCACGAACAACGTCACCCACAGCCCAAACGCCAGGAGCGTCGGTCTGACAGGTTTCGTCAACGTGAATAAAGCCACGCTCATCCAGATTCACACCGCAGTCACCAGACAGCAAACCTTCGGTGTACGGGCGACGGCCAACAGCAACGATCAGCTTGTCGAATTCTTCCGTCTTTTCGCCTTCTGAATCCTGGAAAGTTACAGTCACTTTCTTCCGCTTAACGTCGGTGCCAGTTACACGAGCGCCTACGCGAATATCCATACCCTGTTTGTTGAACAGTTTTTTCGCTTCTTTAGCGACAGCCTGATCAACCAGATGCAGGAAGTTATCCTGTGCTTCGAGCACAACGACCTCTGCACCAAGACGACCCCACACGCTACCCAGTTCGAGACCGATAACACCGGCACCGATAACACCGAGACGCTTAGGTACTTTGGTAAATTCCAGAGCACCGGTAGAGTCAACGATAACGTCTTCCGTCAGTGGTGCTGGCGGAATTTCGACAGGCACAGAACCCGTCGCAATAATTACATTGCCCGCTTCCAGGATTTCCGTATTACCACTGTGATCGGTAACTTCAACCTGCTTATTAGCCAGCAGCTTACCAGTACCTTCGATAGAGGTTACGCCGTTCGCTTTGAACAGAGTGGCAACCCCCATAGTCAGGTTTTTAACGATCTGCTCTTTGCGCGCCAGCATCTTTTCAATATCCATTGAAATTTTGCCAGTGCTGATACCGTGAAGCTCAAATTTTTCATGAGCTTCTTCGTATTTGTGCGAGCTATCGAGCAGCGCTTTTGAAGGAATACAACCAACGTTGAGACACGTACCACCAAGTACCTGCTTACCTTCTTTATTTACCCATTTTTCAACACACGCAGTCTTGAGACCCAGCTGGGCACAGCGAATAGCTGCGACGTAACCGCCGGGACCACCACCAATCACTACAACATCAAATTGCTTGCTCATGATTATTCCTTAAATTATTCCGGACCCTGTCAGATATCCAGCAGCAGACGTGCTGGATCTTCGAGCAATTCTTTGATGGTTACCAGGAACTGCACCGCTTCTTTACCGTCGATCATACGATGATCATAAGACAGTGCAAGATACATCATAGGCTGAATCACTACCTGACCATTTACAGCCATCGGACGTTCCTGAATTTTATGCATACCCAGGATAGCAGTCTGCGGCGGATTCAGAATCGGTGTCGACATCAGCGAGCCGAAGATTCCGCCATTGGTAATGGTAAAAGTCCCGCCCTGCATATCGTTGATACCCAGCTTGCCTTCACGGCCGCGCTTACCAAAGTCACCAATAGTGCTTTCGATTTCAGCCAGCCCCATGCTATCAGTGTCGCGCAGAACTGGTACAACAAGACCACGGTCGGTCGATACAGCCACACCGATGTCCTGATAACCATGGTAAACCATGTCGTTGCCATCGATTGAGGCATTCACGGCAGGGAAGCGCTTAAGTGCTTCAGTAGCAGCTTTCACGAAGAAGGACATAAAGCCGAGTTTTACACCGTGGGCTTTTTCGAACTGGTCTTTGTACTTCTTGCGCAGCTCCATTACCGGGCCCATGTTCACTTCGTTATAAGTAGTGAGCATGGCAGCGTTCTGCTGCGCTTCAACCAGACGGCGTGCGATTGTGGCACGCAGACGGGTCATAGGAACGCGTTTCTCGATGCGATCACCCTGATCGACCATTGGCGCAGAACCAGCAGAAGGTGCTGCTGGAGCAGATGGAGCTGCTGGTGCAGGCTTAGACTCAGCTGCAGGCGCTGGTGAACCACCTTTCAGGTGATTAACAACGTCTTCTTTGGTCACACGACCATCTTTACCAGTCGCAGCAATATCCGCTGGGCTGATGTCATTTTCGTCGGCGATTTTACGGGCCGCTGGGCTCATGATCACGTCAGCTGAAGAGGCTGCAGCGACAGGCTTTTCTGCCGGTGCAGAATCACCAGCAGCAGCTTCGACTGCGCCTTCTTCAAAGACTGCGAGAACTTCGTCACTCAGTACGACGTCACCCTCTTCTTTGTGAACGATTTTCAGCGTTCCATCAGCAGGTGCCACAACTTCGAGCACAACCTTGTCAGTTTCAATATCAACCAGAAGCTCGTCGCGCTGTACAGGTTCGCCCGGCTTTTTATGCCAGGTTGCAACCGTGCCATCAGCCACGGATTCAGGAAAGGTAGGTGCCTTAATTTCGATGCTCATTCGATTTTCCTTAGTGTTCCTGCAGTACGTCAGCCCTGGAGATCCAGAGCGTCACGAATTAATTTTTCCTGCTGCTCAAGGTGCAGCGCCATATAACCAGCCGCTGGTGACGCAGAGTGATCCCGACCTGCGTATTCCAGATGCCATTTTGGATTGATGTCGAACGCAACTTTGCGCATATGGTGCTGGCTGCTGTACCAGGCGCCCATGTTCATAGGCTCTTCCTGAACCCAATAAATGTCTTTCGCGCCCTTATACTTCTCCAGAATCTTAGCGAGATAGTTGTGTGGGAACGGATAAATCTGCTCGATACGGACAATCGCGATATCGTCGATCTCCTCAGCACGGCGACGTTCGAGCAGATCGTAATAAACCTTACCTGAACATAACAGAACACGACGAACCTTCTTCGGATTAATCTCATCGATTTCATCCAGACAGGTTTTGAAGCGCCCTTCCGTCAGCTCTTCGAGCGTACTGGTTGCAAGTTTATGACGCAGCAGAGACTTCGGCGACATAACAACCATTGGCTTACGCAGTGGACGAATCATCTGGCGACGCAGCATGTGGTACACCTGCGCAGGCGTCGATGGAACAACGATCTGTACGTTATGTTCAGCACAGAGCTGCAGGTAACGCTCAAGGCGTGCAGATGAGTGCTCTGGGCCCTGACCTTCGTAACCGTGAGGCAACAGCATAGTCAGACCACACAGACGACCCCACTTGTGCTCACCGGAAGAAATAAACTGGTCAAATACCACCTGTGCGCCGTTAGCAAAGTCGCCAAACTGCGCTTCCCAGATAACCAGAGAGCCCGGCGTAGTTGTTGAGTAACCGTATTCAAACGCCAGCACTGCTTCTTCTGATAACAGCGAGTCGTAAATATCAATACGAGGCTGCTCTTCTTTGATATTAGCCAGAGGTACGTAAGCTTCACCATCTTTCTGGTTGTGCAGGACAGCGTGACGGTGTGAGAAGGTACCGCGACCTACGTCCTGACCAGTGATACGAACGCCCCAACCTTCATCCAGCAGGGTTGCGTACGCCATCGTTTCAGCGAAGCCCCAGTTGATCGGCATAGCACCGGCTGCCATCTTGCGACGGTCTTCCAGGATCTTGCCAACCTGACGCTGAACTTCGAAACCTTCAGGAACTTCCTGCAGTTTATTTGCAAGTTCCTGCAGACGCTTCATATCAAAGCCGGTATCGGCCTTGGTAGTCCACTCATGGCCCAGGTACGGGCTCCAGTCGACAAACAGCTCAGTGTTTGGTTCTTTAACCAGCGACTTAACAACGTGCAGACCGTTATCCAGCGCCAGTCGATATTCTTCTTCCAGCTGCTTGCTGACTTCTTCAGTCAGAACTCCTTCGTTAATCAGGCGCTGAGCGTACAGAGTACGCGTCGTTGGCTGCGCCTTGATTTTAGAGTACATCAGCGGCTGAGTACCTGATGGCTCATCGGCCTCGTTGTGGCCGCGACGGCGGTAACACACCAGGTCGATCACGACGTCTTTATGGAATTCGTTACGGTAATCCACAGCAAGCTGAGTTACGAAGAGAACAGCTTCCGGATCATCACCATTAACGTGCAGAATTGGCGCCTCGACCATTTTCGCTACGTCAGTACAGTATTCTGTAGAGCGGGTATCTTCGCGCTTGGACGTTGTAAAACCGACCTGGTTGTTGATCACGATGTGAACCGTACCACCAGTTTTGTAAGCACGGGTCTGCGACATCTGGAAGGTTTCCATCACCACACCCTGACCTGCAAACGCCGAGTCACCGTGAATGCTTACAGGAACCACCTTCTCACCTACAGGATCAAGACGACGATCCTGACGGGCACGCACAGAGCCTTCTACTACGGGCGAAACAATTTCCAGGTGCGATGGGTTAAACGCCAGTGCAAGGTGCACTTCGCCACCAGGAGTCATTACGTTAGAAGAGAAACCTTGGTGATATTTCACGTCACCGTGAGAGTGATATTCGGCTTTACCGTCGAATTCATCGAAAAGATCTGAGGTTTTCTTACCCAGGGTGTTAATCAGAGTATTCAGACGACCCCGGTGGGCCATGCCAATAACAATCTCTTTAGCACCATAGGTTCCGCTACGCTGAATCAGTTCGTCCATTAACGGAATAAGAGACTCACCGCCTTCAAGACCGAAACGTTTAACGCCCGGATAGCGGGAACCGAGATATTTCTCAAGACCTTCAGCAGCGGTCAGACGCTCCAGCAGGTGCATCTTAATCTCTGCACCATATTTAGGATGTGCACGCACACTTTCGAGGCGTTGTTGGAACCAACGCTGCTCGGCCGTGTTTACGATGTGCATGTATTCAGCGCCCACAGTGCCACAGTATGTAGTTTCGAGGGCTTCAATAATATCTTTCAGGCTGGCTTCGTTCTGGCCGACAAACAGGTTGCCGGTCTGAAAAACGATGTCTAAATCAGAACGGGTAAGGCCGTGAAAGTGGAGATCCAGATCCGGAACGGTCTCGCGCACCATCAGTCCGAGTGGGTCCAGCTTTGAATGCTGATGACCACGGCCGCGATAGGCATTAATCAACTGAAGAACTTTAACCTGCTTACGCTCATGATCTGAGCTTACCGGCGCAGAGGTGGTCGGGCGAGCGCGGCGCTGGTTTTTTGAAATAAGAAGGAATTGGTCGCGAATAGGCTGATGAGGCGTATCAACGGTATTGTTCTCATCAACGCATGGCAGCTTGTCGAAGTAATTACGCCACTCTTCTGGCACTTCGTTTGGATCTCGGAGATAGGTTTCGAACAACTCCTCGATATAAGCAACATTACCCCCAGCGAGCTGAGATGTACTCCATAGTTGCTCCATTGTCAGTTCGTGCATGTATGACCACCCTGATTCAAAATCTGAACACGGGAATGCCACCCACAGAGTTATGTGCACCGACTCTTGCGCAACGCGTAATAGAGGGTCGACCGGATAGATCGCAAGGCCTCTGAGGTGACCCGGGGATGCCCCGTTCCCTCAATATAAAAGTAGCTTAGTCAACAAATGAACTTTGTGAGTTCAATTGCAGCAAAATTTTTGACGTAAGAGGGCTGTGTGTCCAGCCCTACTTACGTCGGATACCACCAGTCGGCCGGTGGCTTCGTTACACCTGCTGAGACAGCAGCATGTTACGAATATGACCAATGGCGCGAGTTGGGTTAAGACCCTTCGGGCACACATTGACACAGTTCATAATGCCACGACAACGGAATACTGAGAACGGATCGCTCAAACCTGCCAATCGTTCTTCAGTAGACGTATCACGGCTGTCCGCCAGGAAGCGGTACGCCTGCAGCAGACCAGCAGGACCGACAAACTTGTCAGGGTTCCACCAGAAAGACGGGCAGGAAGTCGAACAGCAAGCACACAGGATACACTCGTACAGACCGTCCAGCTTCTCACGCTCTTCAGGTGACTGAAGACGCTCGATCGCAGGAGCTGGAGTATTGTTCTGCAGGAACGGTTTGATCTTCTCGTACTGCTTGTAGAACAGTGACATGTCGATCACGAGGTCACGGATTACCGGCATACCTGGCAGCGGGCGCAGAACCAGCTTATCCATTTTGCCTTTGGTAGCTTCCGAGATTGGAGTGATACACGCCAGACCGTTCTTACCATTGATATTCATACCGTCAGAGCCACATACACCCTCACGACATGAACGACGGTACGCCAAAGTAGGATCCTGCTCTTTCACCAGTGCCAGAACATCAAGGATCATTACGTCCTTGTTGCCCGGGATAGTGATGTCGTAGTCCTGCATGTAAGGCGCTTCATCCTTCTCAGGGTTGTAACGATAAACACTTACTAACATATCAACACCCCCTCTTAGTAGGTACGGACTTTAGGCTGGAAAGCTTCAACCGTCTTAGGCGCGAAGTTAACCGCACGCTTTCCGATAGTCTGAGTTTCCGGGAAGTACAGCGAGTGGCACAGCCAGTTTTCGTCGTCACGCTCGGTGTAGTCATTACGGGCGTGCGCACCACGAGACTCTTTACGCTCGATTGCAGCTACTGCAGTCGCATAAGCAGTCTCGAACAGGTTGTCCAGCTCCAGCGCTTCAATACGTGCTGTATTGAAAGGACCGCTCTTATCTTCCAGAACCGTGTTCTTAACACGCTGGCCGATCTCTTTCAGCATCTCCAGACCTTTCTCCATGCTTGGACCTTCACGGAATACACCGAAGTACAGCTGCATGGTTTTCTGAAGGTCAGCACGAACCTGAGCAACGCTCTCGCCAGTAGATGCACCATTCAGGCGATCCAGACGCGCCATAGCACGTTCGATATCTGCATCAGTCGGATCGACGAAGTCGAAACCTTCACGGAAGTTCTGCTCAACCTGCAGACCTACCGCACGACCGAATACCACGAGGTCGAGCAGCGAGTTACCGCCCAGACGGTTTGCACCGTGAACAGATACACAAGCGATTTCGCCCGCAGCGTACAGACCTTCGATAACAACATCATTGCCATCAGCGTCCTGAGACAGTGCCTGACCACCGATGTTAGTCGGAATACCACCCATCATGTAGTGACAGGTAGGAACCACAGGAATTGGTTCTTTTACCGGATCAGCGTGCGCAAACGTACGGGACAGTTCGAGAATGCCCGGCAGCTTCGCGTTCAGGGTTTCTTCACCCAGGTGATCCAGTTTCAGGAATACGTGATCGCCGTCTTCGCCACAACCGCGGCCTTCGAGGATCTCCATAACCATAGAACGTGCAACAACGTCACGACCCGCAAGGTCTTTCGCGTTAGGAGCATAACGCTCCATGAAGCGCTCACCGTCTTTATTGACCAGGTAACCACCTTCACCACGACAACCTTCAGTTACCAGTACACCAGCACCAGCAATACCTGTTGGGTGGAACTGCCACATTTCCATATCCTGCATAGGAACGCCAGCACGAACCGCCATACCAACGCCGTCACCAGTGTTGATCAGAGCGTTAGTAGTAGACTGGTAAATACGACCAGCACCACCGGTCGCCAGAACGGTTGCTTTCGCTTTAATGTAAACAGTTTCGCCTGATTCGATATCAATCGCGATAACACCTGCGACCTGACCCTTGGCGTTTTTCACCAGGTCAACGGCATACCATTCGTTCAGGAAGGTAGTACCGCCTTTCAGGTTACCCTGATACAGGGCGTGCAGAAGAGCGTGACCAGTACGGTCAGCAGCAGCACAGGTACGAGCAGCCTGAGTTGGGTTATCCGGACCCTTAGACTGACCACCGAATGGGCGCTGATAGATACGACCTTCTTCGGTACGTGAGAACGGCAGACCCATGTGTTCCAGTTCGAAAACGGCCTGAGGGCCTACAGAACACATGTATTCGATAGCGTCCTGGTCACCGATGTAATCGGAACCCTTAACGGTATCGTACATGTGCCAGCGCCAATCATCGTTCGGATCAGCAGAAGCGATTGCACAGGTAATACCACCCTGAGCAGATACAGTGTGAGAACGAGTTGGGAAAACTTTGGTCACACACGCGGTTTTGATGCCAGATTCAGTCAGCTGCAGTGCGGCACGCATACCTGCACCACCACCACCAATAACGATGGCATCAAACGACATAGTTCTGATTTTGCTGCTCATGTATTAAACGCTCCAGAGAATGTCGATGCCCCAGATCAGGTAAGTAAACAGGAAACCTGCACAAACCAGCTGGAAGATGAAACGTAAAGTGGCTGAACCGGTCAGGTAGTCAGTGGAGATAGTCCACATACCCACCCAGGCGTGCGCACAGATAGAAATAAGAGCCGCCAGGCTGAATACTTTCATCCAGGTCTGTGCGAACAGACCGTGCCATTCGCCGAAGCTCATATCAGGTGTAGCGATTACAAAGCCCAGCAGGAACAGAGTGTAAACCG
>JAYNJA010000054.1:7692-13595 GCA_038109705.1 Thalassolituus sp. | reverse complement strand
CCGTACCAGAGCAAGGCAAGAAGAGAATCGGGATTCTCGCGCACCCAGGCTTCTGTCTCTTCTACAGTGGTTTTGCGACTGCCGGCCTGCCAGTCTTTCGGGATGTACCATTGAGAGTGGCTACGCTTCTGAATCCAGAACCAGAAATTATTCCGGCCGAGGTCTTCAGAATATTGCGGTTTCCATTCTGCTGCCCATTTAGCCCAGTCCTGCTCTATGCCTTTTGCCTGAATCAGTTCAAGTGCGCAGGCGAGCTGACGGAAACGCTGAGCCTGTTGCATGGCATTGCCCAGTTCCAGTGGCAGGGTTTCACGATGTTTACGACGCCAGTCAGCAGCTTCCTGTTTGAGCCAACGGTCAAAGTGAAAATGTTCCGGCTGTGCGACCCATTTCAGCCACAGGCTATTAAGCTGGTTGTAGTTAATCAGCATGGGTTTGTCGCTCATAAGATTCTCCGGTCGCACAGGTGGGTGCGGCAGTATACCTGAAACTGCCGCCGGAGAATTCTGTTATTGCTGACGGAATTGACTCGGGCTGACACCGGCCCAGTTTTTGAAGGCTTTGGCAAAGTTACTGGCGTCGCTGTAGCCGAGCTGGTCTGCGATCTGGTCAACGGATAGCTTGGTGTCTTTCAGTAGTCGCTGCGCTTTGGTGTAACGCAGCTCGTCTTTGATCTGCTGGAAGCTACGCTGCTCCGCCTTGAGCTTACGGTTGAGTGTTGCTGCAGACATAAACAGCATACCGGCAACATCTTCAACCGTTGGCATTTCGGCGAGGTGATCGTTCAGAATCTCGCGTACCTTACCTGCCATGGTGTTGGTCTCATTCACAGAGCTGAGCGCTTGCTTAAGCTCGGTATCTGCCAGGTTCTCAAGTGTCGGATTGAAGAAGGGGAGTAACCCTTCAAGCGGCTTGCGGGGCCAGGTCAGACAGTTAACCGGCGCACGGCTGTACACGGTGCAATGTGGAAGGACCGTTTGCTCCAGCATGTTACCGCCGCTGCGGATCTGAATCATGCTGTGAGCATCTTTGGCATTTTCGCCAACAAGAGTCCGGCAGATAGTTTCTACGCTGGAGAGAAATGCCAGAATCATAAAATCACCTGCACGGGAGTCCTGCGTGCGGGTATTGATGTACATATGACGGCTGCTGTTGTCATTCTCCCGGCGGATTTCAAACAGCTGTACCCGTGTTTCGAGGTAGCGTTCGATTTTATCGGCGGCGTCTTCAATGGTTGCGCTGTATTGTGCCGCGTAACCAAGTGCACCGTGTTTTGATAACGTCATGCGCTTGCCGAATTCCAGTGCACAGGCACTGCCAGCGGCTTCACAGAAGTTATCAATAAGTTTGAGTGCAGATTCATGACCGACCTGAGTGTTGGGCAGGAACATCAGGTTCTCAGGAAGACCTGTTCCTTCGAGCAGTGTTGCCATAGAAATACCCCGCTCGAAGGCAAGTTCGCCGAGCAGAATCAGGTAGTCTGATGACAGCCGGTACTCTCCTGTACCCAGGGTTTTCGTGGTCATGTTGAGATGTCTTTGTCAGTTCTTTGTCAGGTATTCACCGGAGACTTTTCCGGCAACTGGTTTTGCACTATATGAACTACAGAATGAAAGCATAGCACCCAGTGAGATGAGCGGCAGTATGTCATAGTGATAATCTGTCAGGTATGTGAAATATGGCCAAAACCTGAGCACATGCCGCAAACTGTTAACTGGTTCCCCTGATAGGAGACGCCGTATGACTGAATTACATAATAAATCTGCTCAGGTAGAGATCCGCCCGCGCCGCATGGCGTTTGATACGGAAACGCCGATGAGCAAATACGCGTTTAAAAATAATTCACTGATCAGTACATTTTTTTATGCACTGTCGGCGTTATTTCCGGACGGTGAACGCTTTTTTATTCATTCGGTAAGGCTTTATCGCGACCAGATAAAAGACGAGACTCTGAAAGAACAGATCCGTGGTTTTATCGGTCAGGAAGCGCATCATGGTGTTTCCCATGAGGCTTTGAACCAAGCAATTACGGACATGGGTTTCCCTATGGATCGTATTACCAAAAAATTGCATAAGCGCGTCGATTTTCTGAAAAATTTCAGCCACGGCCGTCAGCTGGCACTGACCGTTGCGATGGAGCATTTCACAGCGTCGCTGGCTGAATTTCTGCTCAAAAACTCCGAAATTCTTGATGATGCAGAACCAACAGTCCGTAAAATGCTGATCTGGCATGCGGTTGAAGAAATCGAGCATAAAGCGGTTGCATTTGACGTGTATAACGCCCATGTCGGCGATGAATTTATGCGTAAGCGGGTGATGGTTATTTCTATGATCAGCCTGTTTTCCCGCCTGGCGATGTATCAGGTCTGGCTGCTGCGTTCTCAGCGACATTTTCCTAGCTGGCGTGAGTGGAAGGAAGCCGCGGTATTTTTCTGGGGTAAGAAAGGTCTGCTGCGCGACAACATGAAAGGTCTGGCGAAGTTCTTTAAGACCGGTTTTCACCCTTGGGATATCGACCAGACTGACCTGATTGAAGATTGGGAAAAGCGTTTCCCGGATGTCGCATCGCTGCAGATGTCCTGATACCGAACAGTATCGAATTGATAGCTAAAGCGCCCGGCATTGTCCGGGCGCTTCGCGTATGGGCCTCATTCAGGCATAATGCCCGCTTTTCTTCTAAGGGTATTCCGACATGTCTGTAGAACAGAGCCTGATCGAGCGTAGTGGTGGCCAATGTGAAATGTGTACTGCCAATGACGGACTGAGTGCATACCAGGTGCCACCTGAGAGCGTTGCGTCTGCAGACAACAGTGTACTGCTGTGCTCTACCTGTAAAGGTCAGGTTGAGAGCGGTGAACTGGATGTAAACCATTGGCGTTGTCTGAATGATGCAATGTGGAATCAGGCGCCACCAGTGCAGGTTATGGCCTACCGTATGCTTAAGCGCCTTGAAGCGGAATCCTGGGCGCAGGATGCCCTTGAAATGATCTATATGGATGATGAGACCCGTAAGTGGGCTGAAACCAGTGTTGCGGCCGAGCAGCGTGAGCCAACGCTCGATGTGAATGGTGCGGCACTGGCAGCCGGCGATAACGTTACTCTGGTGAAAGACCTTGATGTGAAAGGGGCTAATTTTACTGCCAAGCGGGGCACTATGGTGCGCGGTATTTCGCTGTCAGATAACCCGTTACACATCGAAGGTAAGGTAAATGGCAGCCGTATTGTTATTATTGCGGCTTACTGTAAAAAAGCCTGAAACAAGATGCTTGATATCAGCAGCCTGATATATCACCTGACGGGAGAACGTGATGAAAAACGAATTCTGGCATGAACGCTGGGAAAAGAATGAAATCGGATTTCATCTGGATAGCGCTAACCCTGCGATTGTGAATCACTGGCACACCATGCCAATAGATCTTGGTGATCGCGTTTTAGTACCCCTGTGTGGAAAGTCGCTGGACGTGATCTGGTTGCTGCGTGAGGGTTATCAGGTTGTTGCAGCTGAACTCAGTGAAATAGCTCTGGATGCACTGGCGGAATCCATCGAAGAAACCTTCAGTCTGGCGGTAGATAAGCAGCAGGTCGGTGACCTGATTCTCTATCGTGCGGCGGGTATTCTGCTGATCTGTGGTGACTGGTTCAGTCTCACAGACTACGACATTGGCCCGGTTCACGCGGTGTATGACCGTGCTGCGCTGGTGGCTATGCCAGAACATATGCGTGCTGATTACGTTGCTCAGCTCACCCGTATCAGTAAAGGTGCGCCGCAGCTACTGGTGACCTTTGAATACGACCAGAACGAAATGTCAGGCCCGCCGTTCTGTGTGCATCCGGATGAAATTACAGGGCATTATTCCGCGACGATGAACATCGACACGCTGTTTTCGAAAGATGTCCTTAACAGCGAGCCTAAATTCCGCGAACGCGGACTCAGCGCGCTGCAGGAAACGGTTCTGCGTCTTACTCCGCGCGACTGATCTGAAAAACCTCAATGGTGTCGCTGGTAGGATAGTGCCAGCGCACATTGAGGTCCCATAGCAGTACACCATACTCGCGGTTTTCATCATGTGCCTGATAGGCTGGGCGAGGGTCCTGCGACAGGCATTCCTCTATCACGCTTACGACCTTTTCCTTCAGTCTTACAGACGCCTTCTCTGCTTGTTCCTTTGCTTCACTTGTCCATGTTACAGCCAGCTGTGCAGGTGCTTCAGGCGCTATCTGATTAACGGCATTCGCAGGAGTGTCCGCATATGGCACGTAGGGTTTGATATCAAGAACGGGGGTTCCATCGAGAAGATCCGCGCCGGCTACTTTCAAAGTTGCACCCTCTATACCTATAACCTTCACCAGTGATTGTCCAAGACCGTTGGGTCGATGAGTGCTTCGTGTTGCAAAAACGCCAATACGTTGATTGCCACCGAGTCGCGGTGGGCGCACCCGCAGAGAGTCTGGCCGGCTACCTACACCATGGAAGTAAAAGATCAGCCAGACATGTGATACGGCTTCAAGACCTTGCAGCGCTGCTGGGTCATCGTAGGGTGGTTGTAGCTCAATACGCGTAATCACTGAGGGTGCCAGTCCGGGTTGCCGAGGAATCGCGAACTTCTCTTTGTAGGGGGATCGGGCAATCGCAAGAATATCGAGTTGTGGCATGGGGCTCTCCGCATTGAGGATAGAAGTATACCCCTTTGGCGACACTGACGTGACTGACGCCGGTCGCTGGCTTCTGCGGATACTCCTTTGCCCGGCAAATTGCGCTATCATGCCCTACGTATCAGCAGGCAAGCCTGCTTGAGTGACCCTATTTTTTTGAGACAGAAACTAAGGATCGTAACCTATGAGTGGTTTACAGGACCGGATTCAGGATACTAAAGAGCGCATGCAGGACTGGGCTGATGACCGTAAAGGTGGTGGCAAAGGTTCTAAGAATATAGTCGTGTGGCTGGTAGCTCTCTATCTGATCATTACTGTTGTACTGGGTATATTCTGGTCGCAGGAACCAGATGATTTTGATATTCAGGCAAATGCTGCTGCCAAGGCGGAGCAGATGGGTGTTGAAGTAGTACGTGGTTTTACTACTACGGCAACCCTGATGAAAGTGACCGATACTCTGCAGAACAAGCCGGGCGGCTACCTGAGCAATGACATCACTCCTCCGGGTCTGTGGCTGGATAATATTCCTAACTGGGAATTTGGTGTACTGGTGCAGGTACGTGACTTCTCCCGTGCCCTGCGTAAAGACTTCAGCCGTTCTCAGAGCCAGTCTACAGAAGACAAAGACCTGGCAATCGCTGAGCCGCAGCTGCACTTTGATGCAAACAGCACCTTCCTGCCTGCCACTGAAAGCGAATACCAGCGTGGCGTAGATGCTCTGCAGAGCTACCTCGAGCGTCTGTCAGATCCGACCGAGCCGACGGCTCAGTTCTATGCCCGTGCCGATAACCTGCGTCAGTGGCTGTTTGATGTTGAGACACGCCTGGGCTCACTGTCTCAGCGCCTGAGTGCTTCTGTCGGCCAGCGTCGCCTGAATGAAGATATGAATATCCCGCACTCTACCGAGACCCCGGATGAAGAAATCGTTAAGACCTCATGGGGTCAGATTGACGACGTATTCTACGAAGCGCGTGGCACCTCGTGGGCACTGCTGCACCTGATGCGCGCTATTGAAGTGGATTTCCGTGAAGTACTTGAGAAGAAAAACGCATTGGTAGGCCTGCGTCAGATCATCCGTGAGCTGGAAGGCACTCAGGAAGCACTCTGGTCGCCAGTGATCCTTAACGGTAGCGGCTTTGGTGTTTTCGCTAACCACTCTCTGGTGATGGCGTCATATATCTCCCGTGCTAACGCAGCAATTCTTGACCTGCGTGAGCTGCTGGCTCAGGGCTGATTCTTAATCAGAACTA
>JAYNJA010000054.1:6570-7682 GCA_038109705.1 Thalassolituus sp. | reverse complement strand
GAACTAACGCATCTCAGGTACCGCAGTCTCGCGGTACCTGACTAACCTCGCTCCATCCTCTCTGAAAATATGACCTGATCTACAATTTCACTAGACAAGGCACGTATTTACATAACATTGGCTGGTTTTGCTGGCCCGTCTGTGCAATAAACTATTCTTTGGTGGCGTAAAGTGTCTTGTCATCACAGAGATTGATGCACACAAATGAAAGCTCTAATAACAATAATACTCAGTGCGGTTGTTCTGGCGTCCTGCGGTGGAGAAGAAGCAACTCCTGCCCCTGCAGAGGAAACGCCTGCGTCTCCAGCCCCTGAAACACCTGTTAGTCTTCCTGACCTGGACGGCGACGGCATAGTTGATGATGTTGACGACGACATCGACGGTGATGGTGTTGTTAACCTTGAAGATGCTTTCCCTGAAGACCCATCAGAAACTCTGGATACTGACCTGGATGGTGTCGGCAACAATTCAGACCCTGATGATGACAACGATGGCTTCAATGACGAACTGGAATTGCAGCTCGGTACCGATCCATCAGATTCAGCGTCACGTCCGCTTGATAGTGATGGTGATGGTACGCCGGATATTCATGATCAGGATGACGACAACGATGGCTTTCCTGACACCGCCGATCTTTTCCCGCTGAACCCCAACGAACAGTCTGACAACGATCTCGATGGCATTGGCGATAACGCTGATCCTGATGACGACAATGATAGCTACTCTGATGCGGTAGAAATCCTTGCCGGCACTGATCCACTCAATGCAGATGATTACCCTGCAGATCTGGATGGTGATGGTGTTCCAGATTCACTGGATAACGATATCGACGGTGACGGCGTAACCAACGATATGGATCTCTTTCCGCGCGATAACGCCGAAAGCGTGGATACTGATAATGATGGTGTTGGTAACAATACGGACGACGATGATGACAACGATGGCTTCCTGGACTCTGTAGAAGTATCAGTAGGTACAGATCCATTGGATTTCAGTGACGTTCCTGCAGATCTCGATTCTGATGGCATTACTGATCTTCTCGATAACGACATAGATGTTGATGGCGTCGCTAATACGGAGGATGCTTTCCCTGAAGATCCGGAAAGATGGGA
>JAYNJA010000054.1:5399-6560 GCA_038109705.1 Thalassolituus sp. | reverse complement strand
CTTTGATTAGCAGTATAGGTTTTGATCCGGCCGAACTGACTGGCCGCACGTTGCCGCAGCCAGGAGACCCTCTGGTTGAGTTGGGCAAAGAGTTGTTTTTCTCCCGCTCACTGAGTTTTGAAGATGAAGTCGCTTGTGTCAGTTGTCATGATCCTCGCCTCGCTGGTACTGATCATCTCAGTTTACCGGTAGGGGTGGGTGCGCATGACCCGATGATCGTAGGGCCTGGGCGTCGCCATGATGGTAACTTCTACATAGATCCTAAAGCAGACTTTGGGCCAAACGTGCCCCGAAATAGTCCAACTACGTTCAATATCGCTTTTTATGACAGAGCGATATTCTGGGATGGGCGAATTGAGACAATCCGTTTCTTTAATGATGGCTATTACGTGCCGGATGACTCTGGAGACGGTAATGGCGAAGGGCAACTGATTCGCACTCCTGATAGTCACTTCGGCGGCCCCGATGACAACGCTGGCAGTAACCTTGTTGCAGCTCAGGCCAGATTTCCTGTGACTTCCGTGGAAGAAATGCGAGGGTTTTCCACAGAAGCTGGAACGTCAACATACAGCACACGTGATCTTATAGCGGAAAAATTACTGAATCGCGGATGGGAGTCCTATTTCCGGGAAGTATTCAATGATTATGTCAGTGATACCTCGGAGGTCATTACTTATGATCGTATTGCTATGGCTCTGGGGGAGTATCAGCGTTCGCAAGTTACGCTTGATAATCCTTTCTTTCGATATCTGGAAGGGGATTATTCTGCAATATCGGATGACGCCAAACGTGGAGCTCTGAAGTTTTTTGATCAAAATGGCCCCTCTTGCGTAGGATGTCATTCAGGAGCCAAGTTCTCGGATGAGCAATATTATCCGCTGGCTACGGCGCAGATTGGTCGGGGAAAAAATGTCGCTTATCAGGATTTTGGGCGTTACAACGTCACGTCGGTTATTTCTGATAAATACTCGTTCCGTACACCAGGTTTGCTCAATACTTCAGTATCTGCTCCGTTTATGCATGCAGGCAGCGTTGCTACCCTGGAAGAAGCAGTGGCATGGCATTTTGATCCGGTAACGTCACTGAATTCGTACGATTTTTCCCTCAGTGGTCTACCTCAGTTCGATGGCCTGAATATTGATACAGATATAAATGCAGCTC
>JAYNJA010000054.1:0-5389 GCA_038109705.1 Thalassolituus sp. | reverse complement strand
TTGTGAATATTCGGGATGCATTTCTCTCCTGGCATATAAGAAACCCGGATAAAGCACTCTCGCCATTAGATGATGACGGAGTAATAGGTGAGTATGTTGCATTTCTGAATACCCTGACCGCAGATTGTATGTATTCGTATGAGTGCCTGGCTCAATGGATGCCTGATTTTACTACGCCAGGTCCTGATGCCTTTCGAATGGAGCCGGTGTTGGCTGTATTTGATAATTCTGAGATTTTTGAAGTAATCGCACCTGCTGATGATGAGGTCAGAGCACCAGCGTTTCCGGATCTTTCAGGATTAAGTGCTCAGGATATAGCTGGGTGTCAAAGAGAGGAGGTATCTGCACCGCTGGAGTTCGATATTCTGCCCGGATTCCGAAAGGTAACTGATTCTGGCTTTAGCATAAAACATGAGGTGGGTGCTCAGATTCTCAGTAACGCATGGACTGTAGCGGAGACAGCTTTGGTTGTAGGCTCCATAGCTTCCGCCGATATCGATGGCGATTGCGATATGGATGTATTGATCGGCTTGGGTGTGAATGCTGGGATTAAAGTCTACCTGAATGTCGAAGGCGAATTTATCGAGGCAGAAAATAACTTTGGGCTGAATACAGCAGGAGATATTGCAGCTTTCTCATTGACTGACATCAATGGAGATAGTTGGCCTGACCTTTTCGTAGGACATTTATACGAAGCTGATTCTAAGCTTTGGCTGAACAGAGGTGGTGCCGAATTTATACGTGTTGCAGATTTTGGACATGAAACAATTCGTAGCACACATAGTGCTTCGTTCGCTGATATAGATGGTGATGGTGACCTGGATTTATTCAGCACTAACTGGGATTTCTTACCCACGAGTGAAGAGATTCACATGTGGGCGAATGATGGTAGAGGGGGATTCGCTCCAGTACTGGATGATGTCTTGTACGGGGCATTTGGTTCCAGAGATTATACCTTTACAGCAAATTTCGCTGATATGAATAATGACTTTACCCCGGATCTTTTAGTTGCTGCGGACTTTTTAACTTCCCAGGTTTTCCAGGGGGATGGCAATGGAGATTTTCATAATGCCACTGACTCATCCGTAATCCGTGATCGGAATGCGATGGGATCTGCACTGGGGGATTACGACAATGATGGTGACCTGGATTGGTTTGTTACAAATGTTGATTATCCTTTCGGATCTTATTCATCGTATGTTAATCGCCTTTATCGCAATGATTCTATAGCTGGAGAAAACATCCAGTTTGCTGATGTGAGTTACGCTGCAAATGTTATCGATGGATTGTGGGCCTGGGGAGCCTGCATGAAGGATTTCGATAATGACGGGTGGTTGGATATTTATCAGGTAAATGGGTTCGGCTATGACAACAATACCTTTGATCATCCACTTTTTGAAATATTGAACTGGATAGGAATCTCCGGAATATATGATCTGAACGACAGTAGTTCTCAGTTGATACTGGAAGCACTTTACGGATTTTTTGGTGGTTTTGAGGAGATCAATCAAGCACTATCATGGCTTTACCAGAGTGAGGATGGCTTCTTCAGTGATCTTGAAGCGCTGATCCAGGCATCGAAGATTCTGTACGTAAATCACGGACCAGGTTCAATCATGCTGGATAACTTCTACGGCACACCATCACGCCTATATATGAACAACCAGGACGGAACCTTTACTGAAAGTGCACTTCTGCGAGGTATTGCCGACACTGGTGAAGGCCGGGGTATCGTCTGTAACGACTTTGATCGTGATGGCGACATCGACATTGTGATCATGAACCACAACGGTAAGCCGTCTTATTACGAAAACCATTTTCGTCACGCAGCGGCAAGTGGCCGTAACTTCCTGAATGTGCGTCTGCATGGTCTGCAGGGTAACGTCTATGCTTACGGCGCTAAAGTGTATGCGACCAGCGAGAGTCTGAATCAGTATCGCGAGATGCGTTTTGAAAATAACTACATGTCGAACAATGCACCCGAACTTCACTTTGGTCTGAGTGCAGACGATGTTGTCAGTGAGCTTCGCGTAGAGTGGCCGGACGGTCAAGTGAGCGTACTTGAAAACGTTGCAGCCAATCAATTCCTCGTGGTCGAGCACCCCTCCCGCATCAACTGACATGTAACATAACTGTCATTTAACTGTAGTAACTTCGCCTCCGTTTCATTCTCGGGGGCGTCTGCCCCCAGTATTTTCTGTGGGGGAATCATGACTTCTAAGCGCCTGAATTGTACGGCCGCCTTAACTCTTGCCTTAACATCCTTGCCATTAGCAGCAGGCGAGGTCGCTTTTTATATTACTGAGGACGGAGCCGCCGCTGAGGGCGTATCGATTGATATTCAGGGTAAGCGTCAGTTGATCAGCCCACAGGGTTTTTCTACTTATGACCTGGCAGCAGGGGAATATCTGGCTGAGTTCTCCCAATACGGTGCCTATATAGGTGATGTAACTTTTTCACTGGCCAATGATGCCGCCGACGCTGATATTTTCGTCGAAGTGCTAGGTGGCGAAGCCATTGCAGAAGTGTCTGAGCCTTCAGAAGCTGCTGGAGTCGTGTCTGGTCGCCTGACCTCATCAGAAACTGGCGGTGGCGTATCGGGTGCTCGTGTATCGGTTGTATCCTCAGATACTGGCACCATGACCGAAGACGATGGCAGCTTCTCTCTGGAGTTACCTCGTGGCGAATACACCCTCACCATCGCCCACCCAAGCTACACCCGTAAAGAACTCACCGTTAACAGCATGCCGGGGGTGCCGGTAGAGCTAAATGTTGAAGTGGGTATGTCAGGTAATGGTGTTATCGAGGAAGTTGTCGCTGTTGGCTCATACGTGCCGGATGCGGCAGGCAGCCAGGAACGCGATGCCAGTGCCGTACTGGACTCTATTGGCGGTGAGCAGATGGCCCGCTTTGGCGATTCTAATGCTGCGTCGGCAATTAAACGTGTTGTAGGTGTGACTATTACCGATGGCAAATATGTAGTGGCTCGCGGTCTTAATGAACGCCACACTTCCATTATGCTGAACGGTGCTACTTTGCCGAGTCCGGATCCAACTCGTCGTGTTGTCCCATTGGATATTTTTCCTGCTGGTGTCATTGATAACATCGACGTACAGAAGACGCTTACACCGGATGTTTACGCAGACTCAACAGGCAGTACCGTACGTCTGAAAACCAAGAAATATCCACTCGAGTTTGAAGGCAAGGTCTCAGCAACGCTGGGGGCTGTTGAAGGCATTACCTTTGAAAACCGCGAATACCCGCAAGCTGGTGGCATGGACTTCCTCGGCTTTGGTGCAAGCGGTGACCGTGCACTCCCGCCAGAAGCTGAGTCATTTGATTCCGATTATGCGTCTTATCAGGAATCAGTCGCAGCCGCGGAATACCTGCCTTATACCCTGACACCGGAAGATACTTTCATTCTACCAAATGGCTCGGTAAGCATCAGTTTTGGTGACGCATTATTCGACGATGGTGAAACGGCTTTTGGCTACATGGCATCCTTTAAATATTCGAATAAATGGGCAGGCCATACCAGGGAAACGAATACCAACAACCTGAGCAGCGAAGGCCGTCTCAGTGTTGACGATGATTATACTGAAGTCGTTACTACTCATGATATTGATCTTGGAGCGTCATTGACGCTGGGCTTGCTGACTGGCGATTCAGAATACACCAGCAACACCATGTTGCTGCGCCAGACCTATGCAGACACTCGCAGAAAAGAAGGTCAGGGCGGTGACCAGGATCGTGAGGGGATTATTTACTCCATGGACTGGCAGGAGCGCCAGCTCATTATGCAGCAGTTCACTGGTAACCATTATTTTGAAAACTTTCTGAACACACAGGCAGATTGGCAGTTTTCTGTATCGCAAGCATCGCTTGATAACCCAGACCGCCGTAGTTATGCCTTTGAACGCGAAGAGGATGATGGGCCATACGTACTATTCTGGAGCTCACTGGACCGTACTTATAACGAGCTGACAGATTCTGTCATCGATATGGGGACAAACTGGCAGTCTGAGTTATTCAGAAAATCTAACTATATGGCAAATGCACTTTATGGTGTGTCTTTGTTCAGTCGTTCCCGATCTTCTGAAGGTACTCAGTTAGGTTATTCCGCGGGCTCAACTACGGCGGATGGTTATCCGGATATTACAGACGCAGACCTCATTGTCAGCGAGCTGGCGTCGCAAGGCCTGCTGACACTTCGCAATAACACGTCTCCAGCGAGTGATTACGAGGCTTCCTGGGATCTCATGGCCTATTACCTGGGCCTGGAACTCGAGAATTTGAATCTGTTCAATTTTAACATCGGTATGCGCGCAGAGTCGTCGCAGATTAATGTAGATACTTTCGATCTGATTGCGGGCACTCCGGTGCCTGCAGAGCTGACAGATGATGCTATTTATCCGTCTCTTTCCGCTACCGTTTTCCTTGGTGAAGAAGTCCAGCTGCGTGGTGCCTGGTACCAGACTCTGAATCGTCCGGATTTCCGTGAATTGGCGAACTCTCTCTATATTGACCCGGATAGCGGTGACACCATTCGCGGTGATTCTGATCTGCAAAGTTCTGAAGTAGATAACTTCGATGTTCGTGTGGAATGGTACTTTTCTGAAACTGAAAGTGTCAGCCTGGCTTATTTTGAAAAAGATTTCGTGAATCCAATTGAAAAGGTGCTTACCACCAGTAGCGGTACTATTTTCTCTTACCAGAATGGTGAAACTGGTGCAGTCAGCGGTTATGAATTTGATTTTCGTAAAGAATTCGACCTGACCAGTTATCTTCTGTTTGTTTCTGGCAACCTCTCTCTTATTGATTCTCAGGTGGAAATTGCTTTTCGCGAGCGCGTGATGCAGGGCCAGCCTGACATGCTGGGTAACATCCAGTTCGGTCTTGATGATGCTGATTCATCTGCAAAATATACCCTTGTATATAACTATCAGGGGGAATCTCTCTATTCGGCGACTCAGGTGGGTAGTCAGGACCCTGATATTTATCAGCAACCGCGTGGTGAATTAAACCTGAATTACTCTGCAGAACTGATACCCGATTTAACCCTTAAATTGGCAATAAAAAACATTACTGATGAAGAAGTTTCTCTGACTCAGGAAGGTGCGAACTTCCGCTCTTATAAGAAAGGTCGTGGTTTCGATCTTGGATTAAGTTTTGTTTTTTAAGCATTAATAAAATTGTCACAAAGTCTTCGTAGTATGCGCTGGTCTTGAAAATGTGGTGCATACCACGAAGTTTAAAAAACCATTTAGGGGAAACTCATGGAACTCAATAAACTGTTTATGGCAATGACTGCTGTAACTACTCTGTCTCTGGTTGCTTGTGGCGGTGATGATTCATCAAACGGTACTACCGATAACCGTACACCTTGTAC
>JAYNJA010000053.1:7695-13959 GCA_038109705.1 Thalassolituus sp. | reverse complement strand
TGCTGTTGAATGCCATACAGGCGAAAGTCAGTTATATCGAAAAAGAAGAGCTTAATGTCACTCAACTGAAAGATTGCTATCGACTGTTGCGGCGTATTGGTTCAGTGGGTCGGCTGGATGAGCGATACGACCGCTATCAACGGTTAAAAACCAGCTGCGAACGCTTACGGCGGTCTGCTGGCCTATAAATCCGGGGGGTGTCCATGGAATACAAGGATCTGGCTGCGGCCATCATTCATGATCTGAAGAACCAGCTGCAGTCGGTGTTGTTGGAGGGGGAGCGGGCGCTTGCTGATATTCCTGAGCAATATCATGAACCACTGCGACCTTTGCTGGGCCGGACGCGACGGGTACATCAGGACGCGATGCAACTGGTGACTCTGTATCGACTGAACGAGCGCGGCAATTTTCCGGCAGACGATGCCTGGCCCGCCGATACTATCCGCCATTCAATCGAATGCTTTGATAGCCATTTCCCGGATGTACAGATTGATGTCGATGTCAGCGATGAGTGTCAGGGGTACTACAACGATTTCCTGCTGCAGATGGGGTTAAGTAACCTGCTGGGCAACAGCGCTCAGGCAGGAGCCACCAGAATTCATATCACCGCCGAGGAAACCGATCAGGGTCTACTTATTCGCCTAAGGGACAATGGCCCGGGGTTTGCTGAAAGTTTCCTTGCCGAAAACAAGCTGGAGACTGGGGATTTTGAAACGGACAAGGCCGGCGGCACTGGGCTGGGCTTATATTTCACGCAGTTGATGGTTGAACATCACTCGACACCAACTCAGAAAGCGGAAATGCGCCTGAGCAATCACGGCGATGTTTCCGCGGATGGTGGGGCGCAGGCGGAGATCCTGCTGCCCTGAGGCGTGCCTGCCTTGTTTTATACTTCGCCGATTTCGAACAGACGAAAGCAGAATTCCTTCGTGCTTTTGTTCTTCAGTTCCTGCCAGTTAGACGGAAACTCAGGTTGTAATTTAGCCTCGTGTTCGACGTAAACCAGTGCGCCGGGTAGTAGCGTCAGTTTTTCCAGTGCCGGTTGAAGCAGGTCTTTGCCAAACGGTGGATCCAGAAAGACTAGATCGTAGGGCTCTGGGTTCTGTTCCAACCATAGCAAGGCATCGCCGGCCCAAACCTGAGCATTGCGGGCATCGAGCTGCTTCAGGTTGTCCTTAATCTGCATCGCCGCTTTGGCATGCTTTTCCAGAAAGATGACTTCTCTGGCACCCCGTGACAGCGCCTCAAGACCCAGTGCACCACTGCCGGCAAAGGCATCAAGCACCCGTGCCCCCTGAATGTCGTGCTGCAGCCAGTTAAAAACAGTTTCACGTACACGGTCCATCGTCGGGCGAAGGCCGTCAATCGCCGGAAAACGTAACCTGCGGGAGCGCCACTGGCCACCGATGATGCGTAACTGGTGATGAGATTGTCGGCTCACGGGATGTCTCGCTTGTTAATACTGTCTGGAGATAGTTATTCCGACGCCAGTGAACCCGACAGGCACTCGGCGAGAGCGCGGGGAGCACTTTTCTGTGATGTCGCCAGATCACTATACAGGCGTTCAAGATAATCGTCAGGAGCGCGATGGTAGGCAAGATCCAATGCAATGTCGATGGCTCCGCTGTCGGACAGCCACTGACGGCGCAGTATTTTCAGTTCTTCACTACGGAAACTCTGCCACTGTTCACGGTCAGGCCAGGCTGGGGACTGCTCTGGGGTCGGCATAATTACCATGGAAAAAGGCTCCGCGTTCTGCTGGCGGTTCCACCAGAGTGCGGCAGCGGGATGTGCCTGCTGGCAGGATTCGTACCCCGCAGAGGGAGGTGTCAGCGCCAGCGGGTTGCGCAGCTAAGCGGCGCCCTGCAGCAATTCAGACGCCGAGAGCGGCCCTTTAATTGCAGCGACCGCAGGCTCAGTCACTACTAAACCGGATAGATTCACCTTCAGACTTTCTGCCCAGTCTGCGGCAGGCAGTGCCAGCGTGGCCATATCTTCCTGCCCAGAACGGATGACAATAATTACAGAGTCTGAGGCCACGCTTTGCATGATACCAAGTGTGCCTTCGCGGGTTTGCCAGGGTTTCCAGCCAGTGTCTGGCAGGGGCGCAGCGTTAATCGGTTCCAGCGGAGAATCTTCTTTATTCAGCTCATTCAGGTTGATCGCCGTGATAATCAGCAGGCATCCGATAATCAGTGCATTAAGCGTGCGGCGGCTGAGACCATGGAACATTGATGGAGAACTCCCGGTAAAGTGCTGATGATGGTAGGATAGCACCCCATCTGCGGCCATGCGCCCATCCTGACTGATCAGAATCAGAGACGCCGATGTTCGATTTTTTCAAACGTAAAAAGAAAACCCCTGAAAAGGCTCAAGAAGCCGAAGAGCAGGTGGTACAGAATAATGAAGCTGAAGCGCCAGAAAGTGCTCAGCCAGAAGCTGCGCAGGAGGCCCCATCGGTACTGCCTGAAGCATCATTAGTAGCTTCCGCCGAACCTGTCGCGAGCGAAACAGAGCAACTGTTAGAGAAGGCGGCTGAGCAAGTATCCGCTGCGGTTGAAGAACAGACGACTGATGTAAAGCCTGTTCCAGAGGCTACACCAGAGCCAGCTGCAGAATCAGTTCCTGAGGTGAGCGAAGATCCGGCAGAAAACCCGGATGTCATGGTTGATGTGCCGAAGAAAGCCAAAGAAGAAAAGAAAGGTTTCTTTGGCCGTATGGCGGCAGGCCTGAGCAAAACCCGTTCTAGCCTGGCTGATGGCCTCTCAACTTTGCTGCTGGGTGAAAAAGAGATCGACGACGATATGCTCGAAGATCTGGAAACCCAGCTCATCATGGCGGATGTTGGTGTCGAAGCGACCCAGGAAATCATCGAGCGTCTGACTGGCCGCGTGACCCGCAAAGAACTGCGTAACTCTGATGCTCTGTACGAAGCCTTAATCGAAGAGCTGCAGGACATGCTCGCTGTATCGCAGAAGCCTCTGGTTATCGACAGCAGCAAAAAACCGTATGTCATCCTGATGGTTGGTATCAACGGTGTGGGTAAGACCACCACCATCGGTAAACTGGCGAAGCAGTTCCAGAAGCGTGGCAAGAGCGTCATGCTGGCCGCGGGCGATACCTTCCGTGCAGCCGCAGTAGAGCAGCTGCAGGTCTGGGGGGAGCGCAACGACATCCCGGTGATTGCGCAGCATACTGGTGCCGATTCAGCCTCTGTACTGTTCGATGCGGTACAGGCTGCGACCTCCCGTAATGTCGATATTCTGATCGCCGACACCGCCGGTCGTCTGCACAACAAAGACAACCTGATGCAGGAACTGGAGAAGGTTGTCCGTGTAATGAAAAAGATCGATGACACCGCGCCACACGAAGTGATGCTGGTGCTGGACGCAGGTACCGGCCAGAACGCTATCAACCAGACAAAACACTTCCTGCAGTCTGTGGGTGTGACGGGTCTGACTCTGACCAAGCTGGATGGTACTGCGAAGGGCGGTATTATCTTTGCGCTGGCCAAGCAGTTTGGTCTGCCTGTGCGTTACATCGGCGTGGGCGAAGGGATTGATGACCTGCGTCCGTTTAATGCCGACGACTTTACCCGCGCCCTGTTCCATCACAAAGACGAAGCGTAAGTAGTCGTTTATGTCGATGGTGCGCTTCGAGGGGGTCGGTAAGCAGTACCCCGGCGGTAAAGAAGCCCTGAGCAATGTCAGTTTCGGGCTCGACTACGGTGAATTTGCCTTCCTGACGGGGCACAGTGGTGCGGGTAAAAGTACCCTGCTGAAACTGATGCTGCAGATGGAGCGGCCAACGCGCGGCAACGTTTTTGTCGACGGTGACTGCGTGAATACGATGAAGTCTTCGCAGGTGCCTTTTCTGCGTCGCAAGGTCGGTGTTGTCTTCCAGAATCACCAACTCCTTTTCGATCGTACCGTTTTCGATAACGTTGCTCTGCCACTGCTTATCGCCGGTTACCAGCCTGCCGAGGCATCGCGCCGGGTACGTGCCGCTCTCGATTCAGTCGGTCTGCTGGGCTTCGAGGGTCGCAACCCGATTGAGCTGTCAGGCGGTGAGCAGCAGCGTGTGGGTATTGCCCGTGCGGTAGTGAACAAACCCAGCCTGCTGCTGGCGGATGAGCCGACCGGTAACCTTGATCCGGAACTCTCTGCAGAAATCATGAACCTGTTTCTGCGCTTCCAGAAAGTTGGTGTGACGGTTCTGATCGCTACCCACGATATCGCCCTTGTTGAACGCATGGGGCACCGTCGCCTGATACTGGATCACGGTGCTCTGCACGATTCTCATGCTCCTGGATTCGCCGCTGGCAGAGAGGAGGACGAGCATGGCCGCTAAGCCTGATGTGCGTCGTCCTCGCCAGGGCGCTTCCGTTCATAAGATTGGTTTCAAAGATAAGCTCAATGCCTGGGCACAGCAGCATCAGCTGGTGGCGGTTGAAACTCTGATCCGTCTGCTCACAAAGCCATTGGGCAGCATCATGACCTGGCTGGTAATTGCGATTTCCCTGACTCTGCCTGGCGCCATGTGGATGACGCTGGATAACCTCAGTCAGCTCAGTAACCGATTTCAGGCTTCAGGCAGTATGAGCGTCTACCTGCAGATGAAGCTGCCTGAAAGTGACGCTCAGGCGCTGCTGAAGAACATCAATGGCATGGAAGGCGTGGCCAGCACCCGCTATATCAGTGCTGTCGAGGCACTTGCAGAGTTCCGCCAGAGTTCAGGATTGGGTGAGGCACTGGATCTGCTGCCTGATAACCCCCTGCCTGGCGTTATCGTAGTGGAGCCTGAACTGTCTCTGCCTCAGAGTGACGTACTGGCATTGTCTGCAGCACTCGCTAAAGACCGTCGTGTCAGCGATGTTGAGCTGGATACAGCCTGGCTGGATCGTTTACATGCGCTGCTGGCGTTGAGTGAGCGTGTGGTCTGGGTCATGGGCGCCTTACTGGCACTGGCGATTGTGTTGGTGGTGGGCAATACCATCCGTCTGTCGATCGCCAACCGCGTGGATGAAATCCGCGTGACTAAACTCGTTGGTGCAACCAATGCGTGGGTACGTCGCCCATTTCTCTATACTGGGCTCTGGTTCGGTATGGTTGGCGGTATCGTTTCATGGATACTGCTGGCCATTGGCTGGTTACTGGTCAGCGGCCCGGTAGAAGATCTGGCGCGGTTGTACGGTTCTGACTTTGAGCTGCAGCCACTGGGCGCTGGTGCTGCGCTGGTGTTACTGCTTGGCGCCATGCTGCTGGGCTGGGTAGGTTCCTGGTGGTCGGTGTTCCGCCATTTGAATCAGATCGAACCCTGATCTGTCACAGTTTTTCTCCTGACTGACTGTTGGCCAGAAATATTGGGCAGCAACAGTCTGTTCCTTGACGAATATCGACACATTCATATCTTCCGCGCTGACAGCTCAGAGCTAGAATGAAAGTAAGAAACTGTAGATCTGGCGCGGCTTACAGCCCGACAGGTTGTCTGCAAAGTGAACTTTTCAGGCCATTGGCAGTCTGAAAAAAGCGGTGCTATATTATGAATCCCGTATGACCCTGAACCACGTTGTATTCAGTGTGAATAAACCTTTCAGGAAGTAATACTTCAGGAGTGTGAGATGAACAAAGGCATGCAAGCCGTATATGCGATGTCACCAGGTGCAAACCTGGAAGCCTACATTACGACGGTTAATGCTATTCCTGTGCTCTCGCCAGCAGAAGAGAAAGATCTGGCAGAGCGTTTTCATTATCAGGGCGACCTCGAAGCTGCACGACAGCTGGTTATGTCGCACATGCGCTTTGTTGTTCATATTGCCCGCAGCTATTCCGGTTACGGTCTGAACCAGGGTGACCTGATTCAGGAAGGTAACGTTGGTCTGATGAAAGCGGTAAAGCGCTTTAATCCGGAAGTGGGCGTGCGTCTGGTGTCGTTTGCAGTGCACTGGATCAAAGCCGAGATTCACGAGTTTATCCTGCGCAACTGGCGCATTGTTAAAGTGGCTACTACAAAAGCCCAGCGTAAGCTGTTCTTTAACCTGCGCAGCCAGAAGAAAAAGCTGGGCTGGCTGTCCCAGGACGAAGCCACAGCGATTGCTGAAGATCTGGGTGTCGAAACAAAAACCGTGTTCGAGATGGAAGGCCGCCTGAATGCTCATGATGCAGCATTTGATGCGGGTGCGGACGAAGATGACGAAACCGCATACAAGGCACCGGCGTACTACCTCGAAGATCACAGCCAGGACCCGGCGACGCTGGTGGAGGC
>JAYNJA010000053.1:873-7685 GCA_038109705.1 Thalassolituus sp. | reverse complement strand
ACGAGCAGTATGCCAATGGGCGCTTAGTTGAAGCCATGGGCGAACTGGATGAACGCAGCCGTACCATTCTGCAGCAACGTTGGCTGGTAGATGAGAAAGCAACTCTGCATGAGTTGGCAGCAATGTATAACGTCTCTGCAGAGCGAATTCGTCAGCTTGAAAAGAACGCGATGAAGAAGCTGAAGGAAGCCATGGGAACCGACATGATCCTTGCCTGATCCGGTTTCAGACTTGCCTCTAACAAAAAAGCCGCTCAGTGAGCGGCTTTTTTGTATTCGACACCTGCGTATAGGCTTACTTACCCTTACGCATCGAATCGAAGAACTCGTCGTTGGTCTTGGTCTGACGCAGTTTATCGAGCAGGAACTCAATGCCCTGTACGTCTTCCATTTCAGCCAGCAGACGACGCAGAATCCACAGACGCTGCAGATCGGCTTCGTTGAACAGCATGTCTTCACGACGGGTGCCTGAACGACGGATGTTGATCGCAGGGTAGATACGCTTCTCAGCAATCTTACGGTCGAGATGCAGCTCCTGGTTACCGGTACCTTTAAACTCTTCGAAGATAACCTCGTCCATTTTAGAACCAGTATCCACCAGAGCGGTTGCGATGATGGTCAGAGAGCCGCCTTCTTCGATGTTACGTGCCGCACCGAAGAAACGCTTTGGTTTCTCGAGCGCGTTAGCGTCAACACCACCGGTCAATACCTTACCAGAGGAAGGGATAACGGTGTTGTAAGCACGGGCCAGACGGGTGATGGAGTCGAGCAGGATGACGACGTCGCGCTTGTGCTCGACCAGACGCTTGGCCTTCTCAATGACCATTTCGGCAACCTGCACGTGACGGGCTGGTGGCTCATCGAAGGTCGATGCTACAACTTCACCGCGCACAGAACGCTTCATTTCCGTTACTTCTTCCGGACGTTCGTCGATCAGCAGAACGATCAGCTCACACTCAGGATTGTTGCGGGTAATCGACTGCGCAATGGTCTGCAGCAGCATGGTTTTACCAGCTTTTGGTGGAGCAACGATCAGACCACGCTGACCTTTACCGATTGGAGCAACCAGATCGAGAACACGGGAAGACAGGTCTTCGGTAGAACCGTTACCGGCTTCAAGAATCAGGCGCTCGTTCGGGAACAGTGGTGTCAGGTTCTCGAACAGAACTTTGTTCTTGGCGTTTTCTGGCTTGTCGTCGTTAATTTCGCTGACTTTCAGCAGTGCGAAGTAACGCTCGTTGTCTTTAGGTGGGCGGATCTTACCGGAGATCTTGTCACCCTTACGCAGGTTGAAGCGACGGATCTGGCTAGGCGAGACATAGATGTCATCAGGACCAGCGAGATACGAGCTGTTCGCGCTACGCAGAAAACCAAAACCGTCCTGAAGAATCTCCAGTACGCCGTCACCGTAGATGTCTTCACCACTCTTGGCGTGGGTTTTCAGGATAGCGAAGATGATGTCCTGCTTACGGGTACGGCTTACATGTTCAATGCCCATTTCGCCGGCGATGTCCAGCAATTCGGGTACTGACTTTAATTTCAGGTCTGAAAGATTCATAGATGTGGATAGTTTGGTTATGTTGTTTGAATAAGATTAGATGCAAAGATCTGAAGAAACCTGGCAGAGCGCCATGGAGGGCATCAAAGAGGGGGGCATGTTTGGCCTGCCTTCAATGTTGCAGGTTCAATATAGACAGATCATGGGGGGTTGTCCAGCACTGAGGGGACATTTGTCCCCAAGTGCCGCTAATTGGTCCGGAAATGGCGTCCAATTGCGCCCGGCTGGACTGAAAAGCAGTCTTACAGAGCCTGTTCGATGAAAGCAGCCAGTTCAGACTTGCTCATTGCACCGATCTTGGTGGCTTCAGCGTTGCCATTCTTGAACAGAATCAGAGTCGGAATGCTGCGGATGCCGAATTTCGGTGCAGTGGCTTCGTTCTGATCAATGTTCAGTTTGGCAATTTTCAGCTTGCCAGCGTAGTCTTCAGCGATCTCTTCCAGTACCGGTGCGATCATTTTGCATGGGCCACACCATTCTGCCCAGAAGTCTACCAATACAGGCACATCAGCGCCCAGTACATCAGCTTCAAATGAATCGTCGGTTACGGTGAGAATGTTATCGCTCATGTGTTTCCCCTACGGAAAGTTCTTTGACAGGTAAGGGGTTATTGTACGCCGCATTTATGCGGAATCAATTGGATTATTCGACTGGACGACGCGTTACACTGAGTGCATATTCAATAAAGTGCACTCAAAACCCAGAGAGAATATGTCAGAGATTAAGACCGCCGGAAGTGAATTCCAGCGTATCGCGGCAGTCGACCTTGGCTCCAACAGTTTTCATATGATGATCGCCGAAGAATTTCAGGGTGAAATACGGACGCTTGAACGGCGTGGCGAAAAAGTACAGCTGGCCGCCGGTCTTGATGCCAATGGAAACCTGACAGAGGAAGCGATTCAGCGGGGGGTTGATTGCCTCGCGCAGTTCGGCCAACGCCTGCAGGGCATGGACCCGGAGCGGGTTGTGGTCTTTGCAACAAACGCTTTGAGAGCCGCCCGAAATCGACGTGTATTTATTGACCGGGCTGAAGAAGTACTGGGCTATCCGGTTGAGGTCATTGCCGGCCGGGAAGAAGCCCGGCTGATTTATTTGGGCGTAGCACACACTCAGGCTGATGATGGCGGTCAGCGGATTGTGGTTGATATTGGTGGTGGCAGTACCGAATTTATTATTGGCGAACGCTTCGAAACCAAAGCGCTGGAAAGCCTGCATATGGGCTGTGTTTCATACACGAAACGCTATTTCCCAGATGGAAAAATCTCTAAAAAGCATTTCAAAGATGCTGTATCGGCAGCAGAACGTGAACTCCTGAATATCAAAGCTCAGTACAAAGCGTTGGGCTGGAAAAGTGAAATTGGATCTTCGGGCACTATACGAGCTGTTGAACAGGCAATTATTGCCAATGGCTGGGGCCAGGAAGGTGTAACTGCAGACGCTCTGGAAAAGCTGGTCGAGCACTGCATGGGTTATAAACACACGTCAGAAGTTGATCTGGCGGGAGTGAAACCTGACCGTCGCCAGGTGTTTATAGGCGGTCTTGCCATTCTTACTGCTGTGTTCCGTACTCTTAAAATCAGCCATATGCATTATTCCGATGGGGCTCTGCGTGAAGGTGCTCTGTGGGATCTCGTTGGGCGCTCGGAGCATGAGGATGTCCGGGCCCGCACCATTGAGTCTATGCAGGAACGTTTTTACGTTGATCGCGGTCAGGCGCAACGAGTTGAAGTCACTGCGTTGGAGTTGTTCCGTCAGCTGTTGCCGGAACTGAAAGTTCGCGAAGATGTAGGGCAGTGGTTGGCGTGGGCGGCGCGGGTTCACGAAATAGGTCTGAGCATTGCCCATAGCGGCTTCCATAAGCATGGCGCTTACCTCTTGCAGCATTCCGATATGCTCGGGTTTACGCGTCAGGGGCAGCTTTTGCTGGCGACACTGGTGCGCAATCATCGTCGCAAAATTCACCCTGAGGAGCTCGATCTGTTGCCTGCTCGTCAGCAGAAAACAGCGCTCTGGCTAATCCGACTGCTGCGTTTGGCGGTGGTCCTGAATCATAGCCGTGATGCCTATGATGTTCCCGTGCCGGTGCTGACGTTGAATAAAGATAATCTTGAGCTGAGTTTCCCGGACAACTGGCTGGAAGAACACCCGCTGACAGCCAAAGACCTTTATACAGAAGTAAGGTTGCAGCAGGACGCTGGGTTGGGAATCAGCATCGCGGAATAGTAAAAAACGCAGGCAATGCCTGCGTTTTTTATATTAAGAGAACTGGCGAATCAGGTCTGAGATGTCGTGCCACTGCTCGCAGCAAGTTTTTCTAACAGCCAGCTTTGTGCAGAAACCGGTTCTTCGTTTTCACCCGGAACGCAACGGACGTAGGTGCCATCGGTCTGTAGCACCCAGGCCTGAGTGTTGTCCTGCATATAGACTTCGAGTTCGGCTTTCATACGCTCTTTCAGTTTTGGCGTTTCAATCGGGAATGCGGTTTCTACCCGGCGCAACAGATTGCGCTCCATTAAATCTGCGCTGGCGGCGTAGATTTCATCTTTACCGTCGTTCAGGAAATAATAAACGCGGGTGTGTTCAAGGAAGCGGCCAATAATTGAACGTACTTCAATGTTTTCTGATACGCCGGGAATACCAGGGCGCAGGCTGCACATGCCGCGAATAATCAGTTCGACTTTTACCCCCGCCTGAGATGCACGGTATAGCGCACGAATCACTTTCGGTTCGGTCAGACCGTTGGCCTTCATCCGGATCAGGGCCGGTTTGCCGTTTTCAGCAAATTCCCGTTCGCGGTCAATCATCTGCAGCAGACGTTTGTGCAGAGTGAAGGGGGCATGAAATAACTTTTTAATGCGCAGTACTTCACCCATACCGGTGAGTTGCTGAAAGACTTTGTGTACGTCTTCGCAGATGGAATCGTCACAGGTCATAAAGCTGTAGTCTGTATACGCACGGGCATTGCCGGCGTGGTAGTTACCGGTGCCCAGATGTACGTAGCGGCGATACTGGTTACCTTCTTTGCGCACAATCAGCATCATTTTGGCGTGGGTTTTATAGCCGACAACACCGTACACAACGACGGCCCCAGCTTCCTGCAGGCGGTTGGCGAGATAGAGGTTTTCTTCTTCGTCGAAACGCGCGCGCAGCTCGATGACTACCGTTACTTCTTTACCGTTACGGGCTGCGTCGACCAGTGCATTAACGATTTCAGATTTAGCACCTGTACGATACAGGGTCTGCTTGATCGATTTAACGCCAGGATCTTTTGCGGCTTCACGCAGCAGATCGACAACTGGCGTAAAGGACTCAAATGGATGCAGAAGCAGAGTATCCTTGTAGCGGATACTTTCGAAAATACTCTTCTTAAAATTCACATTTTTCGGCAGACCCGGCGTGAATGGCGGGTAGCGCAGGTCCGGACGGTTGATCTGATCAATCACTTCGATCAGGCGACCCAGATTTACAGGACCGTTCACTTTAAACAGATCTGACTGCTCGAGATTGAACTGGCGCAGCAGAAATTCAATTAATTCATCCGGGCAGTTGTCGGCGACTTCTAAGCGCATTTCTTCACCGAAATTACGCGAATGCAGTTCGTCTTCAAGGGCGGACGCCAGATCAGAGGTTTCTTCCTGGTCGATATCAAGGTCGGCGTTACGGGTCACACGGAACTGATAGCAACCCTTCACCGTCATGCCCGGGAACAGTTCATCGGCGTATTCGTGAATAATCGACGACAGGAAAACAAACTGATCGCCGCCTTTTTCAGTCAGGTTGGTCGCCAGCTGATCCGGAATACGAACAATGCGTGGTAGCGAACGTGGTGCAGGAATAATTGCCAGACCGGTCTGACGGCCGAAAGCGTCTTTGCCGTCGAGTTCGACAATAAAGTTAAGGCTTTTGTTTACCAGACGTGGGAACGGATGAGACGGATCAAGTCCGAGTGGACTCATCAGCGGTTGAATGCTGTCGTCAAAGTAGTCGCGAATCCACTCACGTTGCTCATCGGACCACTCGGCCCGGCGCAGAAAGTGAATATTCTCCTGCTTCAGTGCGGGTAACAGAGTGTCGTTGAGAATCTCATACTGGCGCTCTACCGTCGCGCTGCAGACTGCGTAAATGGCATCAAGCACCTGTGCTGGGTGCAGGCCATCGATTCCTGCCTGCTCGCGGGCATAGGTCAGCTGGTGAACAAGGTCCGCAACCCGGACCTCATAAAACTCATCGAGGTTTTTGCTGAAAATACAGAAGAAGAACAGCCGGTCGAGCAGGGGATGATTTTCATCCAGCGCCTGCTCCAGCACCCGGATATTGAATTGCAGGTGGCTGAGTTCACGGTTGATATAGAACTCGCTGCTGCTGAGGTCTATTTCCTGAGTCGTCTCATTCATCACCTGCTCCGCAATATCTGTTGGAATATCTGATTGAACGGCGTTTTTTACTTCTTTAAGTTCAGCAATTGTCATTGAGTTCGGCAAATTGTTTTGCGAAGTAGGTCAGAATTCCATCTGCCCCTGCGCGCTTAATACACATCAAAGATTCCATCATGACGGCGTTGTCGTCCAACCAACCTTGTTGCGCCGCTGCTTTGTGCATCGCATATTCGCCACTGACCTGATACACAAAGGTCGGGGCTTTAAATTCGTCTTTTACCCGGCGCACGATATCCAGATATGGCATACCCGGTTTCACCATCACCATGTCGGCACCCTCGGACAGATCCAGCGCCACTTCGTGCAGTGCCTCATCTGTATTCGCAGGGTCCATCTGGTAGGTTTTCTTATCTGCTTTACCCAGGTTGGCTGCAGAGCCCACGGCATCACGGAACGGGCCGTAATAGGCAGACGCGTACTTTGCTGAATACGCCATGATGCGCGTGTTAACGAAGCCTTCTTCTTCCAGTGCTTCGCGCACCTCGCCGATACGGCCGTCCATCATGTCAGACGGGGCGACGACATCAGCGCCTGCTTCGGCATGAGACAGTGCCTGTTTAACCAGGGTATCGACGGTGCGATCGTTGAGAACATAACCGTTGCTGTCGATGATGCCGTCCTGACCATGGGTCGTGAACGGATCAAGAGCGACGTCGGTGATCACGCCCATTTCCGGCACTGCGTCTTTGATCGCACGCACGGTACGCTGGGCCAGACCGTTCGGGTTGAACGCTTCTTCTGCCAGCTCGGTTTTCGCGTTCATCGGCGTCACTGGGAACAGTGCGACAGCAGGAATGCCCAGTTTGTAGAGGTGCTTCA
>JAYNJA010000053.1:0-863 GCA_038109705.1 Thalassolituus sp. | reverse complement strand
TCTACTAGCAGGTCGACGGATAAGCGCTCAATACCCGGCATAGAAGGAATTGCTTCGCGTTCCTGATGACCTTCAAGCACAAACATCGGATAGATCAGGCTGTCGACAGACAGGTGAGTCTCACGCATCAGGCGACGTGAAAAATCATCACGGCGCATACGGCGCAGTCGGGTTTCCGGGAAAAATCGTTGTGCATCATTGAAAGCCATGAGGGGTCTCCTGAACCGGCAGATTGCGTTTACCCGATTGTAACCTGCCTGCCACGGCGATTCTGCAAAGATTGGTTGGAGACTGCAGTATGTGTCGGAAATATGAATTTTTTATGACATAAGGCCAGAGCTGACCCGTTAAGGCTTCTTTGTGCCAGCAAAGCGTTATTTGTATTTGCTTTCGACTTTTTCAATCACGTCGTTGGCGATACGCAGGCTTTCCAGCAGGTCGAGCAGGTTGTATTCAAGGTTCACGTTCAGGTTAGTGGCCTGGCCATCAAAGAAATCGGGGTTCTTCCCTTGAAACTGCAGGGACAGATTAAGCTGGCCATCAGGCTGATAACGCACGCCACTTTGCAGTTTCTTATAGTGGAAGTTCTGCAGTAGCTGCATCGCCATACCAACGCTCTGGTAGGCCTGCGCCAGCGCATCGGCACTTTCGTCCTGATACTTCACGACACCACCGGGATCACGCGCAAACAGATTACCGCCGGGTACCATTGGCCCTTCTTTAGTGATCACAATCGGCAACATGCCATCGAGCAGGCCAGTCGCTTTAATGCCGGCACTCTCTTCAATGGCGGCGATCTGACTCAGTTGCAGGTGATCAAGACGAACACCGAACGAGTTAATTTCTTTGCGGCTATCGTACTG
>JAYNJA010000052.1:13646-14010 GCA_038109705.1 Thalassolituus sp. | reverse complement strand
ACGGTCAGTACTCTTTTGTGGGGTGATCTGAATAACCATTACGTCTGGTTGGTAATGATGGTAACTCTGGCGTTCGGTGATATTGGTTGGGTTGATGACTACCGTAAAGTAGTAGAGAAAAACTCCCGTGGTCTCCCAGGTCGTTGGAAGTACTTCTGGCAATCAGTGCTGGCGTTAATTGCCGGTGCATATCTGTTCTACAGCGCTCAGTCTCCTCAGGAAACTCAGTTAGTTGTTCCATTCTTTAAAGATGTGATGCCACAGCTCGGCGCGCTCTTTATCGTACTCACTTATTTTGTGGTTGTTGGCTCCAGCAACGCGGTAAACCTGACTGATGGTCTCGATGGTCTCGCGATTATGCCAA
>JAYNJA010000052.1:0-13636 GCA_038109705.1 Thalassolituus sp. | reverse complement strand
GTAATGTGAACTTCGCTAACTACCTCCATATTCCATATATTGCCGGTGCCGGTGAACTGGGTGTTTTCTGTGCTGCGATCGTCGGTGCGGGGATTGGCTTTCTCTGGTTTAACACCTATCCAGCTCAGGTATTTATGGGCGATGTAGGCTCGCTCGCTCTGGGTGCAGCCCTGGGTATCGTTGCGGTGATCATCCGTCAGGAAATTATTCTCTTCATCATGGGCGGTATCTTTGTTGCAGAAACCGTTTCGGTAATTCTTCAGGTCGCTTCTTTCAAGCTGACGGGTAAGCGTATTTTCCGCATGGCCCCACTTCACCATCACTTTGAACTGAAAGGTTGGCCGGAGCCACGCGTCATTGTGCGTTTCTGGATTATCACCATCATTCTGGTGCTGGTCGGTCTGGCAACTCTCAAAATTCGCTAACACTTTGAATATTCGCAAATCGGAACCTTAAATGACTAACGCGCAGAACAATAAACACTATCTGATCATCGGGCTTGGCCTGACGGGTCTGTCGTGTGCGCGTTTCTGTCAGGCTAAAGGGCTGCAATATAGCCTTTGCGATACCCGTGCCGAATTACCGGGACTGGAATCCATTAAAGCTGAATTTTCTGGAATTGAAGTACAACTTGGTCTGCCATCGCTGGAAGCACTCAGTCAGTATGACGAGCTGCTTGTCAGTCCTGGTATCGATACCAGTTCCGAATATTTTAATACTGCACGAGAGCAAGGGATCCTGGTATCGGGTGATGTGCAGTTGTTCTCTGAATACTGTGACAAGCCGGTGATTGCGATTACTGGTTCTAACGGTAAAAGCACGGTGACAACACTCGTTGCCGAGTTGCTGAAAGGCGTCGGGGTAAACGCTGTTGCCTGCGGAAATATCGGAGTGCCGGTTCTTGATCTTCTGACGGCGGGTCAGAGTGTCGATGTATTTGTGGCAGAGCTTTCAAGTTTTCAGTTGGAAACAACCCGGAATCTGAACGCCGCAGTAGCAACAATTCTGAATATCTCCCCGGATCACATGGATCGCTATGGGAATATGGCGTCTTATGAACGCGCCAAGCAACGGATTTTTCAGGGCGCGCAGGCAGTCGTTATTAATGCCGACGACGATCACACCTGTCCAGTGCTTGATGTGGCTGCGCAGGTCACTGCTTATTCGATCCAAATCGAAAAGACAGCTGACTTCGGTATCGCGGAAATCAGTGGGGCAACCTGTCTGATGCACGGTGACCAAATCCTTCTGTCGGCTGATGACCTCAAAATTCGTGGCCTGCATAACGTTGCAAATTCTCTGGCTGCATTGGCATTGGTCGATGCTGCTGGTTATGACATTTCTGCAGAAATGATTTCAGTGCTGAAGAACTTCGGTGGCCTGGATCACCGTTGCCAATGGGTTGCCGGTATCGATGGTGTTGATTACTTCAACGATTCAAAAGGTACCAATATTGGTTCAACGGTCGCGGCGATCAAAGGCCTTGCACCACAGACCAAGGGTAAACTGTGGTTAATTGCCGGTGGCGAAGGCAAAGGTCAGGATTTTGCTGAATTAGCCGGGTCTTGTGCTGAGGTTGAATCTGTATTCCTGTTCGGTGCAGATGCGCAGAATATTTCTGGCAGTATTTCAGCATCTGTCGAGTGCGTAATTACCGAAACGCTCGATCAGGCATTAAAGATGGCGGCAGAGAAAGCCGGAGCGGGAGATGTCATTCTGTTTTCTCCGGCCTGTGCGAGTTTTGATCAGTTTCGTAACTATGTACATCGCGGCGAATACTTCTGCCAATGTGTTGAGGAGCTGAAATCATGATTAATGCATTCAGCTGGCAGCACCGTAACGAATTATTTTTCCCTTGGCTGGCATTGCTGGCTCTTGGCTGGCTGATGGTTGCTTCGGCATCGACCGGCATCGCTGAAAACTATACAGGTAACCCATCTTATTTCACTGTGCGTCACGCGGTATATCTCGTGATTGGTGTAGTGACGACGTTCGCGTTCAGTCAGATCCCGATGGCACGCTGGGCAAAACTCGACGGCGTCTTGCTGGTGCTCGGTTATTTGGGACTGATTCTGGTATTTGCCCCAGGCATTGGTCACGAAGTGAATGGCAGTCAACGCTGGCTCAATCTGGGCATTATTAAAATTCAGGCCTCTGAAATTGCGAAAGTTGGTGCTGTTTTCTATATCGCGGGCTATCTGGTACGTCGTGAAGATGAAGTGAAAAGTCAGTGGTCGGGCTTCCTTAAACCTTTGGTTATTCTTGCTGCCATGGTTGGACTCTTACTGGCAGAACCGGATTTCGGCGCGGTTGTTGTGTTAATGGGCGCCGTGATGATTCAGCTGTTTCTTGGCGGGGTTAAAGCTGGCCAGTTTTTCCTGTTAAGTTTTGCGGTAGTTCTGGTAGGTAGCTATGTCGTTACCGGTGAAGAATATCGTCTCAATCGTTTGATTTCGTATTTGAATCCATGGGCGCCTGAAAACGTTTACGGTACGGGATATCAGCTGACCCAGTCTCTGATTGCATTTGGTCGTGGTGAGTATTTCGGCGTTGGCTTTGGCGAAAGTGTACAGAAGCTGTTCTATCTACCAGAAGCGCACACCGATTTTGTGTTTGCTATCTGGGCGGAAGAAACTGGTCTGTTCGGCGGTATTGCGGCACTTCTTTTACTCGCCTACCTCGTCGCCCTGATCTGGAATATTGCATGGAAAGCGCAGAAGCAGAATCTGATGTACGCCTCGTATGTTGCTATCGGTATCGCATCTCTTCTGGGTCTGCAGATTGTCATTAACCTTGGGGTAAATACCGGACTTCTGCCAACAAAAGGCCTGACTCTACCCTTCTTCTCCTACGGCGGTAGTAGTCTGATGATGTGCTGCGCCATGGTGGGGATCGTAATGCGCGTTGGCTATGAAGCCGATGCCGCAGAAATAAGTGAAGAAAATTCAGAAGACGAGCAGGAGGTCACCGATGAGTAAAACCGTTCTCATGATGGCCGGTGGTACCGGTGGTCACGTTTTTCCGGCTCTGGCAGTCGCGCATGCGTTAAAAGAAGAAGGGTACGAAATCCATTGGCTCGGTACCTCAGCGGGTATTGAAGCAGACCTTGTCCCTGCGAATGGTTTTCCGCTGCACACGATTAATATTGCAGGCCTTCGCGGCAAGGGTAAGTTCGGTTTGTTAGCGGCGCCTCTCAAAATCACCAAAGCGGTATGGCAGGCACTGGAAGTCGTTCGTGAAGTAAAACCACTTGCTGTGATGGGATTGGGTGGTTACGCCACGGGCCCGGGCGGTGTTGCGGCATGGTTGAAAGGTATTCCCCTTTTGATTCATGAACAGAATGCATTTGCAGGGATGACAAACCGTATGCTGCAGAAAATTTCTGATGTTTCTATGCAGGCGTTTCCCGGTGCTCTGAAGGGTGCGTTGGTCACTGGTAATCCAGTACGTTCAGATGTTATTGCGATTCCTGCGCCAGATGCCCGCGAATTTCATACCGGTAACCTTCGGGTTCTGGTTGTTGGTGGAAGCCTGGGCGCAGTGGCCTTGAATAACAGCGTTTTTGAAGCCATGAAATTACTGCCAGAAAATGAGCGTCCGCAATTGCGCCATCAGGCAGGCAAACGAAATATTGAAGAAGTATCTGCACTCTATAAAGAGGCCGGCATAGACGCCGAAGTTACTGCATTTATCGATGATATGGCTGCAGCCTATGCCTGGGCTGACCTGATCGTTTGTCGCTCAGGTGCTCTGACGGTTTCAGAAGTCGCGGCTGCTGGCTGCGCTGCAGTATTTGTCCCATTTCCATACGCTGTCGATGATCATCAGACAGCGAATGCCCAATATTTGCAGCGTGAAGGCGCAGCCATTATCCGTCAGCAGAAAGATCTGACCCCGGAATGGCTTGCTGAACAATGGCTGCAACTTAATAACGATCGCGCCTTGTTGCGCGACATGTCCGCTAAAGCACGCGGGCTCGCCATGACTGATGCCACTGAGAAGGTGGTAGAGCAGATCAGGAGGTTTGCCCGTGAGCAATAAAAGAACGTCGAATTTAGTAAATATGATTCCTGAAATGCGCAGGATCCGTGTGATCCACTTCGTTGGTATTGGTGGTGCTGGTATGTGCGGTATCGCCGAAGTATTACTCAATCAGGGCTACCGAATTACAGGCTCTGATCTGCGTGAGTCAGTTGTAACTAAACGTCTGGTTACGCTGGGCGCTGAAGTCATGATCGGCCACACCGAAGAAAACATCAGTCAGGCTGATGTGCTGGTTGTTTCTACCGCGATTGATAAAGCTAACCCAGAGGTCAGTGCGGCTCTTGAACGTCGTATTCCGGTTGTTCGCCGCGCTGAAATGTTGGCCGAACTCATGCGTTTCCGTCACGGCATTGCCGTTGCTGGTACTCACGGAAAGACCACAACCACGAGCCTTGTTACTTCAGTGCTGGCAGAGGCCCAGCTTGATCCGACCTTTGTTATCGGCGGTAAGTTGAATAGTGCCGGTACCAATGCGCGTCTGGGGTTAAGCCGTTACTTGGTTGCAGAAGCTGATGAAAGTGATGCGAGTTTTCTGCACCTGCAGCCGATGGTATCCATCGTTACCAATATCGATGCTGACCATATGACGACGTATGGTGGTGACTTTGAACAGTTGAAAAATACGTTTGTCGATTTTCTGCACAATCTGCCTTTTTACGGTCTCGCTGTGGTGTGCATAGATGATGAACATGTGCGCAGTATTCTCCCACGAATCAGTCGCCAGATTGTCACCTACGGTTTTTCCGAAGATGCTGATTACCGCGCAACGGACGTAAGTCAGGAAGGTATTTTCACAAGTTTTAATGTACACCGTCCGGGACAGAGCGATCCTCTCGCAATTCGTATGCGTATGCCGGGTAATCACAATGTATTGAATGCGCTGGCTGCTATAGCCGTTGCTGAAGACGAGGGCGTTGATGAAAAAGCTATCGTGATTGCACTGGAAAAATTTGAAGGTGTCGGCCGTCGCTTCCAGATGAATGGAAAGGTCGAACTCGATGGCGGTGATGTCATGTTGGTTGATGACTATGGTCACCACCCGCGTGAACTTGAAGTGACTATTCAGGCGGCACGTAAAGGGTTTCCTGATCGTCGTCTGGTTATGGTTTTTCAACCCCATCGTTACAGCCGTACCCGAGATCTTTATGAAGATTTCGTTCGTGTATTGAGCGAAGCTGATGTTGTGATTCTGATGGAAGTTTATCCTGCGGGTGAAAAACCAATCGCTGGCGCCGATGGACGTGCACTGTGTGGCAGTATCCGCCAGCGAGGAACGGTAGATCCGGTATTTATCGGTCGTGACGATTCACTCAAAGAACCACTTCAAAATCTACTACGCCCGGGAGATCTGCTGTTGACTCAAGGCGCAGGAGACATCGGTGGCATTGCAAATGACGTTGCTGAAAATCTGGCCAGCTGGTTGGCGGAGGTGAAGTCATGAGTGTTGCAAGCCTCGGTCGTATTGCCGTTCTTATGGGAGGCACTTCTGCAGAGCGTGAAGTATCCCTGCGCAGCGGAACTGCTGTAGCAAATGCACTCGAAAGCGTTGGGGCAGATGTTGTTCGTGTTGATATTCAGGAGCATGCCATCGGTCAGCTGACAGAACTCGATTTTGATATCGCGTTTATTGCTTTGCATGGCCGCGGTGGCGAAGACGGCACCATTCAGGGGGTACTCGAGTGGCTGAATAAACCTTACACCGGTAGCGGTGTAATGGCATCTGCCCTGGCGATGGATAAATGGCGTACAAAAATGATCTGGCAGGCCGCAGGATTGCCAACGCCTGCCGCATTTCTTCTCGATGATGCGTCTGATTTTTCTATGATCAGTGAAGCACTCGATGCAAACGCGATCGTAAAACCAGCGCGTGAAGGTTCGAGCATTGGTATGCGCCGGGTACATAACGCCGAAGAACTTCGTAGCAGTTATGAATACGCGAAAGAATATGACGGTATGGTGTTGGCTGAACGCTGGGTTCAGGGAAGTGAGTTTACTGTCGCTATCGTCGATGGCGAAGCCCTGCCAGTCATTCAGTTAAAAACAACCCATGAGTTTTACGATTACGACGCTAAGTATCAGGCCAACGATACTCAGTATCTGTTGCCATGTGGCCTGGATGCAGACGTTGAAAAATCGCTCCAGGAAATTGCACTTAAAGCATTCGATGTGTTGGGCGTTGCTGGCTGGGGGCGTATCGATGTAATGCAGGATGAGGCCGGACAGTTCTGGTTACTCGAAGCGAATACCAGCCCTGGCATGACCGACCACAGTCTGGTCCCAATGGCTGCTAAAGCTGCGGGTATGAGCTTCTCTGATCTGGTGGTTCGCCTTCTTCATGAGGCTAAACAGCGAAATGGCATCTAAAAAAATCGAAGTGAAGCGCGGGGCGACCCGTGTTCAGCAGGCACCGGAAAAGAAAAGCATCCGCTTTTCCCGCCCGTCGTGGCTGCGTGCTTCGTTGTTCGCCTGGTTGATGCTACCTGTTGTAACGGGTGTGCTGTTCTATGGTGGCCGTCAGATGATGGATAGTTGGCTGATATCTGGTATCGACGTCATTGGTAATCCTGTTGTCTGGACGGAAGACGATATACGTAATCAGGCAGCGTTTGTTGTAGGCGAGGGATTTTACTCGGCCGATCTCGATTCGGTGTTCGACATAGTCAATAACATGCCATTAATTGTTGATGTCCAGGTAAGAAAACGTTGGCCGGACCGTATTGAGATCACTGTGAATGAAGATATTCCAATGGCTGTCTGGAATGAATCCAAGTTAATTGGAATAAGCGGTGAACTTATGGATATTCCGGCGCATTTAAATGTCGGGAATTTGGCGTCAATAACCGGTAATTTTGAATATCTGGATGACTCAATTAAACAATTCCGTCTTATTCAGCAAATTATGGGGAAAGATGGCGTTCGTATTCAGCATCTTGATGTATCCGATACCGGATCACTGACGCTGAATCTGAGTAACAGATGGTACGTAAACATCGGTCGCAGTAGGCTTGAACAACGAGCTCTGCGCTTGAAAAAATTATTAGCAGGTCTGGCAGCTGAACAAGTTTCAGCGGTTGATCTCAGGTACGGAAAAGGCGCTGCCATCAAGTGGCGTTCTGAGCAGGAGAAAGGTTGATGAACACAACTCAGCAGAAGCGCATGCTGGTCGGTCTGGATATCGGTACATCGAAAGTAGTCGCTATTGTTGGTGAAGTTGATGTTGACGGCAACATCGAAGTAGTGGGTCTGGGCAGTTGTCCAAGCCGTGGCCTGAAAAAAGGCGTCGTCGTAAACATTGAATCAACCGTGCATTCAATTCAGCGAGCTATCGAAGAAGCAGAGTTAATGGCGGGTTGTACTATCCATTCGGTATACGTGGGTATCGCCGGAAGCCATATTCATTCAATGAATTCAAATGGCATCGTTGCTATTAAAGATCGCGAGGTTACGCACACTGATATCGATCGCGTAATTGATGCAGCGCAGGCGGTTGCTATTCCACAGGATCAGTCGATTCTGCATGTACTGCCGCAGGAGTACGTTGTAGACAGTCAGGAAGGTATTAAAGAGCCAGTTGGCATGGCTGGTGTGCGTCTCGAGGCAAAAGTACATCTGGTTACCGGGTCGGTAAATGCTATCCAGAATATTGAGCGCTGTGTACAGCGTTGTAACCTGGAAACTGATGACATAATTCTCGAACAACTAGCCTCCAGTTATGCTGTGCTTACCGACGATGAACGGGAGCTCGGTGTGTGCATGGTAGACATCGGTGGTGGTACTACAGATATCGCAATTTTCACTGAGGGATCCATACGTCATACGGCGGTCATTCCTATCGCTGGTGACCAGGTAACAAACGATATAGCGATGGCCTTGCGTACCCCAACGCAGCATGCTGAAAAAATTAAAATGAAGTACGCATGTGCACTCACGCAGTTGGCGAAAGCTGACGAAACGGTGAAGGTACCTAGCGTTGGTGATCGTCCTCCACGAGACCTGTCAAGACAGGCACTTGCCGAAGTGGTCGAACCTCGATACGACGAACTTTTTACTCTGATTCAGGCCGAATTAAGACGCAGTGGATTTGAAGATCTGATTGCTGCTGGCATCGTGCTGACCGGAGGCACTTCTAAGATGGAAGGCGTCGTCGAACTTGCAGAAGAAATATTCCATATGCCGGTCAGACTGGCTCGCCCCGTGGGTGTAAATGGTCTGTCCGGAGAGATTGATAATCCAATTTATTCAACAGCGGTTGGCCTGCTTTTATATGCCGCAGGACAAGAACATAAAAAATCACGAAATAAAGTGATACCGGAAGATAAAAAAAGTTCTTTTGGCCGTATAAAAGATTGGATTAAAGAAAACTTTTAATATTAAATATACTCGCGCGGAAAAAAGGAGATAATGCTATGTCTCAATCGAGAGAAGGCGATATGTTTGAACTGGCTGATGACCTACAACAAAATGCAGTAATTAAAGTTATCGGTGTTGGTGGTGGCGGCGGTAACGCTGTTCAGCACATGGTCGAAGGTCAGATCGACGGTGTAGATTTTATTTGTGCAAACACAGATGCGCAGGCACTGCGCAATGTGGGTGCACGTTCAGTGATTCAGCTGGGTAACGGCCTGACCAAAGGTCTGGGCGCTGGCGCGAATCCAAATGTGGGTCGTGAAGCGGCAATGGAAGATCGTGAGCGTATCGCAGAAGCTCTGCGCGGTGCTGACATGGTTTTCATTACTGCAGGCATGGGTGGCGGTACCGGTACCGGTGGCGCACCAGTTGTCGCAGAAGTTGCTAAAGAAATGGGTATTCTCACGGTTGCTGTTGTAACTAAACCTTTCCCGTTCGAAGGCAAGAAACGTATGGCGATTGCTGATCAGGGGCTGGCACAGCTGTCTGAGCACGTTGACTCGCTGATTACGATTCCTAATGAAAAGCTGCTGTCTGTACTGGGCAAGGGCACTTCATTGCTGGATGCGTTTAAAGCCGCGAACGATGTACTTCAAGGTGCTGTTCAGGGGATTGCTGACCTGATTACCCGCCCAGGCATGATCAACGTCGACTTTGCAGACGTTCGCACTGTAATGTCTGAAATGGGTCAGGCAATGATGGGTACTGGTTCAGCGACTGGTGAAAACCGTGCTCGTGAAGCCGCAGAAAAGGCAATCGGCAGCCCGCTGCTGGAAGATGTTGATCTGCGTGGTGCCCGCGGTATTCTGGTAAACGTGACTGCTGGTTTCGATCTGTCACTGGGCGAGTTCAGTGAAGTGGGTGAGACAGTTGAAGAGTTTGCCTCTGAAAACGCGACTGTTGTTGTTGGTACCGTGATTGACCCGGAACTGAAAGACGAACTGCGTGTCACAGTGGTTGCTACTGGTCTTGGCCAGGAAGCCGCTGTAGAGGAACCAAAGCCGACAAAGGTTGTCGATAACACTGTTCAGGCGCGTCAGCCTGAAGTACATGCAGATTATCGTGAACTTGATCGCCCAGCGGTAACCCGTCAGGCGGCAGGCAATACGGCGCGCAAGCTGGATACGGGTGAAAATCCTGATATGGATTACCTGGACATCCCTGCTTTCCTGCGTCGACAGGCTGATTAAGGACGCACACTGGCGCGTTCTTAAACAGCTGGTATAATGCACGGCAGTTTGTACGAAAATTATCCAGTTATGTCAGGAATGTCAGATGATCAGACAGCGCACCCTTAATAACACCATCCGCGCGACCGGTGTTGGGCTTCATTCAGGTGAAAAAGTTTACCTGACGCTTAAGCCTGCCCCGGTGGATAGTGGCATTATCTTCCGCCGTGTTGATCTTGATCCGGTCGTAGACATTCCTGCGACCGCGCTTCAGGTAGGTGAGACCACACTCTCAACTACACTGGTCAAAGACCACGCTAAGGTCGATACCGTTGAGCACTTGCTGTCAGCGATGGCGGGTCTGGGTATTGATAACGCGATTGTAGAGCTGAGTGCCCAGGAAGTACCGATTATGGACGGTTCTTCAGGTCCATTTGTGTTCCTTCTGCAGTCCGCAGGTATTGCTGAACAGGACGCTCCTAAGAAGTTTATTCGCATCAAACGTAAAGTCGAAGTGCGCGAAGATGATAAGGTGGCGTCTTTTGTCCCTTATGAAGGCTTCAAAGTATCCTTTGAAATCGATTTCGATCACCCGGTGTTTCGCCAGAGTGTACAGAAGGCCAGTCTGGACTTTTCTTCAACATCATATGTTAAGGAAGTCAGTCGTGCCCGTACCTTTGGTTTCACTAAAGATCTGGAATACATGCGTTCTAAGAACCTGGCTCTGGGAGGCAGCGTTAAGAATGCCATCGTTGTTGATGATTACCGCGTGCTCAACGAAGATGGCCTGCGCTACGATGACGAATTCGTGAAACACAAGATTCTCGATGCAGTCGGTGACCTTTATCTCCTTGGTCACAGTCTGATTGGTGAATTTGTCGGTTATAAGTCCGGACATGGCTTGAATAACCGCTTGCTTCGCGAGCTACTTCAGCAGGAAGATGCGTGGGAGTTTGTAGAGTTCACTGAAACAGAGAGCTCGCCGATTACTTACATGAGACCCGCAGCCGGATAACCTATTGAAACAATAGCTGGCTTGTATAGTTTTTGATCGGGGCCATACTCATTTAATCATCGCGTAAAGATGGTTTATGATATGGCCCTAATTATTTCTGCAGTGTGCAGATTGAAGGAAAGAGTGGCAGGCACCGATAAGGTACACATGCAGTCCGCGTATCTATGAACATCATTATTGTTGGTCGACGCCACGGCGAATCTAAAAGTATTAAGCTCACTTCAGCGGCAAAGCATCTGTTGCTGGGGGTTTTGTTCGCTCTGCCAATGGCCATGGGGGCTGCTGGCTATTGGTTGGCAGAACGTCTCAGTGGTGAAATGGCGCTTGCACCGGATGCTGCGAAAGCCTGGGAGCGCGACCTTGTTCAGCAGCGTGAAGAACTTCAGGATCTCCGTACCAGTGCGGAGCGTGAGATGGCAGCACTCACAGTCCGACTTGCAGAGCTACAGGGGCGTGTACTTCGTCTGGATGCTGTAGGCGAACGTCTTGTCGATAGTGCGGGTCTGCACAGCGATGAATTCGATTTTGGTAGTGCACCATCGGTAGGTGGCCCTGTTTCAGCGCCAGAGGCTGTGTATCGCGTTCCCGATATTACGGATGCCCTGAACGAACTGGCAGAACGTATCGATAGTCGCGAGCAGCAGCTTGAAGTGCTTGATGACCTGATGGAAGCTCAGAAGCTCAGTGAAGATACCTTTGTTGCTGGCCGTCCGATTACCAAAGGCTGGATGTCTTCCCGTTATGGTTACCGCGCAGACCCATTCACTGGTAGCTCTGCATGGCACGCAGGTGTCGACTTCGCAGGAAAAGACGGTTCTGAAATTGTTTCAGTTGCTGCGGGCGTGGTCACTTATTCAGGTCCCCGTTATGGCTATGGTAACCTCGTCGAGGTAAACCACGGTAACGGCTACACCACTCGTTATGCTCATTGCAAAGAAATCAAAGTAAAGGTCGGTGATATTGTTCGTAAGAGCGATGTAATTGCTCTGATGGGGAGTACTGGGCGCTCGACCGGGCCACACGTGCACTTCGAAGTGTATAAGAACGGCCGTGCAGTTGATCCCGCCGCCTACATTCATCGACGCCCTCGCTAATAAAAACGCCTCCTATCTTGTCAACAACCTGGCAACTCAGTAGCCTTTAGCACTTATTTGCGCATTGCTCAGCGATTGGCGCACCAGAATTATATACGGACAGACACATCCCCATGATTGGTAACCTTTTCCGCAAGATTTTCGGCAGCAAGAATAGCCGTGAACTCAAACGTATGGGCAAAATTGTAGCCCGCATTAATGCGCTCGAAGATGGTATGAAGGCGCTCAGCGACGAGCAGCTGAAAGCGAAAACCGGCGAGCTGAAAGAGCTGCTGCAGAACGGTAAAACTCTCGATGACATCCTGCCAGAAGCATTTGCGGTGTGCCGTGAAGCCAGTATCCGTGTCACGGGCATGCGTCATTTCGATGTGCAGTTGATCGGTGGTATCACGCTGCATGAAGGTCGTATCGCAGAAATGCGAACGGGTGAAGGTAAAACACTGGTAGCAACACTGCCTTCTTATCTTAACGCACTGAGTGGTAACAGCGTTCATGTTGTAACGGTGAACGACTATCTGGCTCGTCGTGACGGTGACTGGAACCGTCCACTGTTTGAATTCCTCGGTATGACGGTAGGTACTGTTGTACCGGGTATGATGCCGCAGGATAAAAAGCCTCAGTATGAGTGTGATATCGTTTACGGTACTAACAACGAGTTCGGTTTTGATTACCTGCGCGACAACATGGCCTTCTCGAAAGAGCAGAAGGTACAGCGCGACCTCGCCTTTGCGATTGTCGATGAAGTTGACTCGATTCTCATCGACGAAGCCCGTACGCCATTGATTATCTCGGGTCCAGCCGACGATCACTCAGAGCTGTATAAGAAGATTAATACTCTGATTCCTCAGCTGAAGCAGGGGGAATACGACGGTGATGACAATAAGCCGGTTGATGGCCACTTCTTCGTGGATGAAAAAAGCCGCTCAATTGAACTGACCGAAGAAGGTCATGAGTTCGTTGAAGAGCTGCTGACCAAAGAAGGCGTTTTGCAGGAAGGCGAGAGCCTATACTCTGCGGGCAACCTCAGCCTGCTGCATCACATTCACTCAGCACTGAAAGCACACGCTGTATTCCAGAAAAATATCGACTATATCGTTCAGAACGGACAGGTTGTGATTGTCGATGAGCATACCGGTCGTACCATGCCGGGGCGTCGCTGGAGTGAAGGTCTGCATCAGGCTGTAGAAGCAAAAGAAGGTCTGAATATTCAGGCAGAGAGCCAGACGTTGGCATCGACTACTTTCCAGAACTACTTCCGTCTGTACAGCAAACTCGGTGGTATGACCGGTACTGCCGATACTGAAGCATTTGAATTTCAGCAGATTTATGGTCTGGATGTGGTGGTTATTCCTACCAACCGTCCCGTTCAGCGTATTGATTACAACGATGTTATTTACGCGAGCCAGCGCGAGAAGTACGACGCGGTTGTCGAAGAGATCCGCGAGGTTACATCACAGGGGCGCCCGGTTCTGGTTGGTACGGCGTCGATTGATTCTTCTGAATATATTTCAGGCGTGCTTAAGAAAGCAGGCGTGAAACACAATGTACTGAACGCTAAAGAGAATGAACGGGAAGCACAGATTATTGCCGAAGCTGGTCGGCCGGGAGCGGTAACCATCGCGACTAACATGGCTGGTCGTGGTACCGACATTATGCTGGGTGGTAACTGGGAAGCAGAAGTCGCAGAGCAGGGTGCGGAAGATCCCGCAACCATCGAACGTATTAAAGCCGAGTGGAAAGAGCGTCATGACGCGGTTCTTGAGGCCGGTGGTCTGCATATTCTTGGCACTGATAACATTCTCGACATCATCAATCTCATCAATACGTTTATCTAGTTTGTCGCTTTTGCTTCTGATCTCTTGTCTTGCACTTTCGATCTCTGCTGTTTTTGCGCTATGGCTTGTAAT
>JAYNJA010000051.1:0-14106 GCA_038109705.1 Thalassolituus sp. | reverse complement strand
GCTACACCTCAAACTATTACTTCCCGATAGTGGATGAGTGGAGTCTGCGCCTGCGTGGTGACCTGGGCTATGGCGATGGCTTCGGTGATCTGAGCCGTCTGCCATTCTTCAAGAACTTCCGCTCCGGTGGTATTGGTTCTGTTCGCGGCTACCAGGTCAACAGTCTTGGGCCTAAAGGGTTGCCGGAATATACGGTTGTTGATCTGGCTGAGACCGATGCCGCTGGCAATATCGTCTTTGAAACCGACTCACTCGGCCGACCGATTACGGACGACAGTGCACCAGCAGCTATTTATATTCCTGATGTCGATGGTGGTGCGACCTTTGTCAGAAACACCGCAGGTTATATGCCGGTGTATCAGACCGACAGCACAGGTGCTGTAGTCACTTCACCTTATTTCCTTAAGAGCGAACGCGCTCTCGGCGGTAATATGCTGGTTGAAGGTAGCCTGGAACTTATTTTCCCAACGCCGTTTATTGAAGATCGCAGCTCAGTCCGTACAGTAGTGTTCCTGGATGCTGGTAACACCTTTACTAACGAATGCTATATTCCGGACGACGCCGATGTACCTACCTTCACGACACATCCTTACTGTGAAGATGGTTTCAAGCCTGAAGAACTGCGTTACAGTACGGGCTTGGGGCTGACATGGATTACAGCGATAGGTCCGTTGACCTTCACCTATTCGGTCCCACTGAATGAGACGCGTGGAGACAATACGGAAGGCTTTGAATTTACACACGGTCAGGTATTCTGACGAACATAACAACAATACTAAGGAGAACAGGATGCGTTGGTTAATTGCATTAGTTGCAGCGGCAGCTATGAACATCGCAGTGGCAGCAGAAGCAACTCGTGTTGCAGTGGTAGATATGGAACGTGCTCTGTTCCTGTCTGATGCAGCACAGGAAGCCGTAAAAGCATTTGAGAAAACCAATCAGACAGACATCGACAAGCTGAAAGGTCTGCAGGAAGACCTGATGGCAGCTCAGAAGAAAGTCGAAAAAGAAGGCGACATCATGAGCGACGATCAGCGTCGTGAACTGAAAAATGAAGTCGAACAGAAAACTCAGGAATATCAGTTCTACGGTCGTAAGCTGCAGAAGCTGGAAGAAGAGTGGAAGCAGAAACTGTTTGCCCAGCAGCTGCCAGAACTGGAAAAAACTCTGAAAGCGCTGATCGAAGAAGAAGGCTATGACGTTGTTCTGAACGCGCAGGCTGCTATCTACAAGTCGCCAAAAGCTGACATCACCAAACTGCTGCTCGAGCGTCTGAACGCCGGTAAATAATAACGGAAGACCTCATGCAGATCAGTCTGGCTGAACTGGCCGGCCACCTCGGAGCAGAACTCCGGGGTGATGCAGATCTCACTATCACCGGAGTTTCCACGCTGAAAGAGGCGGGCTCCGGTGAAGTTGCATTTCTGGCCAACGAAACTTATCGAAAATACCTACAGGAAACCTCAGCAGGGGCTGTCATAGTGCGCCCGGAAGATGCGGAAGGTCTGACCTGTGCGGCGATCGTAACGACGAATCCCTATCTGGCATTCGCCAGAACCACTCAACTGTTCGATAACCGACCGAAAACCGCGAACGGTATACATGCGTCTGCTCAGATTGCTGAATCTGCGGTTCTGGGTGACGAATGTCGTATCGGCGCGAATGCCGTTATCGGTGAGAATGTAGTACTTGGTGATCGATGTGAAATCGGTGCCGGGACCGTGATCGGAGATCACAGTCGCTTAGGTAATGACTGTGTCCTGTTCTCCAACGTCACGGTGTACCATGACGTACGCATGGGTGATCGGGTGCGGATTCATTCAGGTACCGTGATTGGTGCTGACGGCTTTGGTTTTGCACCAGACAAAGGACGCTGGGAAAAAATCATGCAACTTGGTGGCGTGAAGATCGGCAGTGATGTCGAAATTGGCGCGAACTCATGCGTTGATCGTGGTGCACTGGGCGATACCATTATTGGTGATAATGTCATTATCGATAACCTGGTACAGGTTGCGCACAACGTCGAGCTTGGTGATGGTACGGCCATGGCTTCACAGGCGGGTGTTGCTGGTAGTACAAAACTTGGCAAGCACTGCGTAATGGCGGGTAATGCCGGCGTTGCAGGGCACCTTGAGCTTTGCGACGGCGTATTTGTTGGTCCCAAGAGCGTGATCAGTAAGTCAATTAATGAGCCGGGGGGCTATGCCACCGGAACGGCTCAGATGCCGATGAATGAATGGCGTAAAGCCGCGACCCGCTTCCGTCAGCTCGATAGTATGGCGCGTCGCATTCAGCAGCTGGAAAAGCAACTAAAAGAACAAGGGAAGGACTGATTGATGTCCCCGCATTACATTAACCAGATTCATGAAGTGATGCCCCACCGCTATCCGTTTCTACTGATAGACCGAGTGGTGAGCTGCAATACGGATATTGAACAGGGTGCTTGTATCGAGGCGTATAAAAACGTATCGATTAATGAAAACTTTTTTAACGGTCATTTCCCAGGTCATCCAGTGATGCCGGGAGTTCTGACGCTTGAAGCACTGGCTCAGGCGGCAGGCTCCCTCGGTATGCTGATGCAGGGTGAAGATCGGGATCCGGCACTTATTTTCTATTTTGCCGGATCAGATAAGGTACGCTTCAAGCGACCTGTCGTGCCAGGAGATCAACTGGTACTGAAAGCTAAATTCGTTAACCGCCGTCGTGGTATCTGGAAGTTTGAATGCCACGCCGAAGTTGACGGTGAAATTGTATGCTGCGCAGACATTACCTGTGCAGAACGGAGAATGGAGGTCGCATGATCGACTCCCGCGCGATTGTAGATCAATCGGCCAAGATAGCTGATGGAGTAGAGATCGGCCCGTTTTCGATTATTGGCCCTGATGTAGAAATTGATGAAGGAACGATTATCGGTCCTCACGTTGTTGTGAAAGGGCCTACCAAGATTGGGAAGAACAACCGTATCTTCCAGTTTGCGAGTATTGGCGAAGAGTGCCAGGACAAGAAATACGCTGGCGAGCCAACCACTCTGGTGATTGGTGACAACAACGTGATTCGTGAAGCCTGTACTTTCCACCGGGGTACCGTTCAGGATAACGGCACAACTATCGTTGGCAGCAACAACCTGTTTATGGTGAACGTACACGTTGCTCACGACGCCATTATTGGCGACAACTGCATTCTTGCTAACGACACCAATGTCGCAGGCCACGTAAAAATTGGCGATTGGGCTATTCTCGGTGGCGCCAGCCAGGTGCATCAGTTCTGTCAGATCGGAGCGCATGCTATGTGTGGTGCCGGTACCGTCGTACTGAAAGATATTCCTGCGTATGTTATGGCTCAGGGCTATCCGGCAGAACCTCACGGTATTAACACCGAAGGCCTCAAGCGTCGTGGCTTCAGCAAAGAAAGCATTATGGCGATCCGTAAAGCGTATAAAGTAGTGTATCGACAGGGCCTGACTCTGGCCGAAGCCCGGGAAGAGCTGACCGCGATGGTTGCGGAATATGCGGGCGTTGCAACCTTTATCGCGAGTATTGATGCTGCTCAACGGGGAATTATCCGCTGATATGCGAATTGCGCTGGTGGCCGGAGAGACATCCGGGGATATGTTAGGCGCGGGCCTGATCCGCTCGTTAAAAGCACGCTATCCGGATGCCGAATTCGAAGGCATCGGCGGCCCGCTGATGCAGGCGGAAGGCATGACCAGTTTCGTGCCGATGGAACGCCTGTCGGTGATGGGGCTGGTGGAAGTGCTCGGACGTCTGTTCGAGCTACTTCAGGTGCGCAAGGACCTGATTAAACGCTGGATTAAGAACCCACCAGATGTATTCATCGGTATCGATGCACCGGATTTTAACCTGGGTCTGGAGCAGAAGTTGCGCGAAGCCGGTATTCGTACTGCGCATTACGTCAGCCCCTCTGTCTGGGCGTGGCGTCAGAAGCGCGTTCTTAAAATAGAAAAAGCCGTCGACCTGATGTTGACGCTGTTTCCGTTTGAAGCGCGCTTCTATGAAAATCACAAAGTCCCGGTGAAGTTTGTCGGCCATCACCTGGCAGACAAAATCCCGTTTGAAACGGCGAAAAAGCCAGCCCGCGAAGCGCTGGGAATCGATACCGAGGCTCAGACTGTCTGCTTGATGCCGGGCAGCCGCGGTAGTGAGGTATCCCGTCTGGGAACACTGTTCCTGCAGACAGCCAGCCGCATGCTTAAAGAAAAGCCCGGACTTAAGTTTATTATCCCGGCAGCCAGTGTTGAACGTCGTGATCAGATCGAACAGATCGTCACTGAATTCCCGGAAATCCTGCCCGTAAAAGTAATTCTCGGCCAGTCCCAGACCTGCATGGCTGCCGCCGACGTTATTCTGCTGGCCTCTGGTACTGCAACTCTTGAAGCCATGTTGATGAAACGGCCCATGGTCGTCAGCTATAAGCTTGCGCCACTGACTTACTGGATCCTGAAGCGCATGGTTACGCAGGAGTATATTTCGTTGCCCAACCTGCTGGCAGGGCGTGAAGTGGTTCCAGAGCTGCTGCAGCATGATGCTGAGCCAGATAAGCTGGCTGCCGCCTTACTTGAACGACTCGACGATAACGACACCGTTCATCAGCTGCAGGAAACCTTCCAGTTTATCCATCGTCAGCTCAAACGTAATGCTGATGATGAAGCGGCAGAAGCTATCCATCTGCTACTCAAGAACTCATGAGCGACATCTCGCAAAATGTCGAGACTGAGCAGGAAGCCAGGCTGATCGAGCAGGGTATTATCTATTGCGGTGTCGACGAGGCGGGAGCGGGCCCTTTGTGTGGCGACGTTGTCGCTGCTGCTGTCATCCTTGATCCGGATAACATGGTCGAAGGTCTGACTGACTCGAAGAAGCTAAGCGAAAAAAAGCGCGAACGGCTATATGATGAGATCCGCGAAAAAGCTCTGGATTACTGTATCGCCAGCGCCTCGGTTGAAGAAATCGATACTATAAACATCCTTAACGCCCGCATGCTTGCCATGAGTCGTGCTGTTGCGGGCTTGAGCATTCCCTGTGATCACGCCCTGATCGATGGCAATCGTTTACCAGAGCTGGAAATTCCCGCCGATGCCATTATCAAAGGCGATTTGTTGGTCGCCTGTATCTCCGCCGCTTCGGTACTGGCTAAAGTCTACCGTGATCGGGACATGCTTCGTCTTGATGAAGAATATCCAGGCTATGGGTTTGCTAAGCACAAAGGCTACGGCACCAAAGCACATCTCGAAGCCCTGCGTGAATTAGGCCCCTGTCCTGTTCATCGAAGGAGTTATGCTCCAGTAAAGTCACTTCTGAATGATTAATTGTTCCCGCTAGGTCGTTTTCCTCGTCTAAACTGACAATATTGATAATAGACATATGGAAAGTAGGGAATATTCAGATGTTCGCATTACTCGACGCTTTCCTTCTTGCACCGCGTCCGACTGACCCCAATACATTGTTGAAAGGGCGAGTCCTCATAGGGACTGCGTTCTGCGCGATATTCGCTATGATCGCCATACTGGGGATTCAACTGGCCCTGAGTGTAGATGGTTTTGTCATAGAACATCTGTACTTTCTGTCTGTGTCCTGTATTTGTGTCGGCGTAGTACGGTTCAGTAAGGCTATCCAGACAGCCTGCAACCTGATGCTGTTTGGGATTCTGACCTATTTCAGCTGGGCCTGTTATCTTTCCGGCGGCATCTATAGTTACCTTATCCCCGGTTTGCTTGTGTTCCCGCTCACCAGTGCAATGCTGGCCTCAGGAAGGCAAGGAGCCTGGTGGACAGGAACGGGGTTCGCCGTACTGGTCTATTTCGGTATTACTCTACCCGTCGACACCCTGGTTGTAGCCCCTGAGTCCCTACACATATTAAAAGCCGTTGGATTCTTGCTGGGCGGCGGGGCGATAGGTGTTCTTGCGCTTATATATGAAGCTTCAAAGAATACGGGCTTCATTTTATTGAAGGAACGCCGGGAAGAAGCAGAGGATCTGGCTAATCGCGTCAGCCAACTGCTGGTATCCATTAATCAATCTCTCAGTGTTATCCGTTCTGACAGTAATGATATTTCCTTTCATTCACAGGAAACTGCCAGTGGTATGAAGTCTCAGGCTGAACATGCTAACAGTGTTGCTGAGGGCATGGCAGAGCTGCGACGCCGAACGGTCAACAACTACGAGGATGCAAAAAGGGTCGCTGCGTCGGCTGCTGGCGCAGGTGAACAGGCCGCAGTCAGCGCCAGTATCATGACAATAACAAACGGTAATATGCACAAGGTGTCTGTTACGGTTGCTGATGCGGCGAAACAGATCGAGGAGCTGACTCATCGAAGTGATGAGATTACCAGTATCGTTGGAGTTATTCAGGCGGTGGCGGAGCAGACCAATCTGTTGGCCCTGAATGCTGCTATCGAAGCCGCCCGGGCAGGTGAGCATGGCCGCGGTTTTGCTGTTGTGGCCGATGAGGTCAGGCAGCTGGCGGAGAGAACCCACCGCTCATCGGGAGAAATCAGTACACAGATAGGAAACATTCTTGCCGTTACTCAACAGGCGATGAGGTCAATGGACGATGTGACCCGCCTGGTAACCACCGGGCTTGAGAACTCAGAGAAGGCCGATTGCGCGATGCAGGCGCTCCAGGCTAATTCGAACGAAGTTTCCCAGTTCCTGGGCGATCTGTCAGAGTCGAGCAAGGCACAGAACGAACTCAATGAATCGATGACAGAACAGTTCGGTTCTATACGTGAAGCGATCGAGAAAGCACATCAGGCAACCTCAGAGATTGCAGGAACGATTCAGAGTCTCGAAGCGGAGATATCGAAGCTATCAGAACTGGCCGGCTCGTTTGCCTCAGAAGAAACCCAACTGTTCTGATATTAACGAAGCTCAGCTTTTCATCGCATACGTACGGCTGTGCAGCAGTGAACGAAGCTCTTCTTCACTTAAGGCCTGAATTTCAGGAACCTCAATACGATCACCAATGCGGATATTGATCGTGCTGTTCTGTTTTTTCAGAAACTCTGCCGGAATACGCAACGTGCGTAGCATTGGGTGTAACTTGCCCAGCAAGTGGAAGCTCAGGCTGTTTTCGCCGTCAAAGCAGATCGGAATGACCGGCACATCAGCGCGTTTGATCAATCGCATAGAAGACAGCGACCAGTCGCGATCCTGTACGCCTTTGCGATCAGGGTACCAGGTCGATACTTCACCTGCCGGAAAGAGCCCCAGACCTAACCCTTTACTGAGCTGATCCAGCGACTTCTGCATACCACCCATACCTTTAGGGCCACTGTTTTCAAACGGGTTTACGGTAATGAACAGGTCCGCAATCGGGTTGAAGTAAGCGAGTAAGAAATTCGCAACAGCACGGAAATCCGGGCGTTCACGACCGACGATCAACAGAAGAACAATGCCGTCGAGAAATCCGAAAGGGTGATTCGATACCGTGATGAAGGGGCCTTCAGCAGGTAGTTGCTCGCGCAAGCGTTCAACGTCGTAGTCGAGGTGCATCTTGAGATCGACCAGCGCATCTTCAATAAACGCAGAATGACATCGGCTTTGCGTGGAGACAGGCCGGTTGCGCGGATCAGGCCTTCGCGGTCAATCAGTTCCATCAGCGTAAACATCCTCAGAAATACGAATCGCTGGCATAATAGCAGCCGCGCCCGTCAGGGCAATACGTTGTTCCAGAGAAAGAAGGTAGCCCGGAAGTAAGATGCAGAAGCAAACAGATGTCGTGATTGTTGGAGCCGGTGCCGCCGGTCTGTTCTGCGCCTCGCGCGCTGCGGATAAGGGGCGCAGTGTTGTCGTGATTGACCACGCCAACAAAGCAGGCAAAAAAATTCTGATGTCAGGGGGAGGGCGCTGCAACTTCACCAACTACTACATCGAACCTGAGCGTTACCTCAGCCGTAATCCACATTTCTGCAAGTCAGCCTTGAGTCGCTATACGCAATGGGACTTTATCGACCTGGTCAGTCGTTATGGCGTGGCATTCCATGAAAAGAAAGATGGTCAGTTGTTCTGTGACAATAAAGCCTCTGACATTCTACAGATGCTATTGTCGGAGTGCGAAAGGGCCGGCGCGAGCATTCACCTGAATACCTCTGTGACTGACATCAGCAAGACCGACGCCGGGTTTCTGATTCGCACAAATCAAGGTGTTGTTAAGGCCAGTGCACTGGTCATTGCTACGGGCGGGCCTTCTATTCCTACCTTAGGAGCAACCGGATTTGGTTACGAAGTGGCAGAGCAGTTTGGCCATGAAGTCTTTCCTGTCAGGGCCGCTCTTGTGCCGTTTACTATTACTGACCAACTGAGTGCCCTGTGTAAGGCGTTGTCCGGGACAGCCATGCCTGCGGTAGTCAGTTGCAATGATAAAAGCTTCAGTGATGACATGCTGTTCACTCATCGCGGTCTCAGTGGCCCCGCGATCCTTCAGATCTCATCGTACTGGAACAGTGGCGACAGCATTGAAGTAGACCTTCTGCCGGGTCTTGATATCACAGATGAATTTCAACAAGCGCAGCAAGGAAAAGGCAAAACCCATCTGCGTACCTGGCTTGCTGGTCTGACGACACAGAAGTTTGCCGATCAGTGGCTACAGTTTCATAAGATCGAAGACCGCTTTCTTGCGGAACCCGGCAAGAAGACGATTCAGGCGTTGGCCCAGTCGCTGCACCATTGGGTGATCAAGCCAGCGGGAACAGAAGGCTACCGCACCGCCGAGGTCGCCATCGGCGGTGTGAATACGCAGCAGCTATCTTCACAGACGATGGAGTCAGCGCTTGTTGATGGACTCTACTTTATTGGCGAAGTGGTCGATGTCACCGGGCATCTGGGTGGCTTCAACTTTCAATGGGCCTGGTCCAGTGCGGCGGCGGCTGCCGAGGCGTTGTAAGAGAATTATCAGTAGAGAAAGGCTCTTAATTAGGCGCACTTTTATATCGTGTCCTAAAGATATATCGCGACAGACCTGACAACCACGACGTTCTACAGCTGGCCTTACGGGAATATTACGTTGTCGGGAGGCAGGCCTCGGATCATTGTCTAGACTGAATTCAGATAGCCTCAGTGGAGCGGAATTCATGATCTTTTCAAGTCCCGATAAACAGCAGCCCGCGCCCTCAGAAAGGCCTGTTGTTCTGTTGGTCGATGACGAAGAGAACATTCTCAAGGCGTTGACCCGATCCCTCAAGCGATTGCCCGTCGATATAGTCACTGCCGCCTCCGGTGTCGAGGCTCTGCAGTTGATGCACAATATAGGGGTTGATCTGATTATCAGCGATATGCGGATGCCCGAGATGGATGGCGCAGAGTTTCTCTCTCAGGTAACAGAGCGAGCACCCCAGACGATCCGTTTCCTACTTACCGGGCACTCCGACGTGAAAGACGTTGTCCGTGCTGTCAATGAAGGCAAGATCCATCACTATCTGACCAAGCCTTGGGACGATACTGCACTACGCTCGCTTGTGGAAGAAAGCCTCGGAGCCCGAAGTCTTAAGCTACATAACCCACCGCTCAATGACGAGCTGAGTGCCCGCAATCAGGAACTGCAGGAGCTGAACCGGTCTCTTGAGCAGCGGGTACGGGACCGTACCGAAGAGCTGATGTTAAACGCTCGTCTCATCCGTCATGCCTTCTCTGACCTGCAGAAGAGCTACGGCCATGTACTCCGCCTGGCCTCAAGTCTTGCTGCCTTGCGTGACCCGGGCGCTGCCGCCGCTGGCGATATGCGCTCGACTCTGGCGGAGTCGCTGGCAGAAGCGCTGGATCTGTCTGCGCAGGATGTTCGTGAGATCCGCGATGCGGCGCTGTTATCAGAAATCGGCAATATTGCATTGCCTGATGAACTGCTGAAAAAACCGTTCAACGAATACGACGGCGCTGATATGAGGTTTTATGCTCAGGTTCCTGTCGTAGCAGAAGCTTCCCTGATGGGTATCCCCGGAATGAAAAACACTTCTGCCATGCTGCGTAGCCAGTTTGAACGCTACGATGGCTCTGGCTACCCCGACCACCTTGCCGGAAACAACATCCCGGTGGGGGCGCGGATTATTGCTCTCGTGCGTGATTACACAGACCTGATACGCGGTCGATTTACTGGTGAGCCGGTGTCAGCCCAGGCTGCCCGGACGGAATTGATAAATCAATCTTCCAATCGCTATGACCCAGTGCTGGTGAATATATTCTGTGAACGTTGCAGTGCCTTCAACGCTGACGAATTGGCAGTCAATGAAATACGTATTACGGCAGATGAACTCCAGCACGGGATGGTACTGGCACAAGACCTTTACAGTGAGCGTGGCGTCATTCTGCTCACTAGAGGGCACGAATTGAGTGACGAACTGATCAATAAGCTCCGGCACCTGGAGTTGTGGTCGGGCCGTGAACTCGAAGTGCTGGTCGAGCGGGAAACGGCGAACGCGGTAGCAGAGGGCTGACTATGAAAGGTGTCGTTTTTGACATACTGCGGGACATGGTAGAGGAGAAGTTCGGCCTAGAAGGCTGGAATATTCTGCTTGAAAAAGCCAATCTTGACGGCCTCTACCTCTCGTCTGAAAGCTACCCGGACAAAGACATGTTTGCTCTCGTCGGCGCAGCGATGGACTACACTGGAAAAAGTCAGGAAGCGTTACTGAGAGATTTTGGCATCTATATGGTGGGAGAGTTCTACCAACGATTTCCATCCTTCTTCGAAAACTGTACGACGCTGTTTGATTTTCTGCTGTCAGTTGATCAGATCGTGCATGTTGAGGTACTCAAACTCTATCCCGACGCCAACCTGCCAAGTTTTACCTACCGTAATGACGTGCCGGATAAACTGACCATGGTGTACTGCTCGTCGCGGAAGCTCTGCCATCTGGCAGAAGGCCTGATACAGGGATCAGCCAATCATTACGGAACCGGAATCAGCATGACCCATGATGTCTGCATGCACACAGGAGCGGATGCATGCGAAATTATGATTACACTGGACGAGGGCGCCGATGGGTGACGATTACAAAGAAGCGTACCTGAGGGAGAAGCAGCTGCGAAAACAAGCAGAGCAGATGCTTGAAGACAAATCCCGCGAACTTTATGAGTCATTCCGTAAACTCAAGGAAGCGCACGACAGCATGCAGGAAAACCAGGAAGCTCTCGTACATAACGAGAAAATGGCTTCGTTGGGGGTGCTTTCTGCAGGTGTAGCCCATGAAATTAACAACCCGATCGGCTTTATCTACAGTAACTTCTGCACTATGGCAGAGGGGATGTCAGACATAAACACCTTCGTCTTCACCATGGACCAGCTGATCAACAGCGGTGCCGACGGTACAGCTATCCGCAATGCCTGGCGTGAAGGCCTGACCCGGCATGATGTGGAATACCTGCTGATGGATTTTGAAAGCCTGACCTCAGAAACCATTGAAGGTCTGGAGCGGGTAAAACAGATCGTCGCTGACCTCAAATCCTTCACCCGCGAAGACAGTGGCGATATGGATATGGTCGACGTAAACGAGTGTGTGCGTGGTGCAGTCAACATCCTCAGCAACCAGACCAAGTACCACGCCAAAGTACATGTAGATTACGGTGATGTTCAGCCGGTGAAGGGATACTTCGGCAAGCTGAATCAGGTATTCACCAACATGATCGCTAACGCCAACCAGGCGGTCAGCGAAAATGGCGATATCCATATCAAGACCCGTCAGGTTGATGATTGGGTAGAAATCACCTTTCGTGATAATGGCCACGGCATCTCTGAAGAAAACATGAAGTTCCTCTTTACCCCGTTCTTTACTACCAAACCTGTGGGGCAGGGAACCGGCCTCGGGTTGTCGCTTTCTCACGGCTTTATCGAAGAGCACGATGGTAAAATCAGTGTGGAAAGTACTGTCGGAATCGGTACAACTTTCACCATCCTTCTGCCTGCATCCGCTGGCTGATCACCCTCTCAGGCTACATTCACCTCGAAAATAGTACACATAGATACTATTGATTTTAATTATGAGTGCCAAAGCACTACCATTCGCATGTCCGAAGTCTCAGACCAGCTCAGGTTTGTCTGAATTACTTTTTATACACACTCTTTGAAGGATTGACTCATGTCGACTTACCAAGAAGATATCAAAGCGCTTGAAGGCGTTATCGGTGGCAACGAATTCTGGGGTGCTATCAGCCCAGAATCTGCAGCTCGCATGCGTGCTCAGAACAAATTCAAAACTGGCCTCGACATCGCTCGTTACACTGCCAAAATCATGCGTGAAGACATGGCAGAGTTCGACAAAGACAAAACCAAGTACACTCAGTCTCTGGGCTGCTGGCACGGTTTTGTAGGTCAGCAGAAGCTGATCTCTATCAAGAAGCACTTTGGTACTACTAAGCGTCGTTACCTGTACCTGTCTGGTTGGATGGTAGCTGCTCTGCGTTCTGACTTCGGTCCTCTGCCTGACCAGTCTATGCACGAGAAAACTGCTGTAGCTTCTCTGGTAAACGAACTGTACACCTTCCTGCGTCAGGCTGACGCACGTGAACTGGGTGGTCTGTTCCGCGCTCTGGACGCAGCTCGTGAAGCTGGCGATTCTGCGAAAGAAACTGAAATCCTGAGCCAGATCGACAACTACGAAACTCACATCGTACCTATCATTGCTGACATCGACGCTGGTTTCGGTAACGCTGAAGCGACTTACCTGATGGCTAAGCAGATGATCGAAGCGGGTGCTTGCTGTCTGCAGATCGAAAACCAGGTTGCTGACGAGAAGCAGTGTGGTCACCAGGACGGTAAAGTAACCGTACCTCACAACGACTTCCACGCTAAGCTGCGCGCTCTGCGTTACGCTTTCCTGGAACTGGGCGTTGACGAAGGTGTTATCGTTGCACGTACTGACTCTGAAGGCGCTGGCCTGACTAAAGAAATCGCAGTGGTTAAAGAGCCAGGCGATCAGGGCGACGTATACAACTCTTACCTCGACGTTGAAGAAGTTGACGTAGCTGACATGGCTGAAGGCGACGTTGTATTCAACCGTGGCGGCAAGCTGGTTCGTCCTAAGCGTCTGCCTTCTGGTCTGTACCAGTTCCGTCCAGGCACTGGCCACGAGCGTTGCGTATTCGACTGTGTTGAAGCTATCAACGCTGGTGCTGACCTGCTGTGGATCGAAACTGCGGTTCCAACAGTTCACGAAATCAAAGATATGATGGACGAAGTACGTAAAGTACACCCAGACGCTAAGCTGGTTTACAACAACTCTCCATCTTTCAACTGGACTCTGAGCTTCCGTCAGCAGACCTATGATGCATGGGTAGCTGAAGGTAAAGACGTATCTGCATACGATCGCGACAAGCTGATGTCTGCTGACTACGACAACTCTGAACTGTCTGCTGCAGCTGACGCTCGCATCAAGACTTTCCAGGCGGATTGTTCACGCGAAGCGAACGTATTCCACCACCTGATCACTCTGCCTACTTACCACACGACTGCTCTGTCTGTGGACAACCTGGCTAAAGAGTACTTCGGTGAAGCTGGTATGCTGGGCTACGTTGCTGGCGTACAGCGTAAGGAAATCCGTCAGGGTATCGCTTGCGTTAAGCACCAGAACATGGCTGGCTCTGACATGGGCGACGACCACAAAGAATACTTTGCTGGTGAGAACGCTCTGAAAGCAGGCGGTGCTAAGAACACTTCTAACCAGTTCAACAACATCTAATTGTTGCTGACACGTTAGTGTTCTGAAAAGGCGACCTTCGGGTCGCCTTTTTTTGTGCCTGTAAGAAATGTCGCCGACAGAGCGATCGCCGTTAGCCAGGCAAGCTGGCTGAACGGCTCCTACAAGGCATTGAATGATTCCGTCAAATAGCGGTGTTATCACAGATACGTAGGAGCCGATCAGCGTATTTTGCTATCGGCGAAATAGGTGGGGGCGGCAAGATCTATCGCCGTTAGCCAGGCAAGCTGGCTGAACGGCTCCTACAAGGCATTGAATGATTCCGTCAAATAGCGGTGTTATCACAGATACGTAGGAGCCGATCAGCGTATTTTGCTATCGGCGAAATAGGTGGGGGCGGCAAGATCTATCGCCGTTAGCCAGGCAAGCTGGCTGAACGGCTCCTACAAGGCATTGAATGATT